>DASXQM010000086.1:0-13118 GCA_036507195.1 Pyrinomonadaceae bacterium | reverse complement strand
CGCTAACTTCCGATCACCACAGGCGGGATCTGAACAATCCACCCACTGCCGTGGGTGGGATTCAAAAACTCGGTCACCGCTGTTTGTAGCCCGGACTTGAACCATCCACCCACTTCCGTGGGTGGGATTTCTGAGTTTTGACACGGGCTCTATGCCCCACCGTTCATGCTCCGCTTAGAATCCTGGGGCTGCGCCCCCAACACTGGGGCATAGCCCCGAGATCCGTTGGAAGCGTTCCGGAAGGTCATAGACCTTCCGTACATCAGGCGGCGAAGCCGCGACACCAAGCGCCGAAACCCGGTCAGTATCTCCAGCTCGTTAGGTTCGCACCCTTAGGCGCGCTCTTCAAAATGCGCTCGACGATCTTTGGCGCGAAGAACTGATGATAACGAAGACGTGAAATTGCATTCGGCCGTGTGTGGTCGCCGTTCCAGCAATGCTCGGCGCGTGGCTCGTAGTCCACTTCGCCGCCGTAGTGGGGATTCTTCGTGCCCTTGAGAAAATCGTCAACGAGATAGACGGCATTGTTAAGATAGTAGTTGTCGGCCTCGCCAACGTAGATGTGAAGCTTGCCTTCGAGTTTTGGTCCCAGCTTTTTCCAATCACGACGCAGGATGTAGCCGAGGTCGTAATGTTCGCGCCAGTATTCCGCCACTGAAGCGTCAATCTTGCCGGTCACCTTGTCCCAGATTGGTTTGGGATATCCATCTTTGCCGGCCGGTGAGTAGACGGCCTGCCAGATGTCCCACTGCCCGCCCGAGCGGCTGTTTGTGCCTAGCGCCAGCTCGAGATAATTCATCTCTTGCAGAGTTGCCGCAAGTTCGCCGAGATAGTTTCGCTTGCCCGGCCGCGGCGTTTGTTTCCACGGCGCCTCGGCATGGTAAGCGTTCTCGTGTTCATAAATATTAACGACCGTGTACGCGCGAAAATCTATCGGGTCAGGACATGCGCCCCAGGCGCCATTGTATTCGTCGGGGTAAAAGATCTGCGCGGCGAGCGCTTCCCAGCCGCCGGTTGAACCGCCATACATGAAGCGCGCCCAGCCTTTGCCAAGCCCGCGAAATTGCTTCTCAATAAACGGCACCAGCTCATAAGTGATCGCATCGCCATAAGGGCCGAGGTTTTCGGAGTTCACGGCATATGAGTCGTCGTAGTAAGGATTCGCGTGTTGAATCTCGATGATGATCATTCGCGGGAAGCTTGGCCCGGTCCAATCCTGGTAAAACTTGTACGCATACTCCTGCTGAATTTTGTTATAGCCGGCGAGATGAAAACGATCGCTGTAATCGGGCTTTAGATTTGGATCGGGAGGCATCTCGCGGAAGCCGCCAAAGTCGGCAGGGAAGTGTCCGTGAAAAATTACCAGCGGATAGTGGGCGTTGGGATGACTATCAAAACCTTCGGGCAGCAGAACATTGGCGCCGAGATACATGGGACGGCCCCAAAACTTCGTTAGCAATTTGCTCTGCAGCTTTACATGTTTGATGTATTTCGTGTCCTTAGGCGGTTCGATGGACGGAATAACCTTGTCCAGCGTGATTTTGATCGAGCGATCGTCGCCTGCACTCACGGTTATCTTTTGTGGCGTGCTGTATAGATTTCCCGGCGCGCTATTCCACTGCTGACCTTCGCCTCGATCCATCGGCAGCTTTACGGTGTGGCCATCCGATCGCTTAAACGTTTCATAGCGATGAAGCAGTGCCTGAAACCAATAGTCGCCAGGCTTCAAATCGGAAAGAGACGATAGTGGGTAACCAAAAGCGCCTGAGTCAACGATTGCTTCCTGTCCCGGCCTCAATCCATCGACGTCGAGGCCGAAGACCTGTTGTGTGTTCAGGTCTTCGTTAATTTGGAAGCGCGGCTCTTTGGAATTGTCGGTAGAAACGAGCAGCAAAACCCTGCCGTCAACGGGCGTGTGACTGCTGGTTTCCGGGAAGGAAATTGAGAAACTCAGGCCGGTTTTAGGTACAGTTTTCATTTCGGCGGTCTTTCCGGAGAGCATCGTCGTAAAAATAAATAGCGATAGCACGAGAAGGCGGTACATTGATCGTATTCTCATAGACATCTCCTGCGCGTATGAATTGCTAGAGTTACAGCCCTGATCAAATGAAGGTGGCGACTCTTTGGAGTGTGCTGACCTGTCAGCGCTTTGGTCTTCCGCGACCTATCACGGCCGTAGTCGCTTCGAATGGGGATAAGAATACGGCGTCAAGCCGCCGAAGACCAAAGCGGCGACAGGTCGCCGCACTCCAAATGGACTACTCCCTAAATTGCGCTTGACCCGCGGTCTCCACCGCACCCTCTTCATCAGGATTCGAGATAGGCAATTCCGGTCGCGCCCCGTCGGCATACTGGAGTTTGTAAAGTTTCCAGTAGAGACCGTGTTGCGCGAGCAGCTCCTGATGCGTGCCCTGCTCCCGAATTTCACCGTGATGAAGGACGATGATTTGGTCGGCGCGCTGAATTGTTGAAAGACGGTGAGCCACCACGATGGAAGTGCGATTCCGCAACACACGCTCGATAGCTTGCTGGATCAGTTGCTCAGTCTCGGTGTCGATGGAGCTGGTCGCCTCATCCAAAATCAATAATGCCGGATCAAACGCCAGCGAACGCGCAAAAGATATCAACTGCTTCTGGCCTACCGAAAGTCCCGCGCCGCGCTCCTTGACCTCGGCCTGATAGCCACCCCGTAGCCGGTCGATGAAAGGTTCGGCACTGACTTCCTGCGCTGCCCATTTGACACGCTCTTCAGCGATATCGGTCCGCCCGAGACGAATGTTGCCCTCGATGGTACCGCTGAAAAGAAATACTTCCTGGAGGACCACCGCGAAATTTTCACGGAGTGATTGCAGGTCCCAATCGCGTAGGTCGACGCCGTCCAGAAGAATCCGGCCGCGCTGTACATCGTAGAAACGCATGAGCAGATTTGTGATAGTTGACTTGCCTGAGCCAGTGTGGCCGACAAGAGCGATCGACTGTCCGGGCTCGACCTTGAATGAAACGTCCTTGAGAATCCAGTCCTCGCCTTTATACGCAAACCAAACGTTTTCAAACTCGATATGGCCCACGGCTCGGCCCGACTTGCCGGGTTTCGCGGGCGAAGTGATGGTAATAGGAAGGTCAAGCGTCTTGAAAATACGGTGCGAGGCGACGACGGCAGCCTGGAGCACGTTGTACTTATCGGAAATGTCGCGGATCGGCTGGAACAAAAAGCTGGAATATTGTATGAACGCCACCAGCGCGCCGAGCGTCAGCACGGTATGTCCGGGGGTGTTTTGCATCACACGATAACCGCCATACCAGATGATCAGGGCGACGCCCACGGCGCCGATGAAATCAACCAGCGGAAAGAAGACCGCGTAGTAAAAGATCGTATCGATGTTTGCCTTGCGGTAGTCGGTATTGATCTCCTCAAACTTGTAGATCGACTTCACTTCGGCATTGAAGATCTGGACTGTTTGCGCGCCGGCGAAGTGTTCCTGCAGGAAAGCATTAATGCGGGCGATGCGTGTTCGCACCATGTCATAGCCTTTACGCGCGCCTTTGCGAAACCACGTCGTCGCGGCCCAAAGCAATGGGACGGTCAGCAGGGTAACAAAAGTCAGCCGCACATCCATCCACAACATCACGCCAATGATGGCAACGATCATGACGAGGTCGCCGAGCAAATCCGTAATCCCGGCCGTGAAAAGTTCATTGAGCGAGTCGACGTCGCTGGTGAGACGCGTCATGATGCGGCCGACGGGATTGCGATCGTAGTAAGCCACTTCCTGATGCTGTAGCTTGTCGTAAAGCTCGCGGCGCATGTCAAACATGACATACTGGCCGACGGTATTGAGGAGCAACGCCTGGAAATAAGAGAATACAAGTCGCAAAAGTTGTACGGCTACGTATAAACCAACCAGCAGCTCAAGTCCCGAGGATTTGCGCGGCAGGATGTACCAATCGATGGCGTATTCGGTAAATTTCGGTTGCAGGATGCCCAACAGGTTGAGTGCAAAGGTCAGCAGCAGAGCCGGGAGAAGCAGGCGCAGGTAGGGGCGCAGGTATCGAAGCAGACGGCGGGCAACCTGAAAGTCGTAAGTCTTTCCGATTGCTTCCTCTTCGTGAAATTGTTTTACGGCTGTCGACATCTGTTCTCTAAGTGAGCTGTGCCGGATTCTTATAGCTGGCGGCCTCTAACTGGCTGCGCCGGGGAAAATGAAACGCCGTACCGGCAGCAGCGATCAGGAACAGCAAGTAGTACTCGCGATTGCCGATAACGAAACGTTCGAGCAGTCCGAGCAGCGCGCTGACTTCGCATATCGCACACGAGATCACCAGACCCTTCTGCACTAGATTGACATCTTGTTTTTCAACCGAACGCTCAAGAAACTTTCGCTTGACCGGAAACGAAACTATAACCAGCAAGGTACCCAGCGCAGTTAGCGCGATAATCAGCAGGGAACTTGGCGGATTGCCGGCCTCGTTACTCCTCCCGGGTGCGACGAACACCGAGAACAAGAAGTACATTCCAATACTCATCAATAATGCGAACCACAAGGTCACCAGCGTTTGATATCGTTTGTCCAGATTGCTTTCCATAGTCTTTGCCCCGCTGTTTACTAAAGAAATCAGGTCAGCGCCAACTCTTCTTCCAGCAACTGTCGTTCATACAACGCCGAGTACTCGCCGCCGAGCGCGAGCAGCTCATTATGCGTTCCCTGCTCCATGATGCGTCCCTCGTCGAGCACGCAAATCAAATCGGCATCGCGGACCGTGGAAATACGATGAGAAACAATCAGACTCGTTCGGCCACGCATTACACCGCGCAGTTCTCCCAGGATCTTTTCTTCCGTGTAGGTATCCACCGACGACAAGGCGTCGTCAAGGATCAAAATTTTCGGCTCGCGGAGTATTGCTCGCGCGATTGCCGTTCGCTGCTTTTGACCGCCGGAAAGTGTGAGCCCGCGCTCTCCCACAAGCGTTTCGAAGCGATCGGGAAAACCCTCAACGTCTTCTGTCAGTCCGGCCACTTCGGCAGCCCATTCGATTTGCGAGCGTTCAGCCCTGTCCACGCCAAAAGCGATGTTCTGGGCGAGCGCATCGCTGAACAAAAAAGTCTCCTGGGGAACGTAGCCAATGCTTGCTCGCAACTGCGCCAACGGATAATCACGAACCGAAATACCGTCAACCAGCACCGTGTCTTCAGGCGCTTCGACAATGCGCGAAATCAAGTTCACGAGAGTGGACTTGCCGCTGCCAGTTCGGCCCACAAAAGCCACGGTCTGACCTTCGCGTATGACAAGGTTGATATCGCGCAGCACTGGTTCATCGCCGGGATGGTAGCGAAGAGTAAGATTCCGGAATTCGATCTGGCCCTTGATCGGCGGTTGGGTTTTCACGTCTCCAGAATCGGTTATGGAAGGTTTGATGGCGAATATTGCATTCATTCGCTTCAAGCTCGCTGTGCCGCGTTGGTAGAGGTTGACGACATAACCCAATGCGATTAGCGGCCAGATCAAACGGAAAAGATACATATTGAAGACCGTAAACTGTCCCACCGTGATTTCCCCGCGGATCGCCGCCGGCACGCCGGCCCAGATGATCAGCACGAAGCCCATTCCGATAAGAAACTGCATCAGCGGTCGCATCAATGCGTCGATTCTGACGAGGCTCAAACTCTTTTCTGCATATTGGCGATTCAGTTCGTTGAAGGCAGCAATCTCGGCGCCTTCCTGGGCATACGCTCTCACCACTCGTACACCGGTAAAGTTCTCCTGCGCGCGGGCGGTGATTTGGGAGAAGAAGTCCTGGATTTTTTCGAAGCGGACGTGAACCTGTTGGCCGAAAAACTTCACCGTCAGGGAGACGAGCGGCATCGTCACAAACAGGAGCAGTGTGAGGCGCCAGTTAATTATGAACATTAGCGGCAGGACGATGATTACCACGAAGAGCGTCTGCAGCGAATACATGATCATCGGCCCGCCCAGTTGTCTTACAGCCGCCAGATCATTCGTAGCGCGCGCCATCAAATCACCGATGCGATGCTCCTGAAAAAACGTCTGCGGCTGATTCACAAGGTGGGCATAGAAATCCCGGCGCAGGTCGTACTCAATCTTGCGCGACATTCCTATCAAGATGCGCCGTTGCAGAAAAAGAAAAGTGCCGCCAATAACGCTGGCTCCGAGCACCTTCAGCGCCGAGATTGTCAGACGCGACCAGGTAACCTCGTTCCAGTTTGCATCAATGGCCTGGCCAACAATTAGCGGGATGTAGAGATTGAAAACGACGCTGGCCAAAATGCAACTGACGCCAGTCGTTAGCTCGACCTTGTAGGGAAGAAAATAGCGTGCGAATTTTCTTAGATCGTCCATGCACAAAAAACCGTAAAGCTTCAGGCCTTCGGCTAAAAGCGAAAGGTTATGATGCGCGATTTTTCGTCAGGACGCCAGAAGGGACGGCAGAGGGTAGTGACCTAAAGTTGTGTTGCTGAAATGAGGCGATTCGGATTAGTTCGTTAGCTTGTAAACCACAAAGCATACGCAAAAGATGGCTAAGATGATAAAGCCAACAGGAATCGGCCCATACATAATTCCCGTCCAGAAAGTATAGCGCCACTTCCAATCTGTTTCTTTTGATTCATGTTTGTCCATGTGCGAAGTCATCACAACTGGCCTTATCGACAGCGTCCGCGGCCGCAACCAGATGCCCAAACCAGCGAGCGGTTAGGGGCAGCTATTCAAAGTTTTATGTACGTGCTAAGCGCTGTGGTTGCGAGCTTTCCGTCTTTATCAAACACTTCCGCGGAAACGACGAAAAGCCGTCGGCCAGACCGTAAAACTCTGGCCACTGCCGTCACTCGCCCTTCAGTTAGTGGCCGTAAATAGCTTACTGTCAGATCCACTGTAGTGACTCGTTCACTGGGAGCCAGGAGAGAAATTATGGCGAAAGCGGTCGCAGTATCGATCAAAGAAGCAATTGCTCCGCCGTGAACCATGCCGTGGTTTTGCCTCAATTGCTTGCGAACGTTGAGACCGAGTGTCGCCGTCCCGCTGCTAATAGTGTCCAGCTCGATACCGAGGAGTTGTGCGAAGGGGACCGTGTCGATCGCCTTCTTGATGCGTCGAAGTTGGGCCGCGGTAATCTTTGCCCCAGTCATGAGCGATAGCTCGCCTCGGCGCTTGTGGGTTCGACAATTACAGCGGTGCCATAAGCCAGTACTTCCGTAACTCCCGCCGAAACCTCCGTCGCATCATAGCGCGCACCCACGATCGCATTCGCTCCGATTTCAGTCGCATGCTGGATCATAATGTCAAATGCATCAGCGCGCGTATCCTCGCAAAGCTTTGTCCAGACAGTGATGTTTCCGCCAACGATCGTCTGCAAGCCGGCGCCAATGGTCGCGAAGATGTTTCGTGAGCGAACTACGATTCCGCGAACAACACCGAGATTTTGCGTGATGCGGAAGTTTGGTAGTTCAAAAGCAGTGGTCACCATTTGATGCGACACAGAATAACGAGGCGGACTAACTGCATAGGGCGCTCTTTGATCGAGGGGGTCTCTGTTCATGTCTTTTCCTTTGGGAAGAAGATTCAGTTTTTGAATAGCGAGGCTTTCTCTGCTCGCGTTTTGCGTTTGCCTTTAGTCTCAGCCGGAATCCAGAGGTACTTTTGCAGATCACAACGGCCCCGTTCATTAAAACTGATTCCCTCGGCTTCCAACATTCGTTGTTGCTTGTCATGCGGGAGAACTAATCCCCGCGTGGAACAGCCGCCCTGAGCATTGACTACCCGGTGCCACGGTGTCTTGTCGTTCGAGCTGTGCATAACAAACCCAACGGTTCGTGGCGTGTAACCCTCGCCGAGAATTTCGGCGATCTGTCCGTAAGTCATGACGCGTCCGCGGGGTATGGAACGAACTATGCGGAACACGCGCTCCCGGTAGTCATTGTCAGTATTGCCTGCCATGCGTCTTTCTGCGATACGTTTTTAACTCGTCTTTTGTTTAATCTTTGGTGCGCAATATTACGCGTGCTGGAGAGCCATCGCCGCTGCCACCCGCGATTTTGAGCGGAAGACAAATCAACTCATAAAACCCGGCGGGGACTGCTCGCAAGTCCAGACCCTCCAGAATCACAACTCCCCTGGAGAGAAGCGCGAGGTGAGTTCCAAAATTGTCGGACTTAAATTGCTCCACCGAGAGGTAATCAGTGCCTACTAGTTTAATTCCTGATTCAGCCAGCCATGTGGCAGCGCCAGGTTCGATGTAAGTGTAATCTTCGCGAAACCCATCCTGTTGGTTATTCCAGAAGGCTGAGTTACGCGTCTTGAAGAGAATCCGCTCAGACCTGCCGGAACAATTGGCAATAACGAAGCTCTCATTGATCACCCGGATGTCATTTGCGACTTCCACAACCTCTGCTTCTCCGATAAGACTTTGGAGGGGCAGCGACTCGACTTTCGTGCCACCTTCGATGAAATGGGCCGGAGCATCGACGTGAGTGCCTGAATGCAGTCCGAAATTTATTTGCGAAACATTGGCGTGATCACCCCTGGCAAGCGCCGACCACTCTTTGATCTCGATGCCGGGATCGCTCGGATAGGTTGGCGTAGTCGATGAAAGCGGCACGCTAACGTCATAGATTTGCATTGGATTAGTTTAGGTTATCGTTACTTTCCGAGAGCGTCACGCCGGCAGCCCACGCAGAGTGTATTGTTGGCCGCATAGTAATTGTCGCTCTCGAAAGGTGTCAACATGCTAAATCAGAAAGATGTAAACGGCCCGCTTGCAGCGGTAGCGATGGTCTCGTAGCATCGGATGCGGTAACCGCGTTCCGTTTAGAAAGCGAACTTGTCCGCCTGCGACGGACTGGGCACAAGTGTCCTTCCTAAACTGAGTTGGAGAAGGAGTTGCTTATTACCGCTAATATTAAGGACCTCCCGCAGCTGGCTGCTTCCAGTTATCTAAACACGGCGCCGCTAATCTGGAGCTTTCAGCATGGGAACCAACGGAATATTGTGCAGCTGGTGACTGACGCCGCGCCGGCGCGTTGTGCCGATTTACTGGCATGCGGAGAAGTTGAGGCGGCACTTGTTCCGATAATCGAATATCAACGAATCCCGGAAATCAGCGTGGTGCCGGACGTTTGTGTGGGCTCTCACTTAGCGGTGCGCAGTGTTGTGCTTGTTAGTAAACATGGTGAGCTAGACAACGTCCGCAGCGTTGCACTCGATATTTCATCGCGAACCTCGCAAGCTCTGGTGAAGATCGTCTTCCGAGAGTTTCTGAATCACGAACCAGATTGGGAATCCTGCGGGCCCGACCTACAGGTCATGTTGGAAAACAACGACGCGGCGTTACTGATAGGAGATCCGGCAATGCAGATGCCATCGCAAGGTCTTCATGTTTTCGATCTGGCGAGTTTATGGCGCCGGTTTACAAACACCGGTTTTGTATTCGCTATGTGGATGGCCCGCGCCGACGCGGTCGAGGCAATTAGAAAGGTAGATTTCGCCGCTGCGCGCGACGAAGGGCTCGAGCAAATAGAGAGAATCATCACCCAGTATGAAAGTCAGGTGCCGCTTTCACCGGAAGAGATCAGGGAATATCTAACTACTAATATCACCTTTCAAGTTGACGAGAGCCTGGAGAGAGGCATGGGGCTGTATTTTGAATTGGCTCGGAAACATGGGCTGATCCAAAATAACAAGCAGTTACAGTTTATAACGTCGTAAACAGAACGGAAGCGTAGTAGTTTGATGTATTCTTTGTGCAACCTCCGTATTCTCTGCGTCTCTGTGGTAATTAACGTCTGCAGGTCCAACCAGTCACCACAGAGACACAGAGAGCACAGAGGTTGCACAAAGAAATCGAAACTCCGGACACCGCAAAAGTTCATTTTGCTTATTGGGTAGCTAACCAATAAAATAAGAACATGCCAAGTGAGATTCAAAACATTTTGGACAGGGCCCTCGCCGGCACGCGGCTCACCGCTGACGATTGCACCGCGCTCCTCAAATCTCACGACATTGCCAGGATCGGCGCGGCCGCCGACGAAATTCGGCAACGAAGACACCCCGACAATATCGTCACCTACATCATCGACCGCAACATTAATTACACGAATGTCTGCAACGTAGTTTGTACCTTCTGTGCGTTCTATCGGCGCCCGGGTGCGCCTGATACTTATGTTCGCACCCTCGAAGAGATCTGCCATAAAATTGATGAGACGATTTCACTCGGCGGCACCGGCGTTCTAATGCAGGGTGGATTGCATCCTGATTTCGGTATCGAGTGGTATGAGGACTTGCTGCAAACGCTGCATGAGAAGTACCCGACTTTCCAGCTACATTGTTTTTCGCCTCCCGAGATTCACAACATCCACTTAATTTCCGGACTTGATTACGAGACGATCATGGCGCGGCTGAAGGACGCAGGCCTTTACAGCCTACCCGGCGGCGGCGGCGAGATACTCGATGATGAAGTGCGCAAACGCGTGTCGACAAAATGCACGACTGATGAGTGGCTGGCAGTGATGAGAGCGGTGCATCGGGTGGGCCTACGATCAACCGCGACAATGATGTTTGGCATCGGCGACAACGTCATCCATCGCGTCAGGCATCTGCAACGGGTGCGCGATCTTCAGGATGAAACCGGCGGTTTTACTGCTTTTATTTCCTGGACATTCCAGCGCGAGAACACTGCGCTTGGCCGCCGAATTAAGGACGAACCAACCGGCGTTGATTACCTGAAAATGCTCGCAGTCTCGCGGTTGTTTCTCGACAACATCGACAACTTCCAATCGTCATGGTTAACGCAGGGACTTAAGCTTGGACAGGTCGCGCTGCGCTTTGGCGCCAACGACATGGGCTCGATCATGATCGAGGAAAATGTTGTGTCAGCGGCCGGCGCCCACAATCAAGCCGACGAACAAATGTTGCGCTACTTGATCCGCGAAGCGGGTTTTATTCCGCATCAGCGAGACATCCTTTACCGCTACGTTGATCGCGAACAGTCTTCAGCAAGTGATTTATCGCAATCTACGCCCCTCGACGAATTAACAGTCGCAATTGCCGACTAACAGCGCTAGCCTCCTGCGACGCGCCGGCAGTTTCGTCTATAAGAGCATTGTCAACCTGTAAATCTGCCGTGAATCCAATTACAGCATCGACTAATACTCTGCTTTTCGATTGGGATGGAACTGTGGTTGATTCCGCCCAGCTCGGTCTGACCGCTTACGAAAAATCATTCGCGGAGTTGGGAATTCCTTTTGATCACGAAATTTATCGTACAGTCTATTCGCCGAATTGGCTTTCCGTTTACGAAGGCCTGGGGTTGCCGAAAGAGCAGTGGCAGCGGGCCGATGAACTCTGGACGCAACACTATGATGAGCAAAGCGCCGGGCTGATTTCGGGGGCAGGTGAGACGATAGCGGAACTGCGAAAAAAGGGTTACCGGTTGGGGGTAGTAAGCAGTGGCAATGATTGTCGTGTTAATCGTGAAATTGAGGACCTGGGGCTGGCCGGCTTTTTTGAAGTAGTCATCTGCCACGAACAGATCAGGAATCGGAAGCCTCACCCTGAAGGTTTGGAAACGGCGATGCGCTCGCTCGGTTGTTCGCAGATAGAAGTTGGTTATGTGGGCGATACCCCCGAGGATATTGAAATGGGGAAAAGCGCCGGGGTGTTGACCGTGGCAGTGCGCAGTGCTTATCCAACGAGTTGGAAATTGGAAAGTCAGCATCCGGATGTCTTTCTCAAGTCCTTCCCCGAACTCTTGGATCACTTTTAGGTTTGCAGAGTTTCCAATTCATAGGCTAGTCTCTTTCATCCCCCACCCACGGCCAGAACGCTGAGTTTTAATTCAGAGATCCCCCCAAATCGCCCCCACGTTCAATAATTCGCGAAGGTTCACACAGCGGAGGGTTGTGCAATGCTCTGGAGAGGTCAGCGGCAAAGCGAAAACGTTGAAGATCGCCGGGGAATGTCAGGCGGAGGGTTGGCTATCGGAGGCGGACTGGGCGGTGTTGTACTCCTGGTCATCGCCCTCTTGCTTGGAGCAGATCCACGCCAACTCCTGGAACAATCTCCCGGCGAAGCGCCTTCCGCGGGGACGCAAAGCTCTCGTCCTATCAACCCGGAAGAAGAGGAACTCAAGCAATTCTCCGCCACAGTACTGGCGAGCACCGAGGACGTTTGGACCGACATATTTCGCCAACAGGGAGAGAGCTCTCGTAAACCGACGCTGGTACTGTTTACGGATCAAGTGCGTTCGGCTTGCGGCGCCGCGGGCGCTGTGGTTGGTCCCTTCTACTGTCCCGGTGATGAAAAGCTTTACCTTGACCTGTCTTTTTTCCGTGAGTTGCAAACGCGGTTTCGCGCGCCGGGAGATTTTGCCCAGGCCTATGTAATCGCCCACGAAGTTGGCCATCACGTGCAGAAACTACTGGGCACGATGGATAAAGTTGATGCTGCACGCAATCGGATGAGCGAAGCAGAGGCGAACCAACTTTCAGTTCGGCTTGAGCTACAGGCGGATTTTCTGGCCGGAGTTTGGGCGCACTACGCGCAGGAGAAAGGAATTCTCGAAGCGGGCGACATTGAGGAAGCTCTTGGGGCCGCAAGCGCGGTTGGAGACGATCGACTACAACGTGAAAGCCAGGGATACGTTGTGCCCGACTCGTTTACTCATGGCTCTTCCGAACAGAGAGCTCGGTGGTTTCGGAAGGGCCTGGAAACCGGCGACGTACGACAGGGTGACACCTTCAATGCGAGAGAAAATTAAAGAGTCCTAAACTGATATTGAGCGTCGCGGAGCGACTAGAATGATTCGGAAGCGGCAGCAGCTGCGGAGCGCGCGAGAAAGTTAGCGCGAACCAGCGCGTTAAACTTTTCCGGTTGCTCCTGCTCAGGCATCTGCCGGCAATAGTCAAACACTTCCAACGTAGCGCGCGGATTCAACTGCTGCAGCGATACGCCTCTCTCCACCGGTGTCGGTGCGTCCTGTTTACCCCAGACTAAAACGATGGATTGCGTAAGTCGTGAGAAGGGGGACCGCGTGTCGGTATTGAGATAACCGGAAAGAAAGGCGGCGATTGCGTGCTGTGCACCTGACTGGTGACTGGTAGCGTAGAGATT
>DASXQM010000085.1:0-9093 GCA_036507195.1 Pyrinomonadaceae bacterium | reverse complement strand
GCGGTGCTGGCACTGAACTGGACTGTGTTAGGTCCGGGAGTTGGTGTTGGTGTCGGCGTTGGGCCGCCCGGCAAAGTGAAATTGAGAGTGATGTTGCCCTGGTCACCGTCGAAACCGTCTACGGCAATTTGATAAGTCGTGCCGCCCACGGCGCTGAACTGCAGCGTGCTGGTCGTGATGACGCCCGGATCGACGTCGTCGTTCTTCACGATTGCTGAAAGTCCGCTGACGCTTGAACCAGTATAGACAGCCAGCAACGTGTCATACGTGCTGCCCGAAGTGTTGAGCGCCGCGGTTCCGCTGTTCGGAGCTGTCCAGCGATACCAGACTGACTTGCCGCCGAGATTGCCGTCGGGTGAGTGGCTCGGCTCACCGGCCTCTTTCGTAGCGAAGAGATTGGTACCGTTGATTGTCCCTGAGGCGCCGGTTATTGCTTGTGCGTCAACAAAGTTGTCGTTAGGTGGTGGACTGGTCGGGGTAATCGTATACCCGAAAGCATCGATGGCGCTTTGATCGTTGGCTGTCATCGTTTCGCGCACGTTGCGCGCGATTTTCGGATCCATGATACCGATGAAGACGCCGCCGTTCAGAATATCATCCTGCCAGTGGCTGGCCTGATTGCCATCGCCGCCGGTGCCATCTGGCTTGCCGGTAGACAATCCTAACTCCGGTCCACCGTTAAATTGTACCTGCGTGCCCCCAGAGGAGAGGATCCGCTGCGCCGTGCTGAAGTTGCCAAGATTGGCCGTGCCGGGGCGGAAGCGGAAGAGATCCCAAATGGTGAGTCCGAGCGGACTTGAAGGGTTGAGCTCCCGGTCGCCAACCTCCGAGCTAAAACCGAGCGCGTGACCCATCTCATGCACTGCGACAGCGTCAAAGTCCGTCCGGTTACCGGTGATACCGTCGCTGGGATCAAAGTCAAACCCGAATGCAGAGTTGAAACCGATGCGAGGCGCAGTAATCGCTGGGCTGTCGTTGGCGACATCTGACGGGAACGCACCTAACGCGCGCAGGAGCGGACTCGTCACCAATACCGTGTTAACGCTGCCGATGTCCGTGGGCACTGCACTCGCGGGCAGCGCGTTGGCGAGCGCCGACTCTGATGGGCTAGTAGCGTGGTTAACCAGCCGTCCGCGCACGTCGGTATAGTTTCCGGTGAAAAAGAATTGCGGAGACGATGTAGCTCCAAGAACATCGGAGCTGGAGAAGGGCTCACCAAAGAACGTCGTGCCGAAGTCCACCTCAATGTTGATGGTGATGGGGTCCTTGATAAGCGCTTCCCATTTGGCAGCCGCGGCAATAAAAGCCTGCTTGGCCGCAGCGTTCTCGGGGAGATTGAGTTGTGGGGTCGCGAGGAGGTTAATGGTCAGCCCCGCCGTCACTGACTCCGGTGTCGCCGACTCTACCGATGTTGACTCATTTTTCAGGTGGTTGATCTGGCGCAGCCCGTCGCTCGCCCCGTTTCTGATTGCGCGCGCCTCGTCCGGTGTGGCTGCACGACAAAAGGTTTCGCCGTTGGGTCCCTGAAAAATGACGAAGGAGCCAGCATCTGGGGAGACGGTATAAGTCCTGGCTTTCTTCGTGACTACAGTGTCGCCCTGAGCGAAGGCGTAAAATGGCAAGCTGGACACCAGAGCAATCAGCGCCAAGACCAACGCCGCCCGCACCTTATTGGATAGCTTGATATATCTTATAAATTGAGTAAACAGGGCAGGGTGCGAGGGGGAACAATATTTCTTCACTACTTAAATCTCCTGTGTTAAAGGGAGCGACTGCTGGCGAAAACTGAATGCCCGTCGGGAGCAAAGGTAGCGCGCAGGCGTTGTTAAAGAATAAGGGCTTCGCGTCTACTCAAAGCAGCGACTGTGCATCGGGCCGAGACTCAGATGCACTTTAATTCCCGACGGCTGCTTGTAAAAAACCAGGATTCCGGAACGTGTTTGCGAGGTGTATATGAGCGACCGACAACTCGCCTGTAGCCATGCTAACAAGACTTTACGACGCTTACAATGACGGAAGTCAAAGTCCTGGGTCTAATTGACCTGACAAAGGATTCTGGTTCATCTGCGTGCGCTGAGTTTTAGTCCTGCCGTAAGTTGTCACCTCGCCGGGCCCAAGCTAACGTACAAGCATCAACGAAACCAGGGATAGCGATTGGGCCGCACTCCATGGACGGCAACCCAAATCAGAACCGGGGAGCGGTACCGACCGGTTCCAGTAACAATAAGCTCATTTGTAATGGTCACGGACCAGGTCGCTACTGCTCCCCGTTCCGTATTCGTCGACCCACGATGCCAGACTTTTGCTTACGCTCCTTTGTCTTTCACCAGGAAGCGAGCTGCAGCGCCAAACAAATACAGAACCAGGAGCGGTAGTGACCGGGTCCAGCAACAATAAGCTCATTAGTAACGGTAACGGACGAGGTCGCTTCCGGTTCTGATGAAGAAACATTCTCCGGATCCGCGCACCGATATGGTGGAGTGCACGTATGAAACGGAACTGATCATGATCGCTTTTGTGCAAAAGCCGATCTTGATTGAAACTGTGCCAGTACTGCCCAGTTACTACACAGGTCAACTGCCCGGCATCAACTGCTCGGCATCAACTGCCCGCTTCAACTGCCCGCTTGGCGCGACTTTCGCCCCTGTGTTATCTTGACTGGCTTTTAATCCTTCCAGTTTTTTCGCCTTCAAAGGCCACGAATAGGAGCAGAAAGATAGTATGGCTACGTCAAGCGCAAATACGACTACCAACGGGCAAGCGACAGGCCGTGTGGTGCAGATTATCGGCCCGGTGGTTGACGTCGAGTTTCCGGAAAAGCAATTGCCGCCCATTTACCAGGCGCTGCAAATTGTCTCCGAGGGTTTTGACGTTCCTACACCGATTGATCTCATCGCCGAGGTGCAACAACACCTTGGCGAAGGGCGCGTTCGCACGGTCTCCATGTTGCCAACCGATGGCATGGTCCGCGGCATGAAGGCCATCGACACCGGCGGCCCGATTACGATGCCGGTCGGCGAGGGGACTCTGGGACGCGTGCTCAACGTTATAGGCCAGCCGGTAGACAACCTCGGCGACGTAAAACACACCGAGCGCTATCCCATCCATCGCCACGCACCTACCTTTGAAGAGCAATCAACTGAATTGCAGATGTTTGAAACCGGCATCAAGGTTATCGACCTGATTCAGCCATTTGTGCGAGGCGGCAAGATTGGGTTATTTGGCGGCGCCGGGGTGGGCAAGACAGTCATCGTCATGGAGTTGATCAATAACATTGCGAAGGCTCGTTCGGGCTTCTCGGTTTTCGCGGGAGTGGGCGAGCGAACGCGCGAAGGCAACGATTTGCTGCGCGAGATGGTTGAGTCGCAGGTCATTCAGTTTGGTGAAAAGTTTAATAAGCACTTTCACGATACCGGTGAGTTCGACATGACTAAGGTTGACATGAAGGCGCTGGAGCAGTCGAAGGTGGCGCTCATTTATGGACAGATGACGGAGCCGCCGGGAGCGCGTCTGCGCGTAGCGCTTTCGGGTCTTACGGTTGCCGAATACTTTCGCGACAAGGGTCTCGACGTGTTGCTGTTCATCGACAATATTTTCCGCTTTACGCAAGCAGGTTCGGAAGTCTCGGCGCTTCTCGGTCGCATGCCTTCGGCGGTGGGTTATCAGCCAAACCTGGCGTCGGAAATGGGTGAAATGCAGGAACGCATCACCTCTACTAAAACCGGATCGATTACTTCGATTCAGGCGGTTTATGTGCCCGCGGATGATTACACCGATCCGGCGCCGGCGACCACCTTTGCTCACCTCGATGCCGTGACTGCTTTATCGCGGCAAATCGTCGAGTTGGGGATTTATCCGGCGGTTGATCCCTTGACTTCGTCTTCCCGCATTCTCGATCCGCGCATCATCGGCGCCGAGCATTACGCCACTGCGCAGGATGTGAAGCGGGTGCTTCAGCGTTACAAAGATTTGCAGGACATCATCGCGATTCTTGGTCTCGACGAGTTGTCTGATGAAGACAAGCTAATCGTTTCGCGCGCGCGTAAAGTTCAGAGGTTCTTCTCGCAGCCATTTTTCGTGGCCGCTCAATTCACCGGCCTGGAAGGAAAATACGTGAAGCTGGAAGACACGATCAGAGGCTTCCGCGAGATCGTTGACGGCAAACACGACGATCTGCCGGAGCAGGCCTTCTACATGGTCGGCACAATTGAAGAGGCAGTACAAAAAGGAACCACGATAGCGCAGTAATAGTAGGACAGGCATTCCTGCCTGTCCTTTGCGACCTAACAGCCAGTTCGCTACCGCAACTGGTGACAGGCAGGAATGCCTGTCCTACTAAATCATGGCTCAACAACTCCAACTCGAAGTAGTGACACCCGAGCGTCGCGTGCTCTCGGAATCCGTTGATGCGGTGACTGCTCCCGGTCTGGGCGGCGAGCTCGGCATCTTGCCCGGCCACACGCCCCTCATCTCCCAATTGCAAACCGGTGTTCTTTCCTACACAACCGGCGGCAAGACGTTGCAACTGCATGTTTCAGGCGGCTTCATCGAAGTAAAAGACGATCATGTTTCGGTGCTGGCTGAGGTTGCGGAACGACCAGAAGAAATAGATGCTGCGCGCGCGCGCCTGGCGCGTGAGCACGTGGAGAAACAGTTGACGGCGTGGAGTGGAACTGAAGAGGACTTCGAACAAGCTCGCGCTAAACTGGAGCGCTCGGTAGTTCGCCTGCAACTCGCTGGTGCATCCCGAAACTAGAGTCCATGCTTATCAGACCGGGTCGTGGCACTCAAGTTGAATTTAATCGGCAGTCTCTAGAAGAAGATTTTCCATTTCACATTTGAGATTTTTCATTTGTCATCCCCCTTGTTTGGAAAATGAGAAATGAAAAATAAGAAATGATGAATGGAAAATCGAATTGCGAGTTGAAGGGGACAACCGATGTCGCTGCCACCGCCCCACGCTGGCTGCGGCGATCCCCTAAACTAGCCGCTACTACCTGCCCTGATCGCCTCGCGCATCTCAGTAACCGCCCGTTCCAGTCCGATGAAAATTGAGCGCGCGATAATGTGGTGCCCGATATTGAATTCTGAAACTTCCGAGATGGCCGCGACGGCGCCGACATTTCGATGAGTCAATCCATGGCCCGCCGCAACCAACAATCCATACTGTTTCGCCAGCGCTGCCACTTCTCGCAGACGTCGTAATTCCTGACCCACCCGCAGCGCCCCTTCGCCGTGAAAGCCACGGCTGCCGAGTGTCGCCTCGGCATAAGGCGCCGTGCACAGTTCGACCTGTTGAGCGGCAACTTCATGCGCGGCCTCGATCTGCTTTGGATCCGGATCGATGAAGAGGCTGGCAAGTATTCCCGCCTCTCGCAAACGACTGACGGTGGCCCGCACGATGGCGATGTTGCCTTTCACGTCGAGACCGCCTTCGGTAGTTATTTCGTTCGCGCTTTCCGGAACCAGCGATACAGCGTCAGGCCGCGTTTCGAGAGCAACTTTCAGCATTTCTTCGGTTGCGGCCATCTCCAGATTCAGGTAAGTCGTGACGCTGGCGCGCAACGCAAGCAGGTCCGCGTCCTGAATATGACGGCGATCGCCTCGGAGGTGAGTAGTGATGCCATCGGCGCCGGCTTGTTCACACAGCATCGCGGCGGCTACGACACTGGGCTCCGGCGCGCGTCGTGCCTGCCTTACGGTAGCGACGTGATCGATATTTACGTTGAGGCGTGCGGTCATTCAATCTCCTTGCGACGCAATTCTTTGCTGTATCAGAACCGGAAGCGGTAGCGACCGGCCAAGCGCTCAACTAGTAGTAAAGAGGGTAGTCTAGCAAACCGCCAGCTTCAAGTGGCAAATTGTAACGCCACACCGCAAACTAACAGTTCGCCTTACCCTGCTTGTGTATCATGCACAGCTTTGATCGCCCGATCATAAACTCCCCGGCGTGCTTGTTGGCGGATTCGTCCGACCTCGCTGAGCATCTTTACACTGTCGCTCGCCACGTTGACCTTGCTGCCTTCAGCATGGTCCCAACGCACCGGAACTTCTTTAAGTCGCAAGCCTGCACGGTACGCTACGTATAACAGTTCGACATCAAAACCGAAACGATCGATCGTTGCTCCTTCAACAATTGGGCGGCAGGCGCTCATACGAAAAGCTTTGAAACCACACTGCGTGTCCCAGAACGGAAGGCCGGTGGCCAGCCGTACAGCAAGATTGAAGACCCGCCCGCCCTGTTCGCGGCGCCATGGTTGGTGGACGCCGATCAAACTGCGGTCAAGCGCTCGTGAACCAAAGGCCAGATCACATTCGCCTCGTATGATTGGGTCGATTAGTTTTGGCGTTTCTGTGATTGGTGTAGAGAGGTCGGCGTCAGTGAACAGGGCGATGTCTCCGCGCGAAGCTAGCAAACCCAGTCTGACTGCACGCCCTTTCCCCAGATTTGATTGATAACTGATCACCGAGGTGTGCACTGTTCGCGAGTCGCTTAATTCCGCTCGCGCCGTGCCCGCCGTGTCGTCAGTTGATCCGTCATCCACTACGATCAATTCTGACGCTGGAGCATATTCATTCAGATACGTCACTATTGCGCGCAACGATTTGCCGAGGCGAGCGCCCTCGTTATAGGCGGGAACAACGATTGACAGGGACAGGGTCATCTAATTAGCTTTGCGGGCGAATATACCACAGCCCGGTTGGGGCGCAGTTTAGTGTACAAGCTTTAGCTTGCCGCTTCGGTAACCGGACAACTTAAAGGTTGGACTCTGAACTTCCGGCACGCACCCACGCTCTTTCTGAAGAAAAAAGGCGCTTGTGTTAGTATTCTACCAGTGTGGCACCGCCCCGAAGTTGGCGACCATCTTAGTTAAGTAAGTTATGACCAGACGATTTATTATTATTGCCAGCGTGCTAATCCTGATCGCCGCCGTGGTGGGGGGTACGATCGGACGCTCGCGAAGATTTCGCCATAGTGTCCCGGTAAAGGGCGTGGTTTCCTACGCCCAGGATGATGACATCGAGAAGGATTACAATGAAGCGATTGCGACCATCTCCGTGGAGTATGCCGGCGACATCGACTATGAGAAGGCCACCCAGGCAGCCATCCAGGGAATGCTATCCACGCTTGATCCCCATTCGATGTATTTCCCCTACAACGAATTCAAGAAGTTGAGGGAAGATCAGGACTCGCGTTTTTACGGCATTGGCGTAACCATTGTTCAGCATCGCGACGGCGTCTATATCCAGTCGGCGGTGGAGGGCACCCCCGCCGGGAGACTGGGACTTCGCTATGGCGACCGCATTCTTGAAGTAGACGGCAAAGACGCGCGCGATTGGTCCAGCGAGCAGGTCTCGAAGAATGTGCGCGGTGGTAAAGGCGAACCGGTCAAGCTCAAAGTTGAGCGCGCCGGCTCGGAAGCGCCACTCGATTTCACGATCGTTCGCGACTCGGTTCCCTTACCCTCAATACGTAACGCTTACATGCTGCGTCCGGGAACTGGCTATGTCGGTCTGACTGGTGGTTTTCAGAGCACTAGTGACGAAGAGCTGCGCGAAGCGCTGGACAAATTGAAAAACCAGGGCATGCGCCAGGTAATTCTGGACATGCGCGGTAATCCTGGCGGACTTCTGAAGCAGGCAATCGACGTGGCGAGCGAATTTTTGCCGCGCGGTCAGGTGGTTGTTTCAGTCAAAGGCCGCACCGAATACAGCAGTCCGGAAGTTTACAAGTCGAGTGGCTCGAATCCTGAAGACGTGCCGCTGGTTGTTTTGATTAATCGTGGTACCGCCTCGGCTTCAGAGATAGTTGCCGGCGCAATTCAGGATCACGGCCGCGGACTAATCGTCGGTGAAACGAGTTTCGGAAAGGGTCTGGTCCAGCATGTGTTTCTGTTGCCGTTTAATACTGGCCTGACGCTAACGACGGCACGTTATTACACTCCTTATGGCCGATCATTGCAGCGTGACTATTCAAGCGGTTCACTTTACGACTACTACACGCGGCATGATGCGGATGAAACGAAGCCGCAGGGATCCGCATCTCCGGCGTCGGTCTCCACCTTGCCACGAGATGTCAGCTCATCCCTGGCGCAAGCTTCGCCTACTCCGCATCCTCAAAGTGGTCCGGCAGTGAAGACGGCAGCGGGCCGCGTCTTCTACGGTGGCGGGGGTATTACGCCGGACATCGACGTCAAACCGCTGATCTTCTCGCCATTAAGAAATCGCATCGTCGAAGCGGCGTTTCAGTTCACGCGCCAGCTGGCCGCCGGACTCGTTCCCGGTCTCGAGTCTTACAAAGTTGAGAAGGTGCAGTATGGCAAGAATGCCAAGGCTACCGACTATCCGATTAATGAGCGAGTGATTGAGGCTTTCCGCAGCTTCGTGCGCACCGATACGCTATCGCAACTAACGGCAGCGCAGCTTGATGAAGAAATTGAGTTTGTAAAACTGCGACTGCGCGAAGAGATTGTCACCGCTGCGTATTCCAACGACGCCGGCGCTCGCGTATTGCTCGACAGCGATCCACAAGTGTTGCGCGCCATTGAAGCACTACCAGACGCAAAGCGTTTGGCTGAAAGCGCGCGCGAAGAACCCTCCCGTGGCTGATTCAAACCGACGGCAGCGCGCCAGCCAAAAATCGCCCTGGCCCACTTTCCGCTCTATTGAAACTGGCCCGGACCAATCTCCATTCCCAGAGGAATAACGTCATCTACCGGCAGACCGGCGCTGGCGGCGTGCTGGCGACAGAGGTCGGCACTGGGTGCCTCGAACTCACAAAAAGAGTGCTTACCGTCAGCAGTCACATAACTGCGGATCCATTGCAGGCCCAATTGATCGCACGCTGAAACGACACTTTTCCCGACTGCCTCAAGTTGTTCAGAATTGAGAGGTGGCAGGGTGCGAGTTACCATGAAACGTGGCATAGGCGTTTTCCCTTCAATGCTAAATTGCGGCTGGTTGAGTGCGTACGATGTTCCTGCTGAGGGCGGGTTGTCAAGGCGGTGTGGAGGAATTCGGGTAGTGACCTAATTTGAAATTCTCTGTGCAACCTCCGTGTTCTCTGTGTCTCTGTGGTGAGTTTTTGCTTGA
>DASXQM010000084.1:0-14591 GCA_036507195.1 Pyrinomonadaceae bacterium | reverse complement strand
ATCGCAGGATGCAAGGCCACCTCCCCGGGCGCGCCATTCGCCGATATACTCTCTTCCAAAGCGTCATTGAGCATCTTTGCGATCCGTGAGGCGGCGATGTCTTCGCTCTCATTAATGTCAAGGAACGAATATCGATAGGCGACATAGCGAGCTGTCGCGACGCACTCTCGCCTAGACAGCAGCTCTCCGGTGGGCTTGTAGTAATCAGGGGTAAGAAAATAGTCGATATTGTGATGGAACGTGTACTCGGATTTGAGATTTGATTCAGTGCAAATTGCCTCATACTGAGCGAGAATTTCAGCCTTGATACCATCTGCGAACGCCACCTTCATGATCCAGTCACAGTGGGCCGCAAGTACTGTAGGGCTCTCTTCGGCAATCCGAGGACGTACGAAACGCCCATCAGTATCTAGCAGCGGAACAATTCCGGTTAATCTAGTTTTCGGCTGGCCAAATGTGAGACTTACATGTGCGACGCGAGCAAAGACAGGGAGTTCCCTGCAAAGGTCTGCACAGTCTCCATAAGAACTAAATAGCGCTGCGCGAGTAATTATCGTTTTGTTGTAGAGGTGGAGTATCGCTTCATTTTACCTCTCCGCAAAGGCCGCCGTCATCGGACGTAACGATTATTTGCGCGACCACTAATCTACGCTCCTTCCAAGACTGACATTACAGTCTTTTCCATTAGTTCCAAGGGCGGCTCAGTTTGCGTATACAGCCTAAATTGATAGAGTGCCTGGTATAGCAACATGCTCCAACCGGGTATGACTGTTAGTCCACGTGACGTGGCCTGTTCGCATACGGCAGTTTTAGGAGGGTTAATAACAACGTCCATGAAAGATGACGCTCCGGGATAACGCTCAAAATCAATAACGCCCGGATAATCACCAACTGGCGTGGCATTAACAATGAGATCGCAGGGCACCTTTTGCTGACTTGCTAGCTCGATGACTTCCTCTGCGCCAAAACGGTCTTTCAATGCGAGACCAGCCTCTGTACTTCTTGCAACGATCACGGTGTTCCAGCCAGCCACTTTTAGTGCGTATAGAATGGCTCGCGACACGCCTCCTGCGCCGATAACCGATGCGCGACCGGCGGTGTGTATTCCAGCCTTTTTTAGAGCATCGGCGAAGCCTCTCCAATCGGTGTTATGCGCAACCCATCGACCCTCTTCATTGACTACGGTGTTACAAGCGCCGATGGCGCGAACATCCTCAGAGACTTCCTCAACATAATTGATTATCTCCTCCTTAAAGGGCATCGAAACCGCGAAGCCACGGAAATTTAGTGCACGCAGCGGCGGTACGACTTCAGGTAATGCCTCTACTTTTAACGAAATGTATCTAAACGGAAGATTAAGAGCCTCGAATCCGGCGTTATGAACGCATACGCCAAATTTCGAAGGTCGAATAGCAAGTGAGCCACAAAGTCGCGGCGTCGTATTGATCATGTTGTCCTCCAGTTTGTCGCTTTAATTTCACGCGCGCCCCAGAACGGATAGCGACCAACCGTCTGGGAAGAGAGTGACGTTACGGCAAGAGCTTTGAAGTTCTAATCTGAGCGCCTTTCGTACTATTGGATACCGGGCTGGCCAACCCGCCAAGATTATCGTGTCTAAATCCAGCAGTCTAACGCATACGATTGAACTGTGTGCGACGCATGACACCAGTCCCTGCAAGTGGGACTCTAGTACCTGTCGCTGCTAAAAACTCGATTCGGGCAGCAGGACTGTGAACGCCAACGTTCAATTCAGCTCGCCGGTGTTCTTGATTCTTACACACGGTGCCATGGCTTGATGCCTCAAACAGCTTGAGACAATAGTAGCGATGACCGAGGCCCTGACACTTCATGCTCTTCAGTTGTAAATAGCGGTTAGTGGGCTGGAAAGATGAGTACCCTCAGGCAGCTCTTCGCTCATAGCGATGATGCAGGCCGCCCACTTGCGGTAGCTCGACCACGACACCAAGTTCTGGAGGTTGAATGGCTCAGGATTCCGGCACGTCTTTCTCTAGCGCCAAATATGTCCGTGATTGCTCGTAGTATTGGAAATACGATCTAATAATGCGCCTCAGCGAAGCTTCGTTCAACACAATGACGTGGTCCAGGCACTCTCGTCGCAACGAGCCGAGGAAGCGCTCTGCATAGGGGTTTTGCCACGGGGATCTCGGCGCTGTCAGCACTTCGCGGATGCCCATTTCCTCAACTCGCTGATGAAATGCTGCTCCATAAATACAATCGCGATCATGCAACAGATAATGCGGTGCGCTATCCCAGGGAAACGCTTCGGCGACCTGTCGCGCAGTCCATTCCGCAGTGGGATGGGCCGTCACGTTGAAGTGAATTGCGCGACGCCGATGGTGGCCCAACACTACAAAGACAAACAGGATGCGAAAGGTTACAGTCGACACCACCAGAAAATCTGTCGAAACCAACTGCTTAACGTGATTCTCAAGAAACGTGCGCCACGTTTGTAACGGCGGCTTTCGTTGACGCACCATATACTTCGCTACCGTCGCCTGAGAGATCTTTATTCCGAGTTTCAGCAATTCGCCATGAATCCTTGGTGCTCCCCACAGGGGATTTGCGGTGCTCATCTGCCTGATTAGTTCTCGTACTTCGCGGCTGACGCATGGTCTACCGGACTTCCCTGCCCTACTCTTCCAACGCCAACACAATCGAAACCCCTTCCGCTGCCACGCAATTACCGTTTCCGGCTTAACGATGACCAGCGCTGAGCGCCACTGGGCCCATACTCGCGAAAGCACCACCCAGGGCAAGCGGTCAGCAGTTCTCAGGCTAGGACGCTTGTTCGTACGCACGCCGCTGCAGCAGAGCAAGCTGATGCCGCAGAGCAAGAATCTCGATTTGCATACCTGCTCGGGTCCGAAAACACGAGCGCATAGAAAGGAGTGAAGATAGGATAGCTCTCATGGCATAAGAAACTAGCAGCCGAAACCGCTAATTTCAATGATTTACCAGCCGGACGAATTTTTGGTAGGGACAGGGGTGTGCCGCACATGGTTTGGAGAATTTTAAGGAGGAATTGTAAGGATGGACCGTGCTGAGCTTCCTGTGATCTATCTTGCCAGACATGGTGAGACCGCCTGGAGCCTCACGGGCCAACCCACAGGGCTAACCGACTTACTGCTGACTGAAGTCGGCGAGGGGAATGCGCGAAGACTTCGAGAAGTATTGACCGGACTAACGTTCGCCAAAGTCTTTTCCAGCCCTTACGTCGTGCAGGGCGAACTTGCGAGCTCGCTGGTTTCGGATCCAGGGCTGAAGTAGTTCGCGACCTTGTCGACTGGGACTACGGCAATTACGAAGGGCGTCGGAGTGTCGAGATTCGAATGGAGCGCCCGGACTGGGAACTATTCCGCGACGGCTGCCCGGGTGGCGAATCACAAGTAGCCGAGCGCGCCGACCGCGTCGTGGATCTGGTGCGCTCAGTTTCAGGGAACGTTCTGATCTTTTCCAGCGGACATTTCCTCCGAATGTTAGCCGCACGCTGGATCGGCATTGAGATATTGGGGGCCAAGTCCTTGATGCTGAGTATTGCAAGCCTCAGCGTTCTGGGTTACCAACACCTTAAGCGGCCGACAATCGAACTTTGGAACGACACTTGCTCGGCGCAAAAGAGGACCATGAAGTCGTGAGCTCCGCAAGGTGCCGGCTCGGCGCATCATGCCGAAACTCGAAGACAAGTCGGAGCCTAAGCTTAAACGCGATAGTTCAGCAAACCAATGATTCGCCGCTACCGAAAACATGAGGACGCAATATGAAAACGATCGGCTTTAACCAACAACAGTTTGACAAGATGAAGTCACATCCAGGTTTCATTGCGGCGCTCGATCAAAGCGGCGGCAGCACGCCCGCCGCGCTGCGTCTTTACGGAATTAAAGAAGCCGCGTGGTCCAACGAGGGTGAGATGTTTGCGCTCGTGCACGAGATGCGCACGCGCGTCATTACCAGCCCCAGCTTTACGGGCGAGCGGATTATTGCCGCCATCCTGTTCGAGAACACAATGGACAGAGACATCGAGGGGCAGCCGACCGCCGACTATCTTTGGAACGTGAAGAAAGTGGTGCCCTTCCTGAAAGTAGACCAGGGCCTCGCAACTGAAAAGGATGGAGTTCAGTTGATGAGGCCCCTGCCTGCGCTTGCGGCGCTGCTCGCCAAAGCTAAAGCAAAGCACATCTTCGGAACCAAGATGCGCTCTGTCATCGAACAAGCCAACGCAGCCGGCATCAACCGCATTATGGACCAGCAGTTCGAAGTAGCCGAGCAGATCCTGGCCGCTGGCCTCTTGCCCATCGTCGAGCCGGAAGTTGACATTCATTGCCCGGAAAAAGCCAAGGCCGAAGAGTTGCTCAGAACGGCTATCCTCGAGAAGCTCGATAAGCTGA
This sequence comes from Pyrinomonadaceae bacterium, assembly GCA_036507195.1. Classification (GTDB taxonomy): domain Bacteria; phylum Acidobacteriota; class Blastocatellia; order Pyrinomonadales; family Pyrinomonadaceae; genus PSRF01. The sequence continues at coordinate 10,185 of DASXQM010000084.1, read as the reverse complement.
CGGCCAGTCAGTTCGTAATACTGAAGCTCACGCTGCCGGAGCAAGACAATTTCTACGCCGATTTGCTTAGACATCCAAGGGTCGTGAGGGTGGTTGCGCTGTCCGGCGGCTATTCGCAGGAAGACGCCGACGTTCGGCTGCGTAGACATCGCGGCATGGTGGCGAGCTTTTCGCGGGCGCTGTTAGAAGGGCTGTCGGCCCAGCAATCTGATACTGAATTCGACGCGGTGCTGGAGAAATCCATTCAGAACATTTTCGAAGCGTCCAACACCAAACAGGCCACGATCGAAGAATCGGACGTTGATCAAAACCGCATTACTTAGACTGGGAGGATTTATGCAACTTGGAATGATAGGGCTTGGCCGGATGGGCGCCAACATTGTCCGGCGTCTGATCAAAGATGGCCACAATTGCGTGGTGTTTGATCGTTCGCCCGAAGCGGTGAGCCAACTTGTCAAAGAGAAGGCGGTCGGCGCGATCTCGCTGGCGGATTTTGTCAAGAGGCTCGATACGCCGCGGGTGATCTGGTTGATGGTTCCTGCTGCAGGCGTAGACGAGGCCATTAAAGATCTTCTGTCTCTCCTCGAACCAGGAGACATCCTGATTGACGGCGGGAATTCTTATTACGTTGACGACATCCGTCGCGCAAAGGAACTGGCTTCGAAACAAATCCATTACGTTGATGTTGGCATCAGCGGTGGCGTGTGGGGACTCGAGCGCGGCTACTGCATGATGATTGGTGGCGAGACAGATGTGATTCCAGATCTCGATCCGATCTTCGCTACGTTGGCTCCTGGCATTGGAGACATTTCAGGAACACCTGGCCGTACTAAGTCTGCGGGCACCGCCGAATTCGGATACCTGCATTGTGGGCCAAACGGAGCGGGCCATTTTGTGAAGATGGTCCATAACGGGATCGAGTACGGAATTATGGCTGCCTATGCCGAAGGATTGGGGGTACTGCGGTCCGCTAATATCGGCAACCGGCAACAGGGAGTTGATGCAGAGACCACACCGCTACGCGATCCGGAACATTATAAGTTCGACCTCAATCTATCCGACATTACTGAGGTGTGGCGGCGAGGCAGCGTAATCACGTCGTGGTTGCTGGATCTCACGGCGGCAGGGCTTCACAAAGATCCCAATTTGTCGAAATTTGCAGGTCGTGTGTCTGACTCCGGTGAAGGACGCTGGACCATCAAGGCTGCGATTGACGAAGCTGTACCTGTTCCAGTTTTGACCTCGGCTCTGTTTGCGCGATTCAGCTCAAGAGGCGAAGCGGGGTTTGCGGACAAAGTCCTCTCTGCAATGCGCTATCAATTTGGTGGACACCTGGAGAAGAAGGCCGAAAAGTCATAGGAAAAGTTTATGAGCAACCAGCATTCAGACGCATTGGTCTTCTTCGGCGCGACAGGCGACCTCGCCTACAAAAAGATTTTTCCAGCACTGCAGGGCATGTTGAAGCCGCGGCCATCTGAATGTGCCGGTTATTGGGGTGGCTAAGTCCGGATGGAGTCTGGGACAGTTCAAAGCACGGGCGCATGACAGTCTTGAAAAACACGGCGGGGTCGATCCAGCGGCTTTTGAAAAACTATGTGGCTTACTGCGTTATATTGATGGTGATTACGAGGATCCAGGGACGTTTAAGGCGCTCGACAGGGAACTTGGCGGAACCATGCGGCCAGCTTACTATCTGGCAATCCCGCCACTCCTAATTGGGGTCGGTCATCGAGCACCTAACGAATTTAGTTGCACGCAAGGACGGCGTGTCATCGTAGAGAAACCCTTCGGCCACGAGCTCGAATCTGCGCGCGAACTAAATCGGATTCTGCATGGTTGCTTTGCCGAGGAGAATTAAGAACTCATACCTAGCAGCCGCAACCCGTAATAGAACTGATTAGCTACAAATTGGAAGAGATTGGATCAAGGGCTGGGCCTTCATTCATAACCCCACGGTCGGGATTCTATCCGACGAAAGTTTTCCGAAAAAGGAAATCTAACCTCAATGCCCAAGTGGCCAATACGTGGCCAAGAATAACTGCAGGCGCCGTATATGGAATGGTAAGGGATAGGAAAAAACCCGGAAAACCTTATTTTTCTTGGGTGGCTGCAACTTTCGAAAAGTCAATACTTAGGTTTTTGCCGAGTGTCTAATTCGCAATTCGGAGGCGTGCCCGACACGATGTCGTTTGTATAGTTGAATACGGGTTCTCGGTGGGAAATTTGTGACCAGAATTCCTAGCACACGACGTATAATGGACCGTAGCGGATGGGACGGAATGTAAAAATCCTAAGAAATCGTTGGTGGCTGCAACTTTTGAAAAGACAAAAACTTACGTTTTTGCCGAAGCCTTGGTTCGGGACCGAGAGGTCGGAGGTTCGAATCCTCTCGCCCCGACCACTTAATTCAACAACTTACGGCTGCCAGTAATGGCGGCCGTATTTCATTCTGAAGCAAAGCGAGATTCTATGTCCAAGTTGACCGCAGAACAGATCGAACAATTCACTCGAGACGGATATCTGATGGTAAAAGGTCTGTTCGATGCGGAAGAAGTGGATTTACTCCTTAAGATCGCGAAGAGTGATCAACAAATCCATCAACAAGCACACGAGCGACTGGATTCGTCCAGTGGACGAAGCAAGCTGTGGATTAGCGGATCGTTGAGTGAAGATATCTACAGCGCCTTTGTCCGCTGCTCACGTATCGTTGATCCTATGGAGCAAATGTTAGGTGGTGAAGTTTACCATTATCATCACAAAATAATGCTCAAGGAGCCTCTGGTGGGCGGAGCATGGGAGTGGCACCAGGATTATGGTTACTGGTACTTGAATGATTGTCTGTTTCCTTATATGGCAAGCTGCTTAGTTGCAATTGATCGCGCAACGCTGGAAAACGGCTGCCTACAAGTGATCAAGGGCTCTCATCACATGGGCCGCATTGATCACGGCAAAGCAGGCGAGCAAAAAGGTGCCGACATCGAGCGGGTACAAGAAGCCCTCAGATATCTGGAGTTAGTCCAGTGTGAGATGGAACCGGGGTCGGCACTCTTCTTCCACTGCAACCTACTTCATCGCTCTGACGCGAATAGGAGCCCGACTCCCCGCTGGTCACTCATCTGTAGTTACAATGCGGCGCGCAACCCCTGCCGAGAAAAGTTAAACCACCCGAGTTACCAGCGCCTCGAGAAGTGGCCAGACTCCCAAATCAAAGCGATCGGCCGGCGCCAGTTAGTCTCTATTCGTAAGCAATCAGGGTCAGGGAGATGAACTGCCGCGCTAGGATGATTGAGTGTTGCGTAACGGAGCCCTGCTTAATAGTCGGGCTACTGCCTCGGGCCACGACGCACAACCACACCCAACTAGTCAACGCGCGTCGGGGCAGTAGCCCGACCGTCAGGGAGGGCTTGCGGAAGTACTCCACTGACTCTTGATGGCTCAAGTGCGCATTCCTAACCGTTCAGCGAAACACTAGCTCGCCAAACCTCTGGGGGATATGAAAATCATCTCGTAAGGTCGGCGACCATGCTAAGCCCGCTGGTTTTGGAAGCTGCTCGCCCCGATACAGGTTCATGCGCCAGCGATCTCCCGGCAGCAGCGGACGGTGTGGCGCGGTGACAATGTCTTCCATTGGCAGAGCTATTTCGCAGGTCCATTCACGGTCACCGGCCTTTCCGTCTACCGTCCCATCGACTTGCACTGCCCACTGCAGCTTTTCGCTGTTCCAACTCTCGTAGTGCAACGGTTTACGCGTGGACAGCAGATAGATATCCAGCATGGTGCCGCGTGGATTCACCTCCAGTTCGATGTAGCTTGGCTGATTAGGATCAGCCTGGAGGAAAACCTCCACGACCTCCTCTTCCCACAGGTGCTCATCCCGCCGCCTCATGGTTGACCAAATGTTCTGGTCCGCGCAGCGGAAAGCGAAGTAAATAAAGTTGTCATCGTAGAGCACCCTTGCTTCGGTCTTGTAGGTACTTTGCGAACCGTCCGAGTTGTTTACGAAATCGCCAACCAGCGGAGCTTTCTTCCAAGCGGTATCGTCGAGTTTGCCATCTACCTTAATCGGTCCCGATGTGCGAGCGACCTGATAGACTGGCAACCGCGGGGTCTGAGCTTTGGCCGTTAGCGTGAACAAACATGCCGGCCCCAGGGCAATCACGAGGATTTTGCTTCGCACGCTCATCTTGAAATCTCCGCCGCTCAGAATTTCTCTCTACCGGTGTCGCGCACACCACGACCGAGCGACGGCGAATTGCTTTTGAGTTTCACCGTCCCCATCCACGTCGCGTAATCAGTCCCCTGCCCGCCGGCTAACTTAGGATCGCTTTTGCTGAAGCCTGGCTCGCTATTCGGATCGGCGAGCCCTCCGACCGGCACGTCGTGGCCGCTATTGAAGAAAGTATTGTTGCGATGATCGAACCTGGCTACGGCTGTGTCTGGGCCCGAGGTTTGATAAAGCATCGTTTCGTCTACGACTCCCGAAAGGATAAAGATATTACTCCTCAACGTCAGGTCCTCGCTCCGCGTCAGACGGACTGAACGACCACACCCTTTAGCCCGGCTGTCAACCTCGTTCCCTGGACGTACGAGTAACACGCCGCGCTCGCCAATACCGATAAAAGTATTATTGATAATGCTCGCGTTCTTCGCTGCCCAGATCGCTACCGGTTCAACTGGGCGTTCGCCCGGTCGCGTGGAGACAACCAAGTTATCGCGTGCTGTCATGTCATAAGATTCGAAAAAGGCGAACGAACAAGGGTCGCCGAAGCGCCCGTCGATGAAAAGATCCGGATCGGTCGAGCCGCCTGAGAAGGCTGCGCCAGAATTATCAACAAAGACGTTGGCTTCGATCAAAATCCTTCGGCCGCCGCCCTTAGTTACCACGCCTCGATGACAGTTGCGGATCAAGTTGCGACGCACAACCACGTCGTCGCTGCAGGGAAGGTCGATGGCCGGCTTGCGTTGAAAATTCTTGCCGTCGAACAATTCGCAATCTTCGACCGTGATATGGTGTGCCTGGTTGAACTTGATCAGATAAAGCCGGTCATCGTCTTGCAGTGAATCATATGCGGAAGTGCAGCCGCCCGGCGGGCATTCGTAATGAATTTTCGAGTTGCGGACGACGATGTAGCAGGTCCATAGCGAGCGATCGTACCAGGCCGCGGTATGTCCGCCGGGCGGATCGTTCGTCTTGACCCGGTTATACGTATCTTCGGGCTCATACACGCTATCGCCGTGAATGCCATCGCGGCGACGGTTGAGTTTCTTCCCGGCCTCATCTGTGTAGTAAGGATTCGGAAAAATGTCGAACCCCTCGATCACGATCCCGCGCGCCAAATGAAGACGCACGTGGTCAATAATCACGCCTTGCTTTGTCTCGGCGCGTATAGTCAACGGATTCGCGGGGTCGTAACGGTAGATGCCCATCGCGTCGGGAGGCGTTCCTGAGGAAACAGTCTGATGAGGATCGCCAGCCTCCAATTGATCTCCCATTGTTAAAGCGAGACTCAGCCCGCCCCAATTGCCAGCACGTCCCGCTTTTCGGTAGTCGCCGTTCTTGGCGATGATCGTATCCCCGCTTCCGACGTGACGAAGAGCAACCCGCCATGACTTGTAAGGTAGTGAGTAACTGCCGTCACCCCGCATGTCGTCGCCGTCCAGCAGGTGAACGTAGACTGCCTTCCCTTTAGCTTGTGCCGCTCCGCATAGCAGCACTGACGCGACTGCTGCCAGTAGTGACCGAACGAGCAGCGCCTGGTGGTTTCCCATTCTCATTTCTCCGCCGCGCCAACCCTTGCCACCCACTTGCCGTTGAGCATAACGCGCTGGATGCGCCGCATGTCGCTTATGTTTCTCAGGGGATTGCCTTCGACAAGCACCAGATCCGCGAGCTTTCCCGCTTCGACACTTCCCAAGCGGTCGGAGGCTCGAAAGAACCGCGCATTCTCTAATGTACCCGCGACAATGGCCTGCATCGGTGTAAGACCCGACTCCACCAGCAGCTCGAGCTCACGTTGATAAGCCCAACCGCGCTTAGCGTGCGGCACGTCGGAATGAGAACCGACGACGACGTGCGCCCCGGCACGGAACGCATGTCCTACAAACGCTTCCATCTGTTTAAAAGCGCGGACATGCATCTCGGTGGTATCTTTGTCACCGAACTGCCGTTCGAAGACTGCAAGTGTCGGTGAGACAACAGTGCCGCGTTCGACGATCAATTTAAAGACCGCACCAGCACGCGCCGAATCGAGATCGATCATGCTCCACACCCGATACCGCCCTTCACGGCGCGCGTTGTTATCAGCAAGCACTGCCTGGCGGTACTTCTCGGCCTCGCGCAACGGCAGCAGGGCGGTTCCGAATGAGGTCGCATGCTCTACGCCATCAACGCCGGCACGGATGGCGTCACTCGCGTCCACAATCTCCAGGTGCGAGGTAACGGGGAGACCGCGCGCGTGGGCCGCTTCGGTAGCCACTCTGATAAGCGCGAGTGGCAGACGGTAGTAGACCTTAATGGCCGATGCGCCATCGTCGGCGAAACGATTGACCGCAATCCGTGTCTCCTCCGCATCGCGTACGATCAACGAATCCGCCGGATAAGCGGGCGGCGGCGAGTCAAGGTGTGGCCCACACAGGAACAAGCGCGGCACCGGCGCGGGCCCCTTGCGGGCGACATCATAAGCCTCGATCCACTGGCCGGGATCGCGTAGAGAGGTAATTCCATGCGTAAGATAGAGTGCAGGCAACGGGTCGTCGCCATCAATGTGAAAATGGGAGTCGATCAATCCGGGCAGAAGCGTAAGTCCCTTCGCGTCGACCACTTCTGCGCCTGCTGGAATGCTTAGCGAAGCTAGCTGGCCAACTGCGACAATTCTTTCGCCATGAACGATTACGGCAGCATCAAGTAGGGGCGCGCCGCCGCGACCGTCGATCAAGGTAGCTCCGACAATGGCAACGACGTGGTTTGCGTCAGGCCGCGCTACCTGGTTCACTTCATGGAGTGGGCGAAATGCTCGAGCGGCTTGGCCGTGCCGCTGTTGTGCAAACGCGTTGCTAAAAACAAGGAGCGCAACGAGTATTTGAGCGCTTGATAACAGTGTTGATTTGTTCATAGTCATTTTGTGTTACTCGAATTCTTAAATCCCACTCACGGAAGTGGGGTGGATTTTTCAGATCCGGCCTACAAAGAGAAACGCGATGAAGGAATCAAATCCCTCCAACGGCAGTTGGGGGATTATTCAGATCCAACCTCCAAGGCAGGCAATGACTTCTAATGGGCGTGGAGCGTAGGCTGGATCTGAACAATCCCCCCACTCCCGTGAGAGGGATTCGACCAGATCTCTCTGAGCCCTGAGCAGTGTAGGTTGGATCTGAATAATCCACCCACTGCCGTGGGTGGGATTTCCGAGTTTTCACAAGTCTACTCCGATGACAACAGCCGCAGCCGCAGTCTTCCGTCCTTTTGACCTTTGAACGGCAAGTGCATGACGCCGGAACCATTCGCCGTTCCGATGTAGCTTCCTCCGGGCACTCCATTGAAGAGGCCGCCGCGCCAGTTTGCCCGGCCCCCGGTCATCTGGAGTTCATACTTTGCATGGGGCTTCAATCCAGAGATTAGCAAAGAGTTCGTGTCCACGGCCGGGATTGTCACTTCACCTTCCGTTACTGGACCGTCAATGGTGGCGAAGAGTGTAATGGTGCCGCCTTCGACGAGCGCACCAACCAGATTTGATCCATCCACCAACTCAACCCGTGGGGTACGCGTATCAACGCGATCTCCAATCTCCAAAACGTGCAGAAAAAAGTCTTCTTTCGCCGGTTTCGATGGCAACACCTCAACGCGCCAGGATGCGGGTACTACCGCACGCGTGTTCGAAGGTAATAGTTTGTCAAACTCATCTCCCCAGAAAGTCTTCCACATCTTCCGGAGATAAGGATCGGTCGGCAGCGGTCCGCCGGCCGGTGGGTCCAGCGGCCAATTTTTTCCTGTTCCCCATTGTCCGCCAAACTCGTCGCCCGGCGTCCAGAATTCAAAACCCGGCCCGCCTCGCTTTACGACGTCACGCTCTCGTGGGAGTAATGAATGGACTCGCAATCGCCCCTGACCATCTTCAAAAGTAAAGACTGTGGCATCCGCGTAAGCCGTCCCGCCGTGGCCAATGTCTTTTCCCTTCTCGCCAGCTGTAACGCGCGGCTCACTCACTCCGTGCAGCAACCACACTTTTTTATAGCCTGCGTCGGTGCTCCGCACTCGATCGAAAACCACAAGCACGTTGTTGTCCGGTGTGTAAGCCACTTCGCGAGTGAAGTGCTCCATCTTGGAAGGGTGATAGGCGCGCGTAGCGTTGCCGCGCGCGTAGTGGTAGACGCCCGGCTGGTAGTCAGTCAGTTCCATGCGTCCCGTGTCCCACAGGTCCCGCGTGCGCTCGAAATCTTCGCGGCTGCGGACAGTGTTCCAATAGCGAGAAGAATCCATGCGCTGGCCACCGTCGTTGGCAGCGGCCCAGAGATTCTCGGCCCAGAAGAATTTTTCCCCGGGCTTATAAACCAACATCGAGTTGTGAGCGATGGTGCGTCGGTAATAATTCAGGTAGTGCGGACTCTCTGTGTCAGTGTAGTCGGCGCCACTTTCCGTGGCGAGATAACCTTTGTGGTAAATGACGAAATGGTTCTGATCAAGGTGGTCATGCTTGGCCAGATATGGACCCGAATTGAACTCAATCCAAGTCGAATCGGGCCCGAAGCCGTCGCGCATGATGAGATGTCCAATTCCACGAAAAAGGTAATTACGGGAAATCTCGGCATCGTTTGTGTCAGCTGGATTTCGTGAAGCAACTTCCGGGTCGTCCCACAAAAACTGAGTAATCGGAATTCGCCAATCTTTGCGTGCAGGCCAATCGCTCTTTCGCAGCAACCACGCAGCAAAAGGATCCTTGAACCGATTAATGGCATAGCCGAGGCAGATATTGTCTTCCCACTGGAGATAAGGAAATTCATTGTCATCATCGCGCGCGGTTGTGCCATCGGGGAGCACCTTATAGAGATAAGTATCGGTGTAATGATGAAAGACTGTATAGCGCCGGGCCGGATCATTGTTGCCCACAGTACGACGTAGTTCTGCCAGCAACGCGAGAGGAGCGTAGGTGATCCGCTGATAGTCCATCGACTCGTGATACCCGCCATCAGGCGTGATGAAGTTTGTAAGATCGAGAATGTGATCGAAGACTTCCTGCGCGCGCGCCCGCAAAGGCGCCGCGCGCTTCTCAACCGAAGGCTGGCCTTCGATAGCAGTGAGGGCAAACACAGCGAGCGTCAAGTAGCGGACTGGATAATTGTGATACATCGCCAGTTGCACTTCCTTGAGCGACTGATCCTCCATCATCTTCTCGGCGGCTTTTAAGAGTTCGAGCGCGACGCGATCCTTGAGTTGCGCATCGAAGCCCGGATAGTTGTAGAGCCAGTCGAAGGCCAGCGACCACTTCACGTATTCCGGATAGGTGCGCGATCCCACCAACTCTGGAGGATGCGTGCGCCGCATCTCTTCCACTGCTTTCTTCGCGAAGGATTCGTCACGGGTCAGCAGGTATGTGAGCGCCCAACCGTCAATACCTTCCGGCGCGCGTGCACCCGCAGCGTACCTCGCGCGCAAGACGTTGAATCCAGTAAGGGGATCATGCTCGCCGATTAGCATCCGAGGCCTAATAACCCTGGACGCTGGTTGTGCATACGCACCGAATGATCCAATTGAAGAGATAATGACGAGGCCTATCGTCACGGTTACTGACATCAATAACCTTTGCCGAGTGACAATTGAATAACTCTTCGTGCGGATTCTCTTCACTGAAGTTTTTCTCCTATAGAACAGTTATGAGAACCTGGGTACCGCTCAAGCTTTTCACTGGGACCGCGGGCGTCTCGCCCGCAACGAGCGCACAGCGCGAGGGGGACGTCGGGGCCCGAATCTTTTGCGAGATCAGTCGCGCCTGACGGCGCTCGCTGCGGGCGAGACGCCCGCGGTCCCAGTGAAGAGCTTGAGCGATGCCACGCGTTTCGTTCCTCGAGCCCCAGCGAGAAATTTGAGCCATTCCTTTGCCATTAGTCGGTGATAGGGCTCCGTCATGTGAATGCCGTCCAGGCAAAGAAACCTTGCCCTGTCCGGCGACGAAGACAAGACGCTTCCAACCT
>DASXQM010000083.1:0-25666 GCA_036507195.1 Pyrinomonadaceae bacterium | reverse complement strand
GGGCAGATTAATATGCAACCAGGAGGTAGCGTATGGACTCGTCAACAGATCGCATTGAAAGAAGTATTCTGCTCAAGGCTCCACGCTCACGCGTCTGGCGCGCCCTGGCGAATGCCGAAGAATTCGGCAACTGGTTTGGTGTGATGTTCAAGGGAAAAACCTTTGCAGCCGGAGAGCGTGTGCAGGGAACGATCACGCATCCTGGGTATGAACACGTTGTCTTTGAAGTATTGATCGAACGTATGGAGCCGGAGCGATTGCTTTCCTGGCGCTGGCATCCCTACGCGATTGATCCCTCCGTCGACTATTCACAGGAACCGGCCACCCTGGTCGTATTCGAGCTTAAGGAAGTCGAGGGTGGCACATTGCTGAGCGTCGTCGAATCCGGATTTGACAGTATCCCACCGTCGCGTCGCCTGGAAGCGTTTCGCATGAACAGCGGGGGCTGGGACGAACAGATGAAAAACATCGAGAAACATGTCGCCGCGCCGTAGGGCACTTTCGAAGCAGGCGCCGCTTAAGAAGTCGGCACTGCGGAATGCTGCGCCGATCTTCGCGGCGCTTGGCGATGAGACGCGCCTGCGTCTCATCGCTGTCCTGTGCGCCGGCGGGGCGATGTCGATCACCCAGCTCACGTCCGGAACGGAAATCACGCGTCAGGCGGTCACCAAACATCTGCAGGTACTCGCAGATGCAGGCCTGGTGCACGACCTCAAAGTTGGACGCGAACGCCAGTGGGAGTTTGAACCGACACAGGTGGAGGAGGCGCGGCGCTCGCTCGAGGTGATCGGGCAACAGTGGGATAACGCACTCCACAAACTGAAGATAGCGGTGGAGGATTAAGCTATCGCCCGCTTAGGCGGGCTCGGAATTCTGCTCGTGTCTGGTCCTGGGACCTACGCCCCGGCCATATGCTTTCGCCTGCTTCGCAGGCTGACTTTTGACTGCCTCTGATCAAGCACTTGGCTGCGATTCCAGCGGCGTCGTGCGCCCCGAGCGATCATGAAGCCCCTGGCGGAACTTCTCGCGCTCCTCGGGAGTCATCTGTTCCCAACGCTCGGCCATTCGCCCCCGCATCTGCCCTCGCGAATGGGAGCGATGACCGCCGCCACCAAAACCAAATCCTCCAAATAGTATTCGGGAGAGAGCCAGCAGTCCCAGAGCCTGCCAGAAGGTGATTTGCCGCAATCCGAACAGCGCCGGCGCCAGCCAGTTCCACAGAAGCATCACCACTTCGCCGCCAATCCAGCTGAAAATCACTATCCCCAGGATCGCCGCGGGAGCTATCCACATCAGTCTCTTCTTTCTATTCATGTTCTGTTCCTTCCTCATCATGTTCTGTTCGTAAACTCGCCGTAAATGCTCTGCAGTCGTTCGCGCAGATGAAGCACCGCGTAGCGCTTGCGCGAGAGTAGAGTGTTGACATTCACACCGCTTTCTGCCGACAACTCTTTGAAGCTTCTCCCCTCCAGTTCATGAGCGACGAACACTTCACGTTGCTCGACGGTCAGTTCATCGAGCGCAAGTTCCAGCTCATCAAGCAGCACGCTGCGGACATAGAGCGCTTCCGGCCCGGAGTCGGGCGATGGCAAAAGATCTTCGATCTGCAACACCTCGCCGTCTTCATTCTCGATTCCCGCGTCACTGAAGGTCTCTGGCCTCTTCTTGCGGAAAAGGTCCGTGATGCGATTGCGCGCGACGCGAAAAAGCCAGCCGGTCACGTGGTCAATCGGCATCAGCAGGCGATTGGCTTCTACCAGTTTGTAAAAGACCTCCTGCAGGATGTCCTCGGCGTCCGCAGGGTCGGGCACCCGCCGGCGGATGAAATTGCGCAGCCGGGATCGTTCCTCCCCAACGATTTTGGAGATTTGATGGTCTTGCTCGGTCATCGAGGTGTTCCAGCCCATCCATTACTGTAGACGAACGAAGACGGGAAATATTGTAGAAATTTAAATCGGCGAAACGGGAATGGGCGTCTCTGGGAGGTGGCAGGGCGAGTTGAGCGGCGCGCGGACTCCCATTCAACAGGTCTTCGGGCGAAACAGCAAAGGCGGGTGGCCCGTCAGCTCGCGTATTCAGTTCAAGGTGGGTTCGTGTAGAAACGCGGTTTGCGGCTGCGCCGCCCGATGTGCGGTAGGGCTGCGCCCTTCCGCAAGAGCTGATGAAATCCGGGGCTACGCCCCAGAAGTTTCGTGGTGAAGTGAGCCGCACATTTGGCGATTTCGAAGTGAATTGTTATGAGTTTGACTTCAGTGAGGATTCTTTATTTGGATGTTCGCTCCCTGCGGATGGGCGCAAACGCGCGGGTAGTGTGCTCGGTTACAGTTGGCGGTTCTGACAGCACGCGCGCGTTTGCCGCGTCAAGTTCATTGGTAACTTGTTCCTTCGATCGCGTTTTATAGTGTGTTTCTTCGACACCACGCTTGCGACGGAATAGCAGCCGAAGAAACACGCCTTCGAGTACAAGCATTATCAGAAAGGGCAGCACCGTGAAGCCGAGAATTCGCTCCACGGGTAAGCCAAGCACGGTTTTCATCACTCCCATTAGAACGGGTTAACCAGAGGTGCATACCGCGGCAGAAGCAGGGCGAAAAAGGAAGGAACCCACCCGCTACCGCGAGGTGGTACCGACCTCATGGGACCGCGCAAAGAATCGAGAAAGATTTATTGAATGTCGAGTCACTTCGATCTAGAGTTAGCTTTTCCCGTGAAGAAAATGACAGGGGCTTAGGAGACGACTATGGCAAAAATAACAGGAATCGGCGGCGTATTCTTTAAAGCGAAAACCGACAATAAAGCTCTACGCGAATGGTACAAAGAGCATCTCGGCCTTGAGCTTGCAGAGTGGGGTGGAGCCGCCCTCAGATGGCCCGAGGATAAAGCAGAAGATAAGGGTGTTACGGCATGGCACGTCGCTGAGCCGGCCACAAAATGGTTCAGTCCAAGTGAATCATCCTTCATGATCAACTATCGAATCGACAATATGGACGAAATGATCGGGCAACTCAACGCCGGAGGGGTTTCGATCCATCAAGGACCAGAGTATCACGAGAACGGCGCGTTCCTTTGGATCATTGATCCCGATGGAAACAAGATCGAACTTTGGGAGCCAAAACTTTGGGACGACAAAAATAAGAAATGACAATGCGGACTCTTATGCGAGCATTAACCTACCTCTCACTTTGAGTCTTCTGCGCGCGCAGATACTCTTGAGGCCAGTTTCTTCGGCTCTGGTTGTAGGTACACGATCTGGGCTTCGACTCCGGCCATTTGTAACGGTTATTTCGATGATTAGCGGGCCGTAACAGCAAACCGTCTTGACCGCGACGGCCAACCACTTTATGGCTGCAAACTCGGTATTCGGAAACCGCCGTCGGTAATTTCAAGCCTTCTTAGACCTTAAATCGGATCGAAAATGTCACACGCGATCATCGGAGGTCTAATTTTCTTAATCACAGTAGGACTAATCATGGTTCGCCCGCTACGCGTTACGGAGGCGATCGCGGCAGCAGGTGGTGCTCTCATGATGCTGCTGGGCGGCTACGTCGGCTTCGGCGAGGCGCTTGTTTTGCTGCGCAGCCAATGGAACGTCTATGGCTTCTTCCTTGGCTTGATGATGATCTCGGCCCTTGCTGATCAGGCAGGCGTTTTTGAAGTCGTGACCAACCGGATCGCGCATTGGTCTAAAGGAAACACACTACGTCTTTATCTCGCCGTCTTTCTGATTGGCACTGTCATTACTGCAGTCTTATCTAACGATGCCACGGCGCTGATCCTTACGCCTGTGGTTTACGTTCTGGTGACGCGCTTGCGCTTGTCTCCTTTACCGTTTCTGTTTGCCTGCACCTTCATTGCTGATACGGCCTCGTTCCTGTTACCGGTTAGCAATCCGATTAATATTTTGGTGATCAACGCGTTCGGTGGCGGGCTAGGCACTTTCCTGCGCTTTCTTTTCCTGCCGAGCCTGTTTTGTATTGGCCTGAACATTGGCCTCTTTGTCTGGTTGTTTCGCCGGGACCTGAAACAACCTTACAACCTCGCCGACTTGCCCCCAGTTGTACTCACCAGTCCCGCCTTCCTGCATTTCGCATTCGGATCGCTGGCGGTGATCGGCCTGGCTTACGTTCTCGCCTCTGCCCTTCGAGTGCCTCTTTCGATCATCTCTTTAGGCGGAAGCGCGTTGTTGCTTGTGGGTGCGCTTCGACACCATCGTTTCGACTGGAATAAACTCAAGCGCGAGATTTCCTGGTCACTCTTCATTTTTGTCACCGGCATGTTTCTGATGGTCAGGGCCATCGAGAATCTGGGCCTGACCCAGGCTTTCGGTAGAGCACTCCTGCACCTTGGGGGTGACAGTCCGCTGCGGGCGACGATGCTGACAGCCGGCGGAACGGCGCTGGGATCGAACTTAATCAACAATGTTCCAATGACTCTGATCATGATCTCGGCTCAGAGCGCCATACAAACCAGCGGCAGAGGGCACGTGAGTCAGGTCTATGCGATTATCTTCGGTGCCGATCTAGGACCAAATCTGACCACGGTGGGTTCGCTCGCCACTATGCTTTGGCTGCTGGCCTTGCGGCGTAAAGGCGTAGACATTTCCACGCTCGAGTATTTCAAACTGGGAATCGCAGTTGTGCCGTTGATGGTCATTGTCGGTTCAGTGTTGCTGTGGTTACAGCTGTAGGGAAGGAGGCTGGTATGCACGTGTTATGTCCAATTGGCCAGCGTGGAGGACCGGAGCTGGTCCAAAGACTCGCGGAAGTGCTCGACAAGGGAGCAGAGCTATTGTTACTGCACGTTATCGACACCGGCCCGCGTCACGACCTCAAACACCTGATCGAAGGATTGAGGCATGGTCCCGCTTCCATCCCAGGTCGAGGGCCTGAATTATCAGCTGCCGAAGAAACTGCCGGTGAGACTTCGCTCGCCGAAACTCAGGCGGCTGCCGAGGCAGCAGGATTCGGCGCGCAATCGCGCCTCGCCAAAGGCAGACCTGAGGACGTCATTATGCAGGTCGCTCGGGAAGAGTCGGTGTCGTTGATTTGTATTTCGGCGCGTGAGGGCGCGGAAGGACATCCTCACATCGGTCCAGCGAGTGTGGGCCACACCGCTCGCTTTGTGCTGGATCACGCGCCGTGTGATGTACTTCTCCTGCGCGAGAATGATTGAGTGTCTTTACCGCTGCGCGTACTTTTTGCTTTTTTGAGGCAGAAACGCCGGATGCCTCATAAATCGATCCATAATGCCCTTTATGAGGCAAAGCCTCTTGTAACGGCTTTGATCCACATACCTCTTTCGATCCATAAACCTCACTTTTGATCCCTAAACGTTTTCGTGTAGGAAAACTAAGGAAAAGCGCGTGGGGCTGACAGCCTACGGCACCCTCGATAGGGGTGCTGTTCGCCCGTCGACTCTCATGCGTCAATACCTGCAATGCGCTAGCTTGCAGCTACATTTTGGGTGCGACCGACCCCATACCAGATCATTATAGACCACGCAATGCCTGACAGCATCAAGGTCTCTTACTGATCTCTTTCGCAGTTATCCCGGTGTTTATTCGGTATTCCAAAACGGTCACTTCAAGAATTTTCACACCATTTTCCCGCTGCACAGCTTTGTAGGGCATTTTGATTCCGCCCACGTTGCGCCAGTCCGAAAATATTTCGGTTTTTTCAGCTGAACTACCATTGGCACCAGGTTCGGTGTATATCTGACGCTCCGGAAGGCCTGTCTCCGAGTCAAACTGGATGAGGATGCTCTGACCGTCGGCCGTCAAGATGTTGACCGCGTTCTCGCCGACCGCTTTGACGGATCGCGAAGGATAGTGGCCTGAAAGAATAAGGCTGGAGGGCTGCCGAAATATGACACCTTTAGCCTTTGTCAAAATATCAAGCGGAATCGGTTGTACGCCCTGCGGTGTTGCAAGCCATCCCGATTCGCCGTCAGAGTAAATCGTAACTCTTCCGAACGGCATCTCCTGAACTTGCCGGATGTGGTTGGGTACAATGTATAGGCTTGTTTGCTTCATCGTGAACCCGCCGGCGGCGGGCTCCAGAGCGATCTCCATCTTGTGGGTCACGTCCTTTACAGCAGTTAGCTTATCCGTCCCGCCCATGGCCCGCTGCGCCCGCTGTAGAATCTGTTTGCCGTGCTTGAGGGGATCTTTAACCAAGTCCCTCTTTGGCTCGTGACGTTGCACCGCCATCAGCCCTGACATCAAAACAAAAAGGATACAGATTCTCACCGCAATACTCCCTTCTCAATTCACCCGC
Source organism: Pyrinomonadaceae bacterium (assembly GCA_036507195.1). Lineage (GTDB taxonomy): Bacteria > Acidobacteriota > Blastocatellia > Pyrinomonadales > Pyrinomonadaceae > PSRF01. The sequence continues at coordinate 19,391 of DASXQM010000083.1, read as the reverse complement.
TACCTGGTGAGCCGAAAGCGCGGAAGCGCTAAGGCTTGATGACTTGTTCTCGCCCCTCCCGACTTACTACTTTCAAGAAGTTGCCCTTGCGTTTGGTGGACGAGACTTCGACACCACCCTGAACGTCGTCTGAGAGCCCGATGCCCGAGCCTTCTTCGGTTGCGGTAATCTTTACGATGGGTCTGCTTTTCGGATCGGACAACCGCAAGAGTACAGTTTCTGGATAGGCTCGCGAGTTTAGATTGACTGGTGGCTCGACGGTGATGCTGGCTCGGACTCGCCCCTGCGCATCTACAATTTCGAGGCCGCGGCCCCTAAGCACTGGCGGGACGTCCTTTGCTTCCACTGGACTGATCCGCGCCAAAATAACCAAAGTAACCACCAGCAGCATGACGTTGATTGTCGTAAGGATGATCCCAAGTCGCTGACTTCTCATCGTGTTTTCTCCTCTACTTTGACTTCTTAAATATGCTTCGGTCCCAGCGAGTTTGGCCGCGCCAGAACACTGGATCGGCCACCACCCACTCCTTCGCTGGGAAACTCCAGGATGGGCGAACTGCAAAGACCATAGACTCTTGCCCTGCAACCACTGCCGTCGCTTCAGCTTCGCTGAGCGTATGGGTCGCTTTCACGATGAATCTTGTACTGTCTGCGGCTTCGAACACGGTTCCATTGATTCGAGGGCTGCTCTTGATCACCGTGATCACGAGGAAGCGGCCATGGCCCATGATCCATAAGACACCGCGGCTCAAATCTTGACGATGATTTGCGAAGACATTGACGGCCGCCTTCGTCAGTCTGGCCTTTCGTCTGCTGTTTTGTTTGAGCTCAGCCATGAGCTTGACGTTCTTCGCATAGTCGTCAACGACCTGCTTCTGCTCAGATGTGGATTCATATCCATTCAGAAACCATACCTCTTTCGATCCAGTGAGCGATTCAATCGCGAGGTAAGGGTGTGGGCAGCTGAATTCGGCGCACAATCGGGCCGTGTCCTCCTCGACCTTCTGATACGCAGCACGGGTCCCAGGTTTCAAAGCTTCGCGGTAAATTTGAAGGATTTGCGATGGCTGTTGAGCTGTAGAGAACTGCATGGCGAGTCCAATTACAACGGGAATCAGGCGTGCATCGAACAAGAAAGGATTCATTGACACTCTCAGCGTTTCTGCCTTGTTGCGAATAGACCACATCGGAGCACCCGTCTGTTCCTCCTTGGGGGAATGATCAAACTCCGTGCTTCAGAGATAACTCAGCCATCCCTTCTGACGGCGGGCCTTCACACTCGCAAACCAACGGCACGGGAAGTAAAGCAAAGTGACTACAATGACGAACACGAGGTAGAGCAACGGGAGTCCCCATCTTTGTTCCGGAGGTACTGACACGTGCGGCGCACTTCTGAAGTACTCCGAATGCGCACTACCCACGCGCAGATACCACACCAGCAGCGCCACGATATGAATGACTGGAATGTGCAGCAAATAGTAGAAGAGCGGCACCCGACCGAATGTTGTCAATATCCCGGCGAACCACCCTCGTTCTCGTTCGGCTAGCGGCAGCAGTGCGATCGTCGGACCAAGCGTCATCAAGAGGAACAGCAGCGATGGAGGATATTTCACTTGATTCAGGAGCCGGAACAGAGCGGGCATGGCATTGGCGGGCGCGGGCCGCAAGAGGACGGAAACAACGCCGGCCACTAGGAAGAGAGCCGTTGCGGACAAACCAATCTTCAGGCAGAGCCTGCGCCGTTGGGCGCTCTCACAGATCATGATTGCCCCGAATGCATAGCCGATCGCCATCACGCCAATCCACGGAACCAGGACGTAAAGAATGTTGATGGCTTGAGGGCCATCCAACCCGGATGGATAGACAAATTCCCATATCCAACCAACTGAATTTCGTAGCGATTCAGGCAACACGCGCGGCACTAGGCTGAATACCTGCTGAAAAACGATTGTGAGCAGTCCAAGCGTCCCAATTGCCCAGGTCGGAAGCCAGACCAATGCGGCGAGCATAATCATGCACCAGCCAAGCATCCAGATGACGCCGGCAAGAACCCAGTGCGCGTAATCGAAATTGAACGTCCACGCAAAACGAATCACCGTTAACTCCAGCACCACGAGAATGACTCCACGAGTGACCAGGTAACGCGCCAGAGCACGCTTCTCGCCGAGTTTTCTTCCGTGCAAAAAGGCACCGGTCCCTGCGAAAAAGACGAAGGCTGGTGCGCAGAAATGCGTGATCCAGCGAGTAAAGAAGATGCCGGGAATTGGACTACCGGCCGGGACCCCCGAGTACACGCGCACGTGATCGACGGCCATTAGCACCATCACAAGACCGCGCATCACGTCGAGCGAGATGATGCGGTCCGCACGTGAGCGAGCCGTCTGAACAGGCGTACTAAGAGTAGTGAGAGCAGTCATACCCGGAATGAACCTCGCGTCGATATTTGAAAGTGGAGCGCGCCCCGCATCCTACGCCGTCGACAAGTTATGCAACAACGATCAGTACGCGAGCGGCGCGTCCAGTGACGCGAACGGTCATAGATGGGAACACGCAGGCATGTCCCGATGTTTGCAAGCTGCCCGCGGTACTATGGCTCGTCGAGCCCGTTGTCGGGATCACTCGGTAACAATGTTCACTCGGACATTGGCGGGAAACATTGCAGGCCCCTCAGATGTGACGCGCGGCAGACTCTCGATAGTGATCTCACGCAGGCGGGGAAGTTGGGCGAGAAAGGCCAAGCCCGCGTTCGTGACAGCTGGGCAGTTATGAAGAACGATATTTTCGAGCGAAGGCATTCGGCCAAGGATCTCCATACTGCGGTCGCTGATCTCTGTGCTCCAGGCCTGGTAGGATTTCAACTGAGACAAGCCCGCGATGTGCTCAGTGGCGCGGTCCGTAATGTCCCCGCAATACATGCAGCGCAAGATTTCGAGTTCCTTGCAGTGGCCCACATGACGGAAGCCGTCGTCTGACACATTGATCGGCATGAATTCCCTCAGCGAGGGAAAACGAGGGAGGGAGGACAGCCCCTCGTCGTCGACGTTCCTGCAACTCATCGATAAGCCGCGAAGCTTCGGCATCGCCGCTAGCGCGGCGAATCCGCGTCCTGAGACGTTGTAAGAACGACGCCCCCAGATTTGTTCGATGGACCGCGAGCGGCTCAGCGCAGCGAAGCCTTCGTCGCCCGCCACTGTGTCCTGGCACATGAGGAAGCGTAGTCGAGGCAGTGCGCTGATGTGCCGCATCGCTTCGTCGCTGCAAAGATTGGCACAACAACCCAGCCGACGCAGACTCGGAAGAACTCGTAGATGACTCAGGCCAGCCGCCGTCACTGCAGAATTGCTGTCATAAAAAGGCCCAAATCCCGTGGTCGCAAACAGCGTCAATGAATTCAGCCCATCGAGTCTCTCCAGCTTCGCAAGCCCCTCGTTTGTAATCGGCGATTTCAAGTTCAGCCAGAGGTGATTGGGGCTCTCAATCGTCTCCCGATAAGTAGGATCGGCCGCCGACAGCGGCGTTGGTTGGTCGCTGGCCAGCCATTTCTTGAATACCGGAAACTCTTGGAGCAGCGCGAGACCAGCATCAGTGACATTATTACCGCAAAAGAGTTCTCGAACTTGCGCCTTGCCAGTGAGAGCCTTGATGACTCCATCACCGGTCGGCGTCCCCATGAGATCCACGTGCTCCAAGTGATCGCAATAGCTCAGGTTGCCGAGACCGACATCGGACACTCCGCTCGTATGAACCAGCTTGAAGGCCTTCAATCGGGGCAACTCGCGCAGGATTTCGAGACCTTGATCGCTAATCATGGTGCCGCCCAAATCGAGGTGCTCCAAATTCGGTAGGCCAGCTAGGTGTCGAAGGCCAGCGTCGGTGACTTGCGCTGAAGCCTGCGCGCTGAGATAGGTCAAGTGATCGAGCTGCGTAATGCGCCCCAGCAGAGCGTCAGTCATCTGCCCCTCTGCTCTCAAACCTTCAATCCGCATCTCCCTCATCAAGCCGATTACGGTATCCCAGTCCTTCGAAGTCAGTGTCCGGGGCGGCTCGATGACCACCGTCCCAGAGCCGGCGACTTCGACGGTCCGTGACGCGACGGTACTGCCTACCGCACGTTTGTGGCCTCTCTCGTCGATGTAGTAGATCTGCAGCGGCAGTGCACCCCTTATCACGCGGGTGCCAAAACGTTGGTCGCTCGAAGGCCGCGCAGCTCTAAAATTCTCGTTTGTTCTTTCCGTCATGTGACTACCTAATCGTCGACGACCTGCCGATACATGAAGACAATCCCGATGTAACATCCACGAGCTCCACGACACCATATGCGAATGTCTGTTCGTGTATTAGCTACGCCGTGAATAGTTACGCGACAACGATGAATACGTGAGCGGCGCATCTGCTGACGCGAACGGTCATTGATAGCAAGCGGGCGCTCCCCACCGTTGCGCACAAGCTGCGCCAGCGATACTGTGGGCTGCGTGCGATTCCCGCCACGCCTGCGACCATCGATGATTGTCTCGGCTGCCTGGATCCTGCCGGCCACATTCGCCGCCATCAACCAGCTCGTTCAACCGCGCCTCAACGACCGGGGACCCGTGGCGGCGCGGGATGTCCTGTGGGCGGCTGGCGACTGGTTCATCTACGCATTTCTCACACCCGGAGTTTTCGCACTCTCTAAACGATGGCCACTTGCGCGGCCCAACCTTCTAAGGCGCGCGCTGCTGCATCTCGCGATGTCGTTGGTGTTCTGCGTGGCGTGGGCCACAGGTGGCAAGCTCCTGACGTTAGAGTTCGGGCTGATGTTCGATCCGAACCTTCTACAGGCGATGGCAACGGGCGAGTTCTGGCGTAAGGCCGGCATGGATTGGCTAAGCTGGATCTTCACGACCTTGCCATTCGGTGTCGCCGTATACCTTTGCGTAGTCGGCATGGAGCATGCGATTCGTTACTTCATCGAGGCTCGAGAGCGCGAGGTCCAGTTGGCCCTTCTTTCAGAGCAACTTGCCGGCGCGCGCTTCGCGGCCTTGCAAGCACAGGTTAACCCGCACTTCCTCTTTAACACGCTTAACACGATCGCCGTGCTCGTTCGGGACAATGATCGGCGAGGCGCTGTGCGCATTGTAGAGGATCTGAGCGAGGTTTTGCGGCGCACTCTGAGCCGTCACCGCGCCAATGAAGTGACACTCGGAGAGGAACTCGAACTCGTCCAGCAGTACGTCGCCATCGAAAAGGCGCGGTTCTCTGATCGCCTACGACCTGAATTCAGGGTTGACGACTCGCTCTTGTCCGCAGCAGTGCCGAGCTTTGCGCTGCAACATCTGGTGGAGAACGCAATTCGTCACGGTATTGCCAGACACCTCGAGTCAGGTGGCTTGACCCTCGCCGCGCTTCGCACGGGTGACGTGTTGGAGATCTCGGTCACGGACGACGGTGTGGGCATCGGCGAGGACGTCGAGATACCGAAAGGGCATGGCATCGAGAACACGCGTGAGCGACTGCGGGCCTTGTATGGCGAAAGCGCTTCGCTCAAGATAGTCAGACGGACAGAGGGCGGCACAATCGCCACGATAAGAGTGCCATATCGTGCGATGCTCCCGGAGTTGAACAGTGAAACACTCTAACTGGAGGGCCTTGATCGCGGACGACGAGCCCGCTGCTCGACGGGGTGTGCGCCAACTGTTGGCGGCGTTTCCTGAGTTTGCTGTTGCCGGAGAATGTCGCAACGGCGCCGAAGTGCTCGCAGCTCTGGACGTGTCCACACCGGACGTGGTCTTTCTCGACATTCAAATGCCGGGCATAGATGGCTTCGAGGTGATCCGTCGCCGAACCGTAGAGCGAATGCCGGCGGTGGTATTCCTTACCGCCTTCGATCAGTTCGCCATTCATGCGTTCGAAAGTGAAGCACTCGACTACCTTGTGAAGCCCGTCAGCGAGGCGCGTTTTGCCGTTACGATGAAGCGCTTGATCAGGAAGCTGCGCTCGACGGCGCGTTCACCGCGTGACGAGAGCATCGTGGTCACTACAGCGCGGGGCGCAACGGTGCTACACATAAGTGAGATTGACTGGATAGAAGCAGCCGGGAATTACGCGCAATTGTGGATCGGGGAACGCAAATACTTGCTTCGCGAGTCGCTCCAACTGTTGGAAGTACGCGTGCGCAAACATGGTTTCATACGCGCACATCGAAACGCACTGGTTCGACTCGAGGGAGTAAGAGAGTTGACCCGCACTCGCGCCGGCGCGTTGTTTGCAGTACTCGACGGCGGTGTGCGAATTCCGATCTCACGACGGCGGAGCGGGGCGTTCGCGGCAGCGGTGCGGCATCTTGGCAGGGCAGCCGCGACTGATTGAGGTGATTAAATAGTTCCTTGGCGGTTTTATTCGCGCTACGTTTTTCACCAGCGGCGGTTGCTTGTCTTTTGCGCCTTTGGATCTTGCAAGAGACTAGAGGCCAATAAAGGAAATCCCGCCAGCGCAGCAACCACCGCCAGAGCGAGAAACAAAAGATAGCAACGTCTATTCAGGGTGACTCCCATGATGTTGAGTATCGGGTAGTGCTGCGCTACCAGATGGCGTCATTTGGTCCGATCAGCCTCTGACCATGAATTCAGTCCATGTCTTTCTCTGATCGAGAGGCCTTGCGCCACTCCATGTAAAGTAGCTTTCGGAACGGTGTAAGGAACAATGCGAGAAAGAATGGCATCGATTTCATTAATTCTCCAATTCATAGTTCAACTAACTCCGCCACCGGCTAGTTCAACACAGACTTGTGTGGCGGCTCGTTTGAGTGTATGTCCAGTTGTGTCAACTCCCCGCGCCACACGAAGTCTTAAGACGTTCGGCTCGGCCTTGCACCAAGCGCATGATTATCCGCCAAAACCAGTTTCTAGTTACCTGACTTCTGACCAGTCATCTTAGCGTCGCCGGGCAAACTGTATGTGACTTTGCCGCTCTGATCTAGAAAATCAAGCCGTGGCAATCCCGTCGGATCAACAATCATGTTGATGCGCGGGTTTCCCTTCGCATCATAGAGGGTGACTTTTGCTTCTCGCTCTTTGCTCTTACCAACAAAGACTCGCGTCGGGGAAAGCTCAGAGTCGCGCAAGCTCTTTCTAGCCACTTCTTTTTCGGCGCCGTCAGGCATTTTCTCGACAGCTTCGCGCCTCTGCATTAATTCAATCATGGAGGTCTCTGGCCGATCCCACACGCTTAGTCCGACCTGGCGGCTGCCTGTATGATCGTTGTAGATGAGACCGACGGCTTGCGACTGTCGGTATTGATCAAACGTGAATCCGCCGTAGGCGCCGTATTTGTCGCCGGCTTTGACCGCGCCAAAGATTAAACCGCCGCATTCGTCGCCAAGTCCGTTGTAGAAGATCATTCGCGGCACGCGCTCAGTCTTGAACGGTTTTCCATCAATGGTTGCATCCGGCATACGATCCGTGTTGGCGATCACTGCCCGCAGTTGGCCGTTCTTCTCAACGACGTTGAGGCGCTCGACGCTTATCTCATCATATTTCTGTTTCGTCTGCACAAATGCTGAGACTGCCAGAACGCCGAAGGTTAGCAACGAAACAACGGCGTACGCCTCAAGAATACGCACCCTCTTCTGAATGTTATCCATAGCTGTTTCCCCCGTTTCCTTAACCAAATTACGCAAGGAGAGTGGTTGATTTGCAACTGGCTTCTCTCACAGGCCCGCTCAAGCCGGGCGGGAAGTCGATAATCATTCTGCAACCTGGAGATTCACGGCTTGATCCGCGGTGAGCTCCGTGCCGGTTGCGTACACGTTGGCCAGGGAGCAGGCTGTCCGGTTTGAGGATTCGGGGCTGTGACTCGCGGCTCACGAGGAATTCGCTGTGGATCTTCAGACGCCATGTATGCAAGCATCGCAAATAACAGCGCATTGCCCTTCAGGTCATCCATGACCAGTTTGTCAAACGTGTCACGGTTCGTGTGCCACGTGTATGTCTCGTAATCCCAACCAACCGAGCTCAGATTAAACGCAGGAACGCCCTGGCAGATGAAAGAAGCATGATCGGTCCCGCGGTCTGGTACGCCGGGATCGAGAAGGTTGACTTGACTGTTGAGATCACCGGGCATTTGTGAGAGCCAGCGGCGAAAGAAAGCACCGGCTCCGGCTAATCCTTCCATTGAGATCTTGACGATGCGACCAGTGCCGTTGTCGTGATTAAAAAGGGCCTGCATACCCTTGATCACCTCAGGATGATCAGCCACAAACGCCCGCGAACCGTTGAGCCCCTGCTCTTCGCCGCTCCAATGACCAACCAGGATCGTGCGCTTGGGATTGGGGTAAACGGCCTTGAGGATTCGCATCGCTTCCATCATCGCCACGGTGCTGGAACCGTTGTCGGTGGCGCCGGACGCGAAGTCCCATGAATCGAAATGTGCGGAAAGAACGACGTACTCATTCGGCAACTCCTTCCCCGGCAGTTCCGCGATGACATTAGAAACCGGGACCTCACCCAACGACTGCGCTTCGGCGTTCAGCCGCAGAACGGGACCTTGGTTTTTTTCCGCCAGACGGAAGACCAGACCGTAATCCTCACAAGCGAGCCCTAGCTCGGGGACTTGTTCAGCGTTGGCGGAGCCCGGTTTGCTCACACCCCACCCCTGTTGTGAAGAAAGCGAAGTCAAGATGCCTAACGCTCCTGCGTCTTCGAGGCGGTGAAGCAAATCGCGACCCCTCAAACCCGACTTGCGAATCCCGTTGTACCAGGCATCGCGGGCGGCTGTGCGTTCGGTTTGCATCCGTGCGAAAGATTCAGACGTCGCAAATTCCTTCCAATTATCATCGGGTCGGCACGTTGGCTCTGGGAACGAGACCAGCACGAACTTACCCCGAACCTTGGGCAGCCATGCCTCAAACTCCGTTGCCTCCTTCACATTGGGGAAGACGACTACCTGGCCCTCGACTGGTCCATTGGTTCCCGGGCTCCACGTAAGGAGCATTCCTTCGAGCGAGCGGACCCGTGGCGCTACTAGATCCATGTGGAAAGTGCCTCGACGCCATCCGTTCCAGCTGCCGTACTTCTCCGTACGTACGGGGATCCCCCAACTCCGGTACCTTGCCATGGCCCATTCGTTGGCCTGCGTTTGCTGAGGAGAGCCCGTCAGCCGGGGACCGATCGAGTCCAAAAGCTCTTGAGCCAGTGGGTAGAGCTGCGATTTGTCCATCCCCTCAACCCAAATTCTCCGGATCATCGGATCGCTGATCGTGGCCGATCGCGAGGTGGTGGACGCGGCCTGACCGTAGCTGATCTGAACGAATAGAATAAGGGCAAGCAACACGAAAAGAGATGCAGGAGTCGATTTGATTTTCATATAAAGAGATCATTCCTCCGATGTACTTCAGACAAAAGAATCTCAATCCAAAAAAGATATGACCCCATCCCGAATCGTTGGACGGCGGTTCACTATAGAGATATCTACTTTCTTGTCTCTCTTAAATACTTGCCCCATTCGGCCAGTCCTTTGGAGGTGGAAATACGAGCGTTGTCCTGATGAATCGCATCCGGCGTATAGTCAGCAGCCCACCTGAAATGCTTCTTACGGTTGTTCTTTAGAACCTTCACCATGCCAGCGAAACCACTAATCATCCGCTCAGTCTCTTTCTCTCCTACACTCACATATAGAAAGCAATGCAGTCCAGAAGACGAACGAAGAAACTCAGCCATTTTGTGGACCATCAGATTCTCAAACCGCCAAACCGGAGTGCTATAACAAAACCGAGCCTGAAATAGGTCAGGCCTTTCCATCAAGGAGTACAAGACAAACAATCCTCCTCTTGAGTTTCCGCTTAGCGTCCGGTAATTCGAGGTCCTGTAATTACTATTCATGTAGGGAATAAGTTCTTTCTCTATGAAAGACAAAAACTTATCGCCTGCTCCATACGGACTTTTGTCGTCGTCCACATTTGTTCTCATATAAGGAGGCGTCTGATCGCGCTCACGGTTGCCGCTGGTATTTGGAAGACCCACGACGATTGCCTTGGGGATGAGCCCTGCGTCCGAGAGAACGGCTATTTTGTCGGTCGTATGTTGGTCTTGTGACGTTCCATCCAAAACATACATCACCGGGTATTTTTGCGCAGTGTCTTTAGAATAGTTTTTGGGTAAATGAATAATGACACTTCGATCTTCATTCAATGTCGTTGAATGGATGTTGGTTTGGATAGTGTTATCGCTGCTAGCAGTCGATTGGGTTGGCCGCGGCGAAGGAGTGGGCTGCCCCTGAGTATTATTAACATTCGACATTGCGTACACGAAAATTGTAAGCAATGCAGCAAGCGACATCATTTTCATCGGTTTGTCCCTCCATGGTGTAATCTGAAAGCTGTCCAAAACACTATTGCAACTAACCGACGGCAAGGCCCAGAAACCAAGCGAAGTTCTCCTGGATGTTGGAGACGTTGAGAATAGGAGTCAGGCATTCGACCTTCATTACTTATCACCTCCGTGGGGTAACCGAAGTTTCGAGTTTCTACTTCGCAGGCGGCGGTCTGACACCTGTTCTCTCTGAAACAACTATCTTCCAACTGTCCCCCGCTTTCTTCCAAACGTTCAGGAATCTCATCTGAAACGACAATGGCTTCTTATCCGCTGTCTCGCTTCCAACTTCAGCCAAACCTGTGACCACTGCAACCTCACCGTAGACTCTGACAATCATCTCCGACATCGTGAACGACTTCACGGGCAACGCAGGGAGCTGTTTTCCTTTTTGATAGACGATAATTGAGCCGTCATAAGCAATCATGTATGCGCCCTCGGCGATGAGATCATCCCAGTTACCGTCACCCTTCAGGACTTTCTGTCTGCCAACTTCCTCAAGACCCAGTACTTTCTTTTCTATGGCTTCCTGCTCATCGCGATAGCCTCTTCCGGGTGAACCTTCTTGGGCGAAAGCCGTTAGGGGTACCAGCACCATAGTCACCAAGACAGCCAGAATTACAACCTTGAAATTCATGATTCGTTCTCCTTTGTGATTGTCCCTCCGGTCAACTGGATAAGCACTCTTCCGCTAACAAAGTACGCAAAATGGTTTGCTCTTATAGGTAGGGAAGCTTGGGCTTTCATTTCGGCCGGCGCGTCATCCTAAGTCGTTAACACTCACCCCAACAACTATAAAGGTGTGAGCGGTTCGCCAGCCGACGTGAGCGGTCGCTGGCCAAAGGCTCCTCGTACCGCGCGATACGAATAGCCTCGGAAGGGGATCTGCGACCGTTCGCGTCAAAGAGACCCCCGCTCGTGGATTAGTGATCGGACGCCATCAACCAGCGGCCTAAGATGCAGAGTTGACGTCTTAAATGACAAGAACCAAGGGCGAACCGCCATCGCTCCTGAGTGAGAAATCAGACTAAGGCTGATCAATGAGCGGTGAGCCACGAATTTGGAAAGGCCCTCAGCTTCAGAGACTGCAATGGCTTGATACTGTGCTTTGCTGAAGAATTGCTGCGCCCGAGCAAAAGCAAGTGGCTGCAATAAGGCCGAACGCTTTGCGCTTTCGGCTCAGATTTCGAGTGCGCGCTATATTGAACCCTCGTTCGAAGTTCTAAGTCGTCATTCAGCGATAGTCTCTTCTTACTTGAGTGACGGCTGAATCGAAAGGATATTGCGACTGTGAATAGAAATATCATCGCTCCACTGTTCATCTTCATCTTGATTGTTAACGGTTATGGTAAGGAGTCGCCTTCCTCTAAGTCTGCCGTGTACGACTTTCCGCAGTATGATCTAAATATCAAGGTCGTACCCGACAGCCATCAACTCGAAGTCGAAGGCACAATCCAACTGCCTCCAACGAACCGGCCTCGTGAAGATATCGTCTTGGCGTTGAGTGTCCAGATAAATGATCTGAAAGTTGAAATTTTAAAGCCTGCAACGAGCGCCGGTATAGCGCAGCTGAAAAAGACCGAACCGGCCGGAAGTCGTCCTGGGTGGGGCAATAATAATTGGACAGTGAGCTTCCCGCATCCGGCTCCCGAAGGTGAACCGATTCTATTTCGATGTTCGTATACGGGCGGGAGTGAGAAAACGGGCTTTATCTTTTACCTCGGTGCCGAAGGCTCTTTCGCCGGTGGCATTGATACGGCCTGGTATCCGGAAGTTGAAGAGGTTTCGATGGCCGGTAATCGGCTGCGGGGAGTAGGTAACCTCACCTTCTCTGTGCCACCTACTTACACAGTCTACTGTCCAGGTGTTGAGCGCGGCAGCGTAGATGAACGGAGGAACGGGCTGTTTCGATTTGAGATCAATAGTCCTGTCTATTTCTCATTTGGCGCCGCTAGGTACACGGTGATGAAGAGCAAGGAAGGAACCGTGCCTTGCGCACTGTACATGCTTCACCCAAGGCAAAACGGTGAAGACTACATTAAGGGCGCTTTAAGGGTCTTGGATCTGCTGCTGAAAGAGTTCGGGACCTATCCGCACCCTGAGTTTGCCATCGTCGAAGTGCCACAGCAACAAGCTTCCAGTGCGGGTTTCTCTGGAGCTAGCGTTGATGGGTTCATCTTCGCCAGTAGCGACTTGCTCGATTCGGATTTCAACATCGCTTTCTTTGGACATGAAATCAGTCACCAGTGGTGGGGCAACATAATCCAAACGAACGGTACACGTGGAAATTACATGATCGGTGGAGAGGCTATGGCTCAATACGGCGCACTCCGTGTAGTCGAAGAGATGAAGGGCGAACGCGCGGCAGAACAGTTCCGCCGCACCGGGTATCCCGGATCTGATCCAGCGCAAAGTGGCGCCGGATATTTTAAGTTGTTTGCCGCAGGCATGGATCATGCGCTCGCGGATTTACCTTCAAGCGTTGTTTCTCACGAGTTATCGGACAGTAAGGGGTTTCTGGTGTTCGATCTGCTCTCGCGTACCATCGGACGAGGGAAGTTCAGACTGATTCTGAACAATTTTACGAAGGACCATGCCTACCAACCCGTCGCTTGGGAGGAGTTTCTGCAGGCACTGGAAAAAGGGGCTGGTACAAGTCTTAAGTGGTTCTTCGATCAATGGTTCGACCGCACGGGCGCACCTGATTGGCATTTGACTTGGAAACAGGAGGGAAGAACTATCAAAGGATCCTTAACGCAAGCTGCTCCGTTTTATCGAGCGACACTTGACCTGCGAGCCGAAGGTGAAAACTGTCAGCGACACAGCGCTTCGATAGAGGTGAGTAGCGAGCGAACCGAGTTCAGTCTCCCGGTGACCTTCCAAGTGCAGTCAGTTGTTATTGACCCGGAGTTCAAAGTATTGCACTGGACACCAGAGTATCACGCCGAGGCCACCGCGTTGGCTGCGTACACGCGAGCAAACTTTAAGCGCATCGAAGGGAAGTTGAACGAAGCGCAGGAAGAATTTAGAGAGGCGGTCGCTCACGAGGCTGAACCGGATCTATATGGCTCAGCATTCATGCTCAGGTACGGTTGGGCGAGAGTCTTCATGAATCAAAAAAGGTGGGCGGAAGCTAGAGAGCAACTAGAAATTGCGTTGGCAAGTCCTGTTCGTCGGCCCGAGACCTTGCCGTTTGTTTATCTGCAATTGGCTCGGGTTGCCAAGAATCTTAACGATGAAACTACATTTCGTCGGGCTATCGAGTCGACCATTACAGCCGACGCCGCCGCTGGCGGTCACACGGGAGCGGTGGAACTAGCCCGCGCTCTCCAGGCCAGCAAGTGAGAGCATTACCATTGGGGGGAACTGCGTTCGCAATGGGCGTTGAATCGTCAACATAACGCGGTCGCATCCAAAGAGGATGTTGACAGGAGTGAATGCGAGCGGACCTTTTTGAAACGCTTCGTCAATCCAAGGAGTCGCGTGGAACTCAAAAAACTCTTCTTCATAGCCATCTTAATAACTGCCGTAACTAGTTACGTCCCCGCTCAAAGCCTCACTCAAAGGAACCCTACGACTAGTGATGCAGTGCTGGCCTTCATTAATGTGAACGTCGTGCCAATGGACAGAGAACGCGTGATCCAGAACCAAACCGTTCTCGTACGCGGAGGACGGATTGCAGCGATAGGCCCAGCCAAAAGCGTTCGCGTGCCTAAAGCAGCTCTCAGGATTAAGGGTGGCGGCCGCTACTTAATGCCTGGCTTGGCTGACATGCCTGTGCATCTGGAATACTTTGACAGAGATGCTCAACTAATGCTGTTTATCGCTAACGGTGTAACTACTGTCCGCAACATGGATGGACGCCCCTACATTCTCTTGTGGAGGGAGCGAATTGCATCTGGAACGTTGCTCGGTCCGACGATTTTCACTGCCGGCCCTATCCTTGAAGGCAAACCGCCTCTCCGAAATGATAATCAAGTTGTCGAGACACCCGCACAAGCCGCAGCGGCAGTCGAGGAGCAAAAAACCGCAGGTTACGACTTCATAAAGGTCTATCACACCCTCAGCCGAGAGACTTACGAAGCGATCATTGCGGCTGCCGGAAAATACGGACTGACCGTCGCGGGGCATGTGCCCAGAGCGGTGGGACTTAAGGGTGCCCTCGACGCCCATCAGCGATCAATCGAACACCTTGACGGCTACCTGGAGGAGATCGAAGCCGACGATTCACCGTTTCGTAGTCGATGGACGTGGCTCAAGCTATATTTCGCCGTCAAAGTCGACGAAAGTAAAATCTTAACGGCTGTTCAGGCAACGCGCCAAGCTGGCGTCTGGAACGTACCGACTCTTATTGTAAGACAAAAGGTAGCAACACCGGAAACAGTTCAGATTTGGCTAAAGCGAGTTGAGATGAGGTTCTTGCCGCCTGAGGCTGTCGAATTCTGGCGTCAATCCAATTCGAGAATCACCCAAAGAATGTCTCCGGAAGATTTCCTGCGGCTCGCTGATGGGGAGAAGGTAAGAAAGAAACTGGTCAAAGCCTTGCATGATGCAGGTGCAGGGATACTGGCAGGTACTGACACCCCTAATCCGTTTGTCATTCCAGGCTTCTCCATGCATGAAGAGTTACAGAACCTGGTTGACGCAGGACTGACGCCGTATCAGGCGATCTCTGCAGGCACGCGAGATGCGGCGGAATTTTTGGGTAGGGCAAATGAATTTGGCACAGTCGCCATCAGTAGACGCGCGGATTTGATTCTAGTTCAAGGTAATCCTTTGGAAAGTGTCTCAAATACAAAACGACGGGTAGGCGTTATGGTTCGCGGTCGGTGGTATACAGAAGCGGATTTGCAGAAACAACTCGATGCCCTCGCAGCTTCATACGCGAAGAGATAGTCATTTTGCGGCCGGAGACCCTCCAAACAACGCGCCGCCCGCGGTATATGATACAAAACCGGCCGGTTTATTGCGACGAGCAGTTGTTGGATAAGTTGGACCGCGGCAGATATTTCATCGTCAAGCTTGGGCCTGGCACTCACTCTTTTCGTTCGAAGAACAAAAAGGATGGTGGTGTAGAAATCGAGCTAAAGGCGGGGCAGGAATACTATCTGCGGATGGAGACGCGGACTGGCGTTCAGGTTAATGCTCCCAGGATAAGCGTGGTACCAAACGAAGAGGGAAGAAGGACCTGCTGCATGTAACCCTCCGGTCTAGCAGCATCTTCGATGCAGCCTGAGACCCGCGAGTTAGACCGACTAGCTTGAGAACTACAATCCAAAAGCAAAAGTGTGAATGGATTCTTCCATTATGACGAGCTGATCTCTAAAGAACTGAGCGTCACGATCTGTTGCAGCCGTTATCCGGTACAACTTGCCATTTTTTGCGAGATGAAAATGTTTGGAAAGCATCGAGGCCTGCGTCTTATCTTGGTTTCTCCATGATCGAGCCGAGCGATCTCAATGTCCGGAAGCTCTTCCAATAAGACTTTGAACATGTCATCGGCGGTCACAGTTGAGAAATCAAATGCCTTTGGTAATTCATAGGCGGCTATCGCTATATAGGCAAGGCGACCCTGAGGATCACGATACACCGCCTTAATGACTGTTTCCGGATTTTGAGATTTCTTGATCTCCCACCCAGAGGGGAAGGCTATTGAAAACTCGTGTCGGCGATCAACATAGACGTTCTTGTTAACTTGGGCACTGGCAGATTCAAAGAGGAACAAAGCAAATAATAGAAGGACAATGAGGCGAGGCTGGCGGATCATTATCATTTGGATTCTTTCAATTTCTAATCATGACCCTAATTTGCTCGTCTTGCCTAAACGCCACATTTCCAATGCAGCGCCGCAAATTGCAATAGCAAAGAAAAGAACCAGTAGCCATACCCAGAAAGGATAGCCCAAAGATTGGTCTTGGTCATTGAAGAGAGCTCGATTGCTTGGCGGACTCTTCATGTCAATGCGGCGCGGCGACAAGCAGGAGCGGACTTTTGAGGGTGCGCCCGAAACTGGGTTGGGTGTCCACTGGGACGTTCCGACCTCGGTAGACTCTAGTGGGAAGCGCCAGACGGATTCCTAAAGGAGGTAGCCAGACTCTTCGGTGCTTGCGTGCCTAAGTTCGAGCCGTATATCGACGCACGTCGACTTCTCGTGATTGAACAGCATTGGCGACATGCGTTACATGGGGGCTTGGTGGTGGAAGCGCGTGCTAGAACTTGTTGTTCCGCCGCCGGAGATCCAAGAGCTATGGGATGGGATGTATGACTGGCTTGACGACTACGAACAAGGCTGGACCTTTGAGAAATTATATCCGACTAACGAACTAACTGACGCGGTCAACCTCGATCTAAAGCCTGCCAAACCCTGACCTACGAACCCTGAAAACCCTTTTTGAGGCAGAAACGCCGGATGCCTCATAAATCGGTCCATAATGCCCTTTATGAGGCAAAGCCTCTTGTAACGGCTTTGCCTCAAAAAGGCTGATTACGTCTCTTTTGCCCCAAAAAGCATTTTGACCGAATAACGGGTATTCTTTAGGCATGGAGCGCAACCATAACTATCGTTTAGTTTATATCGAGTGGGAAGATTCTTACGGTTGTTCTTCAAACTGGGAGGACTTGGAAAACTGCTTACCAGCACCGATGATGTGTCGCTCTGTTGGGTGGCTTATTCACGACGACAAAAAATGCAAGGTGGTCGTCCCGCATCTCAATCAGGCCGACCACCCTAACTCCAACTTGCAAGGCTGTGGTGATATGACCATCCCTACGTCAGCAATCCGCAAAATCGTGGACGTAAGGATAACCAATTGTAAGACGCGCTAACGCTTCTTGCCTCCCTTGTCTGGCCTCTGCGTAAGAGCTGATCCAGCGGTGGATTTAGCTGCTTTTGATGTTGATTTACCTTTCAACTGCTTGCTCGCAGTTGAGCCTACCTTCTTTGATGTTTGTTCGTTCTTTGCCATAGTGCCCTCCTTTGTCTAACCGACGAAACTGCCTTGCGTTGATGGAATAGTATCATTTCAACGTAACCCGTGCGAATAATTCAAGCCACATTTTGCATTGCAAAATCTGCGTCAGTCCCTAGCTCATGCTTTGACTGAATAACAACGCAGAGGTTGTGACAAAGCACCTTGCAAAGGGCCTCGTTGATTTGCGCGGTCATGGTCTTACTGCGAAGTCTCTGACCAAACTTTGACTTGATCATGTGGAACGTTGTTTCCACGTTGCTGCGCTTGTGATAGTGCGTCAGGAATTCTTCCCGGTTGTCGTTGTAGAAACTCAGCATCCGAGTCCACAAGGTTGACTTAGGGCCGTAGTTGGTTTGAGCCTTGGAATTACTCTTGAACGGGATGTAAGGGATCGCTTTGTGGCGCAAGGTCGTTAATAGATTCTCGCCGCTCAGGTAGGCTTTATCCGCTGATACCTCTGCCATTTTGAAACCGTTCCCGGCAGTCGTTTCAACTAATGGTTTGAAATAGCCATGATCGTTTGAGTAGCCATCGCTGACTTCTACTGAGGTTACGATATTGGTTTTAACTCCGCACATCAAATGCACCTTGATCCACATGCGGCGATCTTCTTCCTTGCCATACTTGACATCAAACCAGCGCATGAACTGCCCGGTACTAAAACCGCTAGAGTCAACCGCAAAATCCGTCTCAACCGATTTCAATGGCAACGCGCTAGTTGCTATCAGTTCGTAGAGGTAGGGCGTTAGTGCTTCTGATTCCAGATAACGAAACACCGAATTGTAGGAAGGCATCTTTGACAGAAAGCCGCGTCGTTTCGCTTCCTGCAAATCGCTCTGAAAGCGACGCCCTGAAACGGTAGAATAAACCTTGAATGTGCTGGCGAAGATTATGTCAGCAAGTGATAGTCGTGGCCTTCCGCGCTGTTGCTCAGGCTCAGGAATCGCTCTGCATAGTTCATAAAGTAATGCCTGTAGCTGAGACTTCTCTTGCGTCTGAGCAGCATTGTACGCGGGCCAATTCTGAGTGTAGGTCTTGCGTGTAACTTTCACTGTCTCGGTAACAACAGTCTGACCGTCTGCGGTCTGCTCGCGCTCAATCACGTACTCAACGGCGAAAATATGCTTGCACCGTGCCTGTGTGAATTCATGGTCACGGCAAGTACAATTTGGAGAGTCAGGATCGGGATTAACTTGGTATTCGCCGTGTCCGGCTTGCGATGGAACTGTCCAAACATTTCCCTTGCGGGTGAGTTTTGATTTAGCAGCGATCTGGAGAGCTTTGATTTCGCGGTCAGTCATTATGTTCCCTTGCCTTTCGGTGGGCGATTAGCTCACAATGACTTTGCTGGAATCCGATGCGAGCAATCGCGTTGGTTTTCAAAAAGGGCCTTAGTGGTTAGCGCCGCTAGGGCCTTTGCATTCTCAGTGATTCGGGATTATACGTGACCGCTCACGTAGAAGTCAAGTGTTTGGACTTGCTTTTTCCTAAGCGCTCACGTATTATTTCGGGCATGGATGAGAACGGCAATAAACCTCGCAAGAAGCGCCGGAAAAACCCTTTTGCGGTCGCCCTTGGCCGTAAAGGAGGGCTAAAAGGTGGCCCTGCTAGGGCGGCCAAAATGACCCCGGAAGAACGAAGCGAAAGCGCACGTAAGGCTGTATTAGCTCGTTGGCAAAGAGCCAAGACACAGGCGGCTTAAAGCAGCTTTGGCAAAATCAAAAAAACGCAAACCAACACGGCGTCAAAGACCGTCGATGCCGACCGCGCCTTCACCGCCCGCGATACCTGAGACTGACCCAGTCGCGTCGGAGGCGCAAAGGCGTTACGCTTCTAGTTTAGATACGGCTAAAGAGCGTGAAAAGCCTCGCATCTTATCGATACTATTTTGTGATTTTGCCAATTTTACCGTTGATAAGAAGGTCAATTTGCTGGGCATCTTTGACCGTATTTATGTGCATCCTGAAAAGAAAAAGACTCCTCTATTTACTTTGTTTATTCGCACCGCGGAAACTATTGAGGAGCGGGTGAGTATTACGCTTTTTGACCCTAAAGGAGCACCAAGACTAGCATTTCA
>DASXQM010000082.1:0-23757 GCA_036507195.1 Pyrinomonadaceae bacterium | reverse complement strand
ATAGTGCCGTGCGGCGCCAAAGAACCAATCCAGGTTGCGGGTCAACAGATTTCTCCCAGACTGTTTGTTAACCGGCAAGTGTGCGGTGGAAGTCGAGAGGAGCCTTTCGATCATATTCAGCCGATCGGCAGCCGTTTCTGTGTCGGCTTTAACATCGGATGCTTCAATGTAATAATCGTCTTGCATGCAAACCGGCCTGAATTTACTCAGTTCACGTCAAGTCGGATTAGCTCTCAGCGGCGGCGCCGTCCGTGGCCTGGCGCACATTGGCGTTATCAAAGCACTTGACGAAGTCGGAATCAAACCGGCAATCGTAGCCGGCACCAGCGTGGGCAGCATAATCGGCGCCGCAATCGCGGCAGGCCGAGATTGGCGCCACATCGCCGAAATGGCGCGCGCTGTTTTCTGGCCTACTCTGTTGCACGGGCCAGCGCTCGAGCGATTTTGCGCCGACCATCTGCCGGAGACTTTCGCAGATCTTAAACTTCCTTTTGCTGCGGCTTCGACGATTGTTCCCATGAATCGAGCGATTACCATTACAAGTGGACACCTGGCATCGGCCATCAGCGCCAGTTGCGCCTTGCGCCTGTTGCGCCGACCGGTCGTTCGCCAAGGTTTGCGCCTGAAAGATGGCGGCTTCACATGCGTGCTGCCTACTCATGCGTGCCAGGAACTGGGCGCCGACTTTGTTATAGCCTCGGATGTTTGGGAATGGAGCTCGTTAATGCGCTCATTGGGTTGTTCTCTCGCGGAGCCAAGTTGGAGGACTCGAGCTTACCCATTACATTACAGATTCGCGCTGTCGCATACGAACCTCCATATTCATCCAGACATTCCGGCCACTAGTTATGTGCCGGGTACCCGCGCCGTCAACCGTATGATCGATGTCGGCGAACGTGCAACCTATCGGGCGCTTGAAGTGTTTTCGAGGAAGATGGCCGCATGATGTGGATTTATGTGCCACCGGAAGTCCGCGCTTAATCTCGCAAATTGACAGGTTCGTTAGTCCTGGCTCTCACCGTGGTTGTTAACATCTGGATTTCCGCCACACTGTAGTTGCCTGCACGAAATGCGTCCGTGATCTGTTGACGGCTTAGCCTTGCGAGAATGTTTCCCATCCATTTCGCCTAGGCAACGTAATGCTCAGTTTATCGCCCTGTACAGGAGAAAGCTTCTCGCACGGGTTTAGAATCAGTTTGTTTCAAAGCGGTTAGGTTCAGCACGTGCAAATGCGTCAGGCGCTACATGTCTTAGGACGGCCATTTGCGAGAACACGAACGCATTTTAGGATTGTGACGGAAGGAGAGTGACTGAAATGGCAGACGAGAAAATCAGAGGTAAGTGTGCGCATCCAACTTGCCGGTGCCCTGCACAGGAGGACAGCGAATATTGTGGTGAATACTGCGAGAACGCGCGCGGTGAGACTAACTGCCGCTGCGGGCACCCAGAATGCCGTTGAAAATGATCATTCGGATCGTGTCGATCCAGCATAAGTGGTAAACGGCGGGAAAAAACAAAACGGCATTCTATAAGAGGTATGGCTGCGATTCCTTTTTTGAGTTTCTTGCGCAGTTCTTCCGAAAGGTTCCGCAGCAGATCCTTCATTCGCTCTCATCCTTTTCAATCTGCTTAAGACTGCGCCGAGTGAGCGCGGAGTCCGGCTCGCTCCTGAGCGGATTGCGGCGAGCATCGGCCTTTTCGTCTTTCATCTTCACCAGCTGCCAACGCTCCTTTTTTCCTTTTGCTATGCGAGTGAGCGAGTAACCGCCTTTCACTTTCTGTGCGTTCAGCCAGACGTTGGCGTGTCCCTTTTCAAGCGCCTGATTAATAGGGACTATCTTTTTATTCTTTTCCGTGAGGTTTCGATAGGTACCCAGGTCCCACACCATTATTGTGCCACTGCCATGTTCACCCTCAGGAATGACACCTTCGAACTCGGCATACTCAAGTGGATGATCTTCTGTCGCGAAGGCCGCCCGCTTTTCGCGCGGATCTGTTGACGGCCCCTTCGGCACGGCCCACGATTTCAGAACTCCATCGACCTCGAGTCGCAAATCGTAATGCAGGTTGCGTGCTACTGGATGCTTTTGAATGACGAAGATTGCCTGCTTGCCCGGCTTCTTCTTTCGTCGGCCCGATGGCTCGGGCGATCGGCGAAAGTTTCGCTTGGCTCGATATTCCTTTAGAGGATCCTTATGTTCCATCATCCAGACCTCCGACATATCACCGGCGATTCACTCGAAGTCGCTCCTCGGTGAATGCCGATGCCGATATCGAAGGGCAAAATCGACTCGTAACACACAGCCGGCTCAGGTTTCGTCAAGCACGAAAGTGATTTTCATGATCACCTTATACGCCGCGATCTTGTCGTTTTCGACCTGCACTTCTTGTTCTTTCACCCAAGCGCTTCGTATACCATGCAGCGTCTGTGTGGCACGAGCGATCCCCTGTTGGATCGCATCCTCAAACCCTTTATCAGAAGTAGAGCTGATTTCCGTTACGCGAGCTACAGACATTTTTGCAATTCCCTCCCCTACTTTCCTATTTGATGGCTCTTATTTGCTAATCACGCCACAAGCAATCCGATCACCTGAGTTTCCGGACGGATCAGTTTTCATGTCATCCGCCTTCGCGTGAATGACCAGCGAAGTTCCACCATCGGTGAAAAGCGAATAGTCATCGGTTGCCAGATTCACCCTCTGGTCAGTTATCGTCACCCTGGCAGTGCCATTCGCGCGCACCTTGAAATTGTTCATATCTCCGGCGTGAGGCCCCATCGGATTTTTCAGTCCGTGCTGCTTACCACCAGGGTTGAAGTGCGGCCCGGCCGATTCGAAACTCGGTCCTTCACACTTGGCCATCTGATGAATATGAATCGCATGCTTACCTGGCGGAAGATTCTTTAGATCAAGCCTGATTCTGACCCCACGGCCTGCCGGAAAGAACGTAGCGGTACCCACACTTTCTCCTTGATATTCTTCATCTCCACCGTAAAGGTCTTCTGTGCACTTCCATAAGACAAGATAGAAGTCGCCAGAATTGCCGCAGTCAGCCCTGCAAAAAGCTGTTGTTTCACAGATCTCCTCCTATTCCTATCTTGATTTAAAGGCATATTGTATTCATGATTTCTCTCAAACCTTTGTCAGTTTTCTTCCTGTTCGAGGCCATTTCTGTGTGCCGGCCAAGATAGGTGCCTCTCTACATAAGTCTCCAAGCTGTTAAATGTAGTTCTTATAAGCCAACGCGCATGGACCAACTGGGAGCGTTCTGATATGCAGGTTGCCCGTTCGCAGCGTGATGAAAAAAGGGAGCTTTAGAATCTCATTTGATGGCAGACACTCACTGAGAAAGATACCGTACTGCCGCAGAGTCTTTGTACCGGATATAAACACGGGCGCGTTTCATTTCGGGGCTTCTGCTGCCGATCTTCTACCGGCGAAAAACCCGTTTTCAACGAGGGCGTAGTCCGCATGTTCAGTTAGGCGCCCCATGCTGAATTGATTAAATACTTTAAACGCAGTTTGCGATCGACTCTACAGGGTTTCTCTTTTCGTATCAAAAAACACATAATTTTCTGTTAACCATTTTGTTCCCCTCTTAGAAAAACCCCCTTTTCCATTTACAAATGATCCGTCTGACCGCGAGTTCCCCGCGCCCAGTTTGGTGTGAATAGCAATCTTATTAAACCCATCCGCTCGCTCAAATCTGGCGCGTAGCGGATGCGAGCGAAGCATTGCGTAGGAACCGTCTCGCAATCCGAAAGATTACCCGATTGCTTCCAAACATGACCCAGTCGAAGGTCATTCTTGAAATATCAGATCCGAGCGCTCAGACTCCAGCCCTAGGATTGAATCTTTGTTTTACCGCATAGACACGGGAAGGAAGAACGAGGAAATAGCAGAGAAGACAAATACGTGCGCGCATCGGTCCTGCCAATGCGCTGCGCCGGCCGCAGGGGAATATTGCAGCGAATACTGTAAGAACGCGGTGGGCAGGATCGACGCGGAGTGTAAGTGCGGGCATCCAGAGTGCGGTTGATTGTCCTCGTGAGAAACGATGACCGATGATTTCCTCATCTTCGCCGGCACAGCCAGCGCTAACCTGGCCGCATCTGTCGCGCGTCACCTTGGGGTTGATCTCGGCAGGTCCTCA
Organism: Pyrinomonadaceae bacterium; assembly: GCA_036507195.1. GTDB lineage: Bacteria > Acidobacteriota > Blastocatellia > Pyrinomonadales > Pyrinomonadaceae > PSRF01. The sequence continues at coordinate 19,605 of DASXQM010000082.1, read as the reverse complement.
GTCGAGCATTTTCCCGATGGTGAAGTGTCCGTGACACTCGACGAGCCAGTACGCGGGCGCAAGGTCTTTATCGTCCAAGCAACATCTCCGCCCGTCAATGACCATCTCGTTGAACTGCTGGCCTTTGCCGATGCCTGCCGCCGCGCATCCGCCGAGGGCATTACAGCCATCGTACCGTACTTCGGTTATGCGCGGGCCGACAAGCGACATGGTCGCCGCGAGCCGATCTCTGCGAGTATGGTCGCCGACTTGTTGCAGGCTGTCGGTATCACTCACGTGGTCACAGTTGACGTGCATACGCTGCAACTTGAAGGCTTCTTCCGTATTCCCGTCGACAGCCTGACGGCCGTGCCGATGCTCGTGGACGCCATGCGCGGACGATTGCGGAAAGGAGCAGTCGTCGTTTCGCCGGATGCTGGTCGCGTGCGGATGGCGACTGAATTCGCGCACCGGCTTAAGACTTCCGTTATCATATTGCATAAGAGACGCGAGAGCGGGACTGAGACAAGGGTCACGCACCTGGTCGGCGATGTAGGCGACCGTGCATGTTTGATCATAGACGACATGATCTCGACGGGCGGCACAATGGTGGAAAGTATTGAAGCATTGCTTAGTGCTGGCGCGCGTCCAGAGATCACCATCGCGGCGACGCATGGGCTGCTCATGGACGGGGCGCGCGAGAATCTTTCTCACGAGAGTGTGCGTGAAATCTTCGTCACAGATACGGTAGCTCCGAAAGATAAAGCCTGGCCGCAATTGCGAGTCATCTCAATTGCGCCCTTGATCGCGGAAGCGATCCGGCGATTCATGACCGACGGATCGCTTGCCGATCTGTGCTGAAGATGTGGAATATCCAAGAGCACGGGGTGAAATTATGCAGCGCACACAGGGAAGCCGCCCGGAGAATGGTGCAGGCACTGCTAAACAAAGGTGCCGACGTGAACGGGAATTTCGTCACAACGAGCGAGACTGCCGTATCCCTTACGGCGGAGAAGGGGTACGCCGCCTTCGTTGAGTTGCTCAGAAGGGTGATGGCCCGAAAACAATCCACTCAGGCGCGGTAGATTACGGCTAATCAAGGAGAAGCTCTATGGCAAAGTGTGAAGTATGCGGTAACGATTATTACTTGTCATTTGAAGTTATTACGGCTAAGGCAAGACATACCTTCGATAGCTTCGAGTGCGCGATTCACAAGCTCGCCCCGGTCTGCGACCATTGCGGGTGCAAGATCATCGGTCACGGCATCGAGGCCAATAATACCTTCTACTGCTGCGCGAACTGCGCCCGCGAGTCGGGCGTGACTGAAGTGAAGGATCGTGCATAAGTAAGCACGACGAGTGAAATGAAAGCTGGCACCCCATTTGCCGCCTTCTGTGCATAGTCGAAATATAGTCCATTAGCAGACATGCTCGTGAGAGTGTGTAGCGTTGAAGTACATGCACAAAGAGGAACCGAACACTCGGCCTCCGGGAGTTAGACGAAATGACTCAAGATAAGCAGATAAGCACTATGCACGATGTAGACGTACAGATTCCAGCGGACTCAATTCAGCTTGAAGGAGAGCTAAAGGTTCCTTCATCTGCAACTGGCATCGTACTGTTTGCGCACGGGTCTGGCAGTAGCCGCCACAGTCCACGCAATCAATATGTCGCAAGTGTGATCCGCAATGCTGGAGTCGGGACGCTGCTTTTCGATCTCCTCACTCGTGAAGAAGAAGCCATCGATATCCAAACCCGACATCTGCGATTCGATATCGATCTGCTCGCTCGGCGACTGGTGGACGCCACAAATTGGATAAAACAAGAACCTACACTTCGGCATTTGCGCGTGGGTTACTTCGGCTCGAGCACGGGCGGCGGCGCAGCGCTGGTCGCTGCTGCCATGGTTGGAGAAGAGATTGGCGCAGTGGTATCACGCGGAGGAAGACCTGACCTCGCGGGAGAAGCTTTGCAGCGCGTTAAGTCACCGACGCTGCTGATCGTCGGCGGGTACGACGAACAGGTGATTGAAATGAATGAAGAAGCTTATGCGCAGCTTCGATGTCAGAAGGAACTGGAGATCGTGCCTGGCGCAACGCATTTGTTTGAAGAATCGGGCACGCTTGAAGAAGTAGCACATCTAGCGGCCCAATGGTTTCAAAAACACCTGCGGCCCAGATCAGTTGGCGCTCCTAAGTGATCGGAATACGAAGTCAGGACTTTGCAACTCTGGGGGAGAAACATGATTTATCGAGATCGAACGGAAGCAGGAAAACAGTTGGCGGAACACTTGAAGAATTATGCCAATCGCCAGGACGTATTAGTGCTGGCACTCCCGCGCGGCGGCGTACCAGTAGCCTTTGAAGTAGCCAGTGCTCTCCATGCTCCTCTCGATATCTTTCTGGAGCGAAAACTTGGCGTTCCAGGCCAAGAGGAACTAGCCATGGGAGCTATAGCTACTGGCGGCGTCCGGGTGCTCAATGAAGACGTTGTTGGATATCTTGATATCCCCGGCGAGGTGATTGACGCGGTGGTGGCAGATGAAGAACACGAACTGGAACGCCGCCAACGATTGTATCGCGGTAATCGCCCTCCGCCTGACGTGCGCGCACGCACAGTGATTCTTGTTGATGACGGACTCGCTACGGGATCGACTATGCGCGCTGCCGCCGCTGCATTGCGTAAACAGCAACCGGCTCGGATTGTTGTAGCAGTGCCGGTCTCCGCTGCCGAGACATGTGATGAGTTCCGAATGGAAGTGGATGAGATTATCTGCGCTGCAACGCCGGAACCGTTTCATGGCGTTGGATTGTGGTACGAAGACTTTTCCCAGACCACAGATCAGGAGGTCCGCGACCTGCTTGAAAAGTCTGCGCGCAGGCAAAGAGTCAACGTGAAGAAAGAGTCGCAAGCAGCTTGAAACAGTGCGAGCGTGTTGCCGGGTGGACCGGCATCGCGGTGGAGCTCAAGCAAGGTGGTAGAAAAGCGAAAAGCAAAGAAACGAATCGCGAACGATAAAGGTAGAAAGACGGAAGCGGAACGGCTACGCGAAAGCGGAATGCCGGGTGGCGGGCAAGGTCGCAAAGATCGAATAGAAAAGTCTGGAGTGTATCCGGCCTACGCGCTTCCGAAGGGGCCGGCAAGGATGATGCATGGCGAAGCATCGTGGGGACAGGGCGAGCGAGGTGCTGCTGGATACGAAGACTCGGGAGGTTCCGAGTTGATCTACTTAGGAGAGGAGTTAGGTGTAGTCGGCGGCGGCACAGAAGGTGAGAGTGGTGCATATAAACGCGCGGAACAGATGAAAGGAGCAAGCACGATGAAGTGTAAAGAGATCATGACGAAAGACCCAGTGTGTTGTTTACCTGGCGATACGGTCGATCAGGCGGCTCAGTTGATGAAGGACGAAGATGTCGGTTCCGTTCCTGTGGTGGCGGATCAACAAACCAAGAGACTTCTCGGCATAGTTACGGACCGCGATCTGGCAGTAAAGGTAGTGGCCGAGGCGCGCCAGATTGCTGCTGTTAAGGTCGAAGAAGTAATGACCCGAAATCCGGCTACCTGCCACGATGATGATGATCTGCAGAAGGCAATAGATGCTATGGAACAGCATCAAGTGCGGCGCATTCCGATCGTAGATAACGACGGTCGGATTGTCGGAATCATTGCGCAGGCTGATGTCGCAACACGCATTAATGAGCCGGAGCAGACCGCCGAGGTGGTCGCGGAAATCTCTAAGTCCGCGGCGGGCGGGTAGTAAAAGATAGAGAGCGAGTGTTTTTTTCAGGGATTTGGCGAGAGGTTAGCTCGGTCCATGTCGAACACCGACTGCGGGCTCCTGCCAGTTGTTGCCGAGGGCGGAAGACTGGTGGGCCTGATTACGGATCGCGATATCTGTATGGCTGCCGCAATCCCTTCCGGCGAAGGGCATGCAGCTCTCGCAAAATTGAGGAGTTAAGTTATGCAAAGAAAGAAAACCGACAGCGAGATAAAACAACAAGTACTTCGCGAATTGAAATGGGATTCGCGAATTGGCTGGGCCCAGATTGGGGTCGAAGTAATGGAGGGCATTGTGACGCTCACAGGCGTCGTTTCCAGCTATGCGCAGAAATTAGCTGCGCAGGAAGCGGCCCATCGAATTAGCGGAGTTTTGGACGTCGCGAACGATGTCGAAGTTAGACCAGACGGGGTCTTCATCAGAAGCGACGCCGAAATCGCACTTGCGGTGCGTCACGTTCTCGAATGGGACGCGCTGGTTCCTGATGAGCGCATTAAGTCGACGATATCTGACGGCTGGGTGACCCTCGAAGGAGATGTCGATTTCTGGCACCAGCGCGAGGACGCAGAGCGAACAGTATTGCGGCTTGAAGGCGTTATCGGCGTGACTAATGAGATCACCGTGGCTCCTAAGAGAGTTGACCCGAAGGAACTGCGCGAGGAAATAGAATACGCGCTCGAGCGACGGGCCGATCGAGAAGCCGAACGTTTGCGCATTGAGGTCAACGACGGCGCTGTTGACCTGTTTGGTCGCGTTCACTCATGGCAGGAGAAACGAGCTGTGCTCGGCTCGATCGGCCATGTGCCGGGCGTGTCCGCCGTTCGAGACCATCTACGCATCGATCCGTATTTCTAAAAACGGCGCGCGCTGCTACTCGACAATGGCCTACGTCGTCAGCCCGATCTGCCTAATGGCATCAACGTATTAGATCTATTTGAATGCACGGCGGAGAGCCGCGCGAAGGAGGAGTAACGAACGACAAGAACGAAATGTCGGAAAAAAGATGGGCAATCAACGGAATTGCAATCGAGCCGGAGAGGGCAGCCTGTCCGCTGAACTTTACGCAGCCGCCAGTCTTGAAGAGACTCGTCGTCTGATGGACGAAGAGGCTGAGCGATTAACTAATGAAGTTGCCGAGGCGGCGCGAGCAAGCGAACTCGCAGTGGAGATGGCCGTGCGCCATGGTGACCCTCGCTCAGTTATTATTGATGAAGCAACAGAATGGCAGGCCGATCTGATCGTCATCGGCTCACATGGTTATACAGGGATCAAGCGATTGCTCTTAGGCAGCGTGGCACAGTCAGTGGTTAGTCATGCGCCATGTTCGGTCGAGGTCGTGCGCCAGAAGCAGACAAAAGAGGGCTAAGATCACTTGTGTTGGGAGATCTGAGGACAGAATGGAGCGGTGTTGGGTCGAGTAGCGGAAGCAAAACCGATCGTCATTATTTCACGTGGAAGAATCTTTGCGCTCGTCGCTCCGATATTACTTTCCGTCTCACTCATCGCCTGTACCCGAGCGGAGGAGAAGTCCAAGCAGACGATCGAGCCGCAACAGCCGACCATTGAAGCTACGCCGATTGCGCAGAGCGATGAAGAGTGGAAGGTTGCGACTTCGGATACGATTACGCTCTCCGTGACTGCGCCAGGCGCGGCGGCAGTGAAGATTTTGTACCGACCGGTTTTCGTCGAGGGTCGTCACATCGAACTCAAGACGCTGAAAGCTCCTTCTGACCCCGCCAGTGGAAAGTTCTCGACTCAATTGAAGATCGGAGCTGACTTTGCCGGTGATGTGTGGGCAGAAGCCTTTTATCCAAACGGCGCGAAGAAGGAAACTGAGCCGATGGCGTTGACCACCGAAGCCGCGCTGACCTTTGGAGGAATCCCGCCAACGCACAGTGATAAGTCGGCCCGCTCGGATAAACTTACCGGCGGGAAGATTGAGAAGGCCGCGCTCCAACCTGGTCAGCCCGACATCAAGATCACCGTTAACGTTCCTGCCTTCCAGTTGACCCTCTGGCAAAACGGCAAAGAGGTCAAGACCTATCAGATCGGCATCGGTCGCAAAAACTTTCCGATACCTATAAGCCTGCGCCGGGCAACGCAGATCGTCTTTAACCCGGAGTGGGTTCCTCCCGACAGCCCTTGGGTAAATGAACACGAGGTTTCGCCAGGCGAGCGGATCGAGGCGGAAGATCCGCGCAATCCGCTCGGAAAGATCAAGGTTCCGCTCGGTAATGGCATTCTCATTCATCAAGCCCTGAAGCCTTCCGACATCGGTCATCTGGTTTCGCATGGCTGCGTAAGACTGCTTACCGACGATATTTTTGACTTAGCCGAGAAGATCATCGCCGCGCATTCACTTCCCGTGTCGAAGCAGCAAATCGATCATGCGAGAAACAGCAAAGATCGTCTGGCGGTGAAATTAGACGCGCCGCTCTTCGTTGACATTAACTATGACACGCAAGTAATCGAGGGCGGTGTGTTGCATCTCTATCCCGACGTTTACAACCGCAAGACAAATTCCATCGAGAACCTGCGCGCCGAACTTCAGAGCAGCGGTGTTGATCCATCAAAGCTGGATGACGAAACGCTTCGGCAAATGATTGATCGCGTGAGCATGGCCGAAGAGTTTGTCGTGAATGTCGCCGACATCAAGGCCTCTCGTGCGCTAACCGCTGGCTGGAACCAGCCTCTGACACAGTCAGTCAAAGAAAAGCCCACTCGTCAAGGGCCGCGGCGCAACGCCAGTAGTCGTTAAGAGCAAGATCGAGCAGAAGGGCTGCGCAAATGGAAGATCATAACTTAGACCTGCGTGCCGATAAGGAATCATGGCTTGCTATGGTCGAAAGCCTCCTTAATGCTCGCGGCTGGGCAACAGACGATCCTCCGATTGACATGATCCAGACTCACATCTCAGTGGTGCTGCTTGGCAGACGGCACGTGCTCAAGTTGAAGAAACCTGTTGACTTTGGATTTCTGGACTACACGACGCTTGAGAAATGCCGCCACGCCTGCGAAACCGAGATCAAATTAAATCGACGACTCTGCCCGGATATTTATCTTCGCGTTCAACCCATTGTTGAGACTGAGTCAGGATTTCAACTTTCCGATGTGGGACGCGTCGTCGATTACGGCGTATTGATGAAGAGGCTTCCCAACGATCTGATGGTCGATCGCATGGTTGCGAGAAATGTCATTACCGAATCCATCATTGATCGAATTGCTGACAGGTTGAGCCACTTTCATCAAGAGGCGATGCGAGGACCTGAAATTGATTCCTATGGAAGTCCAGAATTGATTCGACGTAACTGGGAAGAGAATTTTGCTCAGACTGCTCCTTATATCAGTCGTACGATCACAGCACCGGAATATGGCTTCATTCGCACCCAGACCACGCGCTGGCTCGATAATTTAGATGATCTATTAAAAGCACGCGTGCGCGATGGTCGAATCTGCGACGGTCATGGCGACGTCCGCTGCGAGAGCATCTGCGTTACGAATGGCATCTGCATTTTCGACTGCATTGAATTCAACGAGCGATTTCGGTGCGGTGATGTCGCGAGCGAAGTGGCGTTTCTGTCAATGGATCTCCATGCACGAGGCAGACCAGATCTCGGCTACTATTTTAGTGAACGCTATCAGGCGCACCCTGCCGATCCCCAGATCTTCATCCTCCTTCCGTTTTATAAGTGTTATCGCGCATATGTTCGTGGCAAGGTCCTCAGTTTTCGCCTTGATGAGCCGGAGTTCAGTGAAGACGAACGTGAAGTCGCAGCCTCGCGCGCCAGGAATTATTTCGATCTCGCCAGGCGTTACGCCGCTCCATTAACGAAGCCAACCATCATTGGTGTTGCCGGACTTTCAGGAACGGGAAAGACTTCCGTGGCTCGGGCCATTGCAGAGGAATTGGGGTTACGTGTGATTTCGAGCGACGCCGTACGTAAATCGCTTTTCGGAAGTGGAAAGCAATCATCCCGATATGGGGAAGGAATATACAATGTTGAGGCCGGTCGCCTCACTTATCAAAAGCTCATGGAACAAGGACACACTTTCTTTAACAAGGATAAGGGTGTGATTCTCGATGCGACCTTTCAGCGCGCGAAAGATCGATCGCTGGTACGTGAGATGGCGACCGCGAATGGCGCAAAGTGGCGATTGATCGAGTGTCAAACACCAACCGACCTGATTCATGAGCGGCTCGACCGGCGCGACACTCTTAAAGACGGGCTTTCTGACGCGACATGGGAAACCTATTTACATCAACGCAATCATTTTGAACCTGTCGCTAGTTCTTCCAAAGCTACGCACCTCGTCCTGGACACTCGGAGTAGCCAGTGTGAAAACAGTCATGCCGCCACCGATTGGCTTCGCGCGAACGATCACAATTAGCAACAAGCTTTAGTAAAGCGTGCACGTTGGCGCGGCTTGCCTTCGCGAATGCTAGTATTGAGAAATGAAAATGGAGGATTGTTGTCGTTCATGCTGACGTCGCCAAAATCAAATCTTAGTAAAGAAACGCTGTGTACCGCAAAACTTCCAAGACTCTGCGACTAACTTTGCTTGGCGTCGGCGCGATGAACTCGCCTCGTTACGAACCGGCCGGCTTGCTGGTCCAGCATGGCAAGACGCTTGTGCTGATCGATGGTAGAGGCACAGCGCCAAAGCATAAACTCGCTTCATGGTTAGTGACAGATGAGCGAGGCGAGCTGATCCGCGAGATTCGGAAGATGGCGCGGTCGATGGGCCGTGAACCCGCGGTGACCAGCCATTCGTCTGATGACCTCTCTATAAAGCCTCACTCGGTCATTCACACTTCGCATGACACTTGCGGCTATACAATCGAGGCGAACGGCAAAAAGATTGTTTGGGCGCCGGAGTTTCTGAAATTTCCGCGTTGGACCAAAGGAGCGGACCTGATGTTTGCCGAAGCTGCCGCGTGGAACCGGCCAATCCTTTTCCGAGGCCGCGTGGGCGGTCATACGTCGGTCGAACAGGTGGCAAGTGAGGCTCGGAAATACGACGTAAAAAGATTGATCTATGCGCACATCGGTCGCCCAACTATTAAGGCGATCGATTTCGGAAAGCACGCAGCGTTCGGCGAATTTGGCAGAGAAGGCGATCTTTACCTCATCACCAAAAAGAGTATTTCAAAGCGAAGGGCTCGCAAAAGCTCGAAGAGATGATTTCATGAAAACAGACGGTAAGTGTCCCGTCAGTCTCCGGTCAAAAAGCGTTGACCTGATGAGGAGCCTAAGGCTCGTAAAAGTATAGACGCAGATTCCGGCAAACAGCCAAGATGATTCTGCAATAAACGATTACCTTTGCCATCAATCGCCGCTATCCGAAACTGATGGCATTGAGGGTATGATAAGTTTTTTTACGACGGCACGCTTATATATGCCGAAAGCGACTCGTCATAATAGTATGCTGCCCAAGTCACTACGTTTGCTGCAAACTCTATCACTGTCGTTGTAAATGAGATGTCGGATAAAGTCTCAACATCATTTGTTGCCTGGTTCGAACAACTCGGTCGTGACGATGTGGCGCGGGCTGGCGGCAAAGGTGCAAACCTTGGCGAGATGACGCGCGCTGAGTTGCCTGTCCCGCCGGGGTTCGTTGTCACGGCTGACGCTTATCAAGCATCTCTTGACGCGAATGATCTGAGAGAGCAAATAGCAGCGCGGCTGCGCGATCTCAATGCGAGTAAAACGAATGACCTTCGTGTTGCCTCCGAAGAGATCCAAAGATGGATCAGCGAAGCCTCTGTCCCCGATAAGATAATCTCGGACATACGCGATGCCTACACTGAACTATCGAGGCGCGGCAAAACGGATGCTGAGTTCGTCGCGGTGCGTTCGTCCGCAACGGCTGAAGATACCAAGGCCGCATCATTCGCCGGTATGAACCGCTCGTTTACGAACGTTCGCGGCGCCGACGACCTGCTCGCCCGTATGCGTGACTGCTGGGCCTCATTGTACGGCGAGCGTGTGATCATTTACCGCGCCAGCAAGCAGATGAAGGACGAGCCGGCCATCGCGGTTGTCGTGCAAAAGATGGTGAACAGTGACAAGGCAGGAGTGATGTTCACCTCCGATCCGGCAACGGGCGACACTTCGGTGATCGTGATCGAAGCAGCTTGGGGCCTGGGCGAAGTGGTCGTTGGCGGCCAAGTCTCGCCCGATCATCTTGTCGTCAACAAAGAGACGGGAGAGATTAAGGAACGACGCATCGGTCACAAAGCATTCAAGCTTGTAAGAAGTGATGACGGCGCGGACAGCCGCGTGGAGTTGGACGAGAGGGAAGCAGATGCTCCGGTTTTAACTGGCGATGAAATCGCGCGGCTGGTCGAGATCGCACGCCGCAACGAAGAGTACTACGATGAGCCACAGGACATCGAGTGGGCCGTCGAAGGCCAGGAAGTTTTCATCGTGCAATCGCGCCCCATTACGGTTGCTCCGTCGGAAAGCGCCAATGAGGGGAAAACGCTTGACGAGGCAGCGCGTGGCGGCGGACAGTCCGCGCAAGCGCGGGGGCGAGAATTAGTCAAGGGTTTGGGAGCAAGCGCCGGCGTAGCTGTCGGCGCTGTGCACGTGCTGCACTCGCCCGATGAGAGCGCTGGCTTTAAGGAAGGTGAAGTACTCGTCGCGCCGATGACTGCGCCCGACTGGATGTCGCTAATGCAGAAAGCTTCGGCAATCGTCACTGAGCAAGGCGGGGCGACCTCGCATGCGGCAATCGTCTCGCGCGAGATGGGTCTGCCTTGCGTTGTCGGCGCGGGTAACGCAACTGAGCTGCTGAAGAACGGCATAACCGTCACCGTGGACGGCGGGGCTGGTGCCGTTTATGAGGGCGGCGATATGGGTGCCGAGAAGGAACCCGAACCTGCGGAAGTTGCTGAGCGTGAAACGCGGGGCGCGGCGCTCGTCACTGCCACTAAACTTTACGTCAATCTCGCAGTGCCGGATGAGGCCGAGCGCGTTGCGGCTCTCGATGTGGACGGCGTAGGACTCCTGCGCGCCGAGTTTATGCTGCCTGTAGCTCTAGACGGCCGCCACCCGCGCGCAATGATTGAAGAGGGCGAGACGGAGCAGTTCATTGGAAAGATGGCCGACTCGTTGCGCCACTTTGCTGCCGCATTTGCGCCGCGTCCTGTGATTTACCGCACAATGGACTTCCGCTCCAATGAAGTGCGCCAGCTCAAAGGCGGAGACAAGTACGAGCCCACCGAGCAGAATCCGATGCTCGGCTACCGTGGAGTCTTCCGCTACACGCGCGAACCTGATCTTTTCAAGCTCGAACTTGAGGCCATTAAGCGCGTGCGCGATAAGTTCGATAATCTTCAAATTATGCTTCCATTTGTACGCACTACGTGGGAACTCGAAGAGTGTTTGAAGATCATGGATGAAGCAGGAACACGGAGCCGAGGCAGCCAGTTATGGGTGATGGCCGAAGTGCCATCAATCGTTCACCGGCTCGACAATTATGCGGCGCTTGGTGTCACGGGCGTCTCCATTGGCTCGAACGATTTGACGCAACTCATGCTCGGCGTTGATCGAGATAGCAAACTGTGCGCGCCACTCTTTGACGAGCGTGATGCAGCCGTGCTCGCCGCGATTGAGCAGATCATCACAGGCTGTCGGCATCTCGGCTTGACCTGTTCAATCTGCGGTCAAGCTCCCTCGCGCTATCCGGAGTATGTCGAGCAATTGGTCAGGTGGGGCATTGACTCAATCTCGGTCAATCCTGATGCAATCAACATGTCGCGCCGGCATATCGCAGCGGCTGAACGAAAGATTGAGTTGGAGGCAGCGCGCTCAAGCTCTTCGGATACCGTACTTCCGGTTGCGTGATGTTCGTGACCGACCGCAAGACCACAATTATTTTTCCCAAAGAACGGACGAGGGGCTCAAACCAGATTAGAAAGGTGCAGCGCTCTAAGGGAGAATTCTGGGGGTATGACGTATGGCTCCGACAACCAGACGGGACGCGCACGCGCTACCGGGAGTTTAGTTTCTCTAGTAAGGCGCCGAGGCTGGACAAGCTCTGGCGGCATTGAAGACATCGGGGTGGAAGGCGCGCTATGGTCTCAAGCCGCCGCCCACGGTCGCTCAAACTACTATCAGCAGCGCGATTGCAAGTTACCTAAAAGTTGCCAAGGCTAACTTAGCAGCAAATAGGACCGACGATAGCAAGTACTGGCGTAACATGCCGGGCCACATGCGAACTCTTGAACGTTGGGGTGAGTTCGCAGGCCTCGAACGTCATGTCAGCACAATTCAATCTGATGATTTTGTCTTTTGGATGGCCGCTGAGATGGAGCGCGGCAAAACCAATCGCCAAGCCCTAAAGAAGGCGACCATCAGACGTGGGCTAAACACAATCCGGGCTGCTTTGAATCACGCCGTGCGAACGTGTTCGGATCTTAGAACCTACAAGGTTCCCCGAAGTCCCCTTACAAAGAAATCAGAAGAAGAGCGCGACCGTGTCCTCTCCGATGAAGAGATTTCCAAGATTTCAGTAGCTCTCTCTTGTAAGCGTGAACTAGCTGATGCCCTGTTCTTCTTTCGAATCGCTTTGATCACTGGCGGGCGCATGGCGGAAATTCTGCGGATGAAATGGGAAGAATCCAGCGAACGATTTGGGACTGTAAAACTCTACTCTTCAAAAACCCAAAAATGGCGCTCCATTAAAGCGCCGGCCGCCGCCGCCTTAATCGCGAAGCGTCGTATGCAGGACGGAAACGCACCTATCGTCATCGAGCGCCCCGACCACTGGCTTCGAAGTGCACTTCAGACAGCTTCGGAAAGTGTCGGCGTAGTTTATGGACAACAGGTGCCAGGTGGCTGGTGCCCTCATGATCTGCGGCACACATGCTTGACGAATCTTGCTTTAGCGGGCGTGCCTCTGAATGGGATTAAGGAATACGCGGGGCACTCGTCGATCGTAGAGACACAGCGATATTTGAAATTCATGCCGGAGTCAATCGAGTTAGCAGCCATGGTAACTAGCCGACTTGCCGAACTCACCCGTGCCACCGCCGAGTCACAACCAGGAGCGAATGCTATCGAAGATCCTGATGATGGTGGGCTAGCGCCGCCGACCTCACGGGGTCGGTGACGTATAAATAAACTCGCGACGGGCTTTGCCCCAAAAGTCGGGTTCTGAGCTGATTTATGAGGCAAACGCCGTTTCTGACCCCAAAGTCATTTTCTACACTCCTAACTGCAACAGCCTCGCTCGACTTGGATCCAGTAGGGGCTGGAACTGGCTTTTCATTTTTCGTCTTCCCCTACTTGGCCCTCTCTAAAGATCGTTTCCCGAATATGACAGGTTAAAGGACTTATTACAAAGCGGGAAATCAGGCACGATGTTTTTTAGCACCGCAAACGACAGTGGCGGCCAGTTGACGAACGACGGATCCTTGACCTTCACGCGGTAGAGCGCTCCTTTGCTGTCAACCATGAGCCAGTGGATGATAGCGCCACGCCAACCCTCCACAATCCCGAAGGCGGGCTCGAACGGCGGCAGCGGTCCCAGCGGCGCGGCAAGTGGTCCAAGGGCCAGCCGTTTGCTCGCTTGCCGGATCAGCGCCACTGACTGCACGGCCTCCTTTACTCTCATCATGGTCCGCGCGTAAACGTCCCCGCTTTCATAGACGGGCACTTGGAAGTCGAGCTCGCCGTATGCCGCAAATGGGTGATCCCGCCGAGCGTCGATGTCCACTCCCGAGGCTCGCGCGACATAGCCGAGGGCTCCGTGATCGACTGCGGTCTGCCAAGTCAGACAGCCCGCGCCCTCAAGCCGGTCTGTCAAGATCGTATTCTTCAAACTGATGTCCACGACCTCATTGAAGTCAGCCAGGATCGAGTAGAGTTCAGCCGAGAGGTCGAGTCCGTCTGGCAAGTCAAAACAAACGCCTCCGGGAACAACCCCACCGCGCAGCAAACGATTGCCAGTCAGCCTTTTGTTCAAGCGCAGCAACTGCTCGCGTAGGCGGGAACAGTGAGCATGTGCGATGGCGAAACCCGTGTCGTTGGCAATTGCGCCGAAGTCGGCAATGTGATTGTAGAGCCGTTCCATCTCGAGCAGGATGACGCGTAGATAACGGGCGCGGTTGGGAATCTCCATCTCAGCGAGCGATTCGAGCGCCTGGCAGTAGGCTAACGAGTGGCCAACTGTCGTGTCGCCTGAGATCCGTTCGGCCAGTTCCACGCCGTCCACCGGCAGGCGTCCCTCGAACAACTTTTCCGTCCCCTTATGAGTGAAGTAAAGCCGGATCTTGAGGTCGATGACGGTCTCGCCAATAACGCTGAAGCGAAAGTGGCCCGGCTCGATGATGCCGGCATGTACTGGCCCAACCGGAATTTCGTAGACGCCCTCGCCCCCGACTGGCGTGAACGGGAACGGCGTACCATCGTCCTCCAAGTGATCCGGCGGTACGGCATCCTTGCGTAACGGGAAGTAGTCCTTCGGCCAGAAGGCGTGCCGCACCAGAGGCCTTGGATCCGGATGACCCATTGCTTCGATGCCGAACAGGTCTCTGATCTCGCGCTCGAACCGCGAGGCGGGAAAATAGAGAGTTGCCATCGATACTATCGCCGGGTCTTCGCGCGCGACTTCCTTGGTAGCGTGCACGAACCAGTTCTCACGAGTATTGGCGAAGAGGTAGGCGATCTCGAAAGCAGCTTTGTCCGGTCGATCGTTCGCTACCATGAGGGCGAGCTCGGCCCCGAAGTCAGTACGCAGGAGCCCGGCGAGCCGCCGCGCAGTGCCACGAGCGATTCGGCAATGTAATTCGTTACCACGCTCGACATGGACATCTGTCGCCTTACTCTCGAAGTGCTTTGCCAACGCCGATTGTAAAGTGGAAAAGTCGGTCATTTGGAAACAATCTCCATGATTTGACTTAGTAGCATTCCGAGCGGCGTCGGCATGGTCAAGCCGAGGATGACGAGCAATGACAGTGGCGCTAACAAAGGAATCAGCCAAGCCCGGCTATCCAGCTCGCCGACATCCACTCCCTCGGGTACTGAACCGTAGAGCATATTGTTCAGGTGATTGATAAACGAGATGAAAGCCACGACTAGTAACACCAGCGTCGCTCCCATGAGCCAATAGTGTTTAGTGGCAAATCCGGCGCGGAAGAGAGCGAACTCTGAAACAAAAAGTCCAAAGGGCGGGAGTCCAATCAGCGCCAGTATTCCGATCGCGAACAACCCGCCCGTCCACGGCATAACCCTCAGCATCCCGCGCACCTCTTTAATCAGCGGCGAGCCGTACCTGAACTCAATTCCTCTAACGAGAAAAAACAGCAACGACTTCACAGCCGTATGGTTGATCAGGTGCAGGAGCGCGGCAAAAACGCCAAGCGGCCCGAGGCCCAGACCGATACAGATCAACCCCGCGTGCTCGACGCCGGAATAGGCCAGCAACCGTTTGCAGTTGCGCGCGAGCACAACACTGAATGAGCCGATCAGCAGCGAAAGCATGCCGAGCGCGAGCAAAAGGTTGTCGCTGAAGTGGCCTCCAACGCACGCGTCCACCACCATTTTCCAGCGCAGGAGGGCATATATCGCCACCGCAAAAAGCGCCGAAGACATCAGAGCGCCAAGCGACGACGGCGACTCGCCGTACGCATCCGGCTTCCACGTGTGCATAGGGGCGATGCCGGCCTTTGTACCATAGCCGACGAGAATGAAGACGAACGACAGGCGCATCACTTCCGGGTGTAGCAAAGGAGCCGTCGCTCGCAGCACCGGCCAATTCAATGCGTTCTCGACGCGGCCCGAAAGCGCCACGAAGTCGAAATAACTCAGCACAGTTCCAGCGAATGCCAGGGCAATACCAACTGAGCCGATCAGAATGTATTTCCACGAAGCTTCGACCGACTCTTTGCTGAGTCTAAGCGGAATGATCAAAGCCGAGAAGACCGTCGTTGCCTCGAGAGCGACCCACATGATGCCGACATTGTTGGCACTCACAGCCAGCAGCATTGCGGCGATGAAGAGGTTGATGAAGATGTGGTAGCGCCGCATTTGTGATTCATCGTAGCGTGTCTGCCGGCCCAATCCCGGACTCAAGAAAAGTGTGAGCGTTGAAACTAACGTGACCAGCACCATCAGTAAGGCCGAGAGACCATCCGTCCGGAGGAACTCGCCCGGCCCGAAGACAGGTGCTCCGATTCCACTTATTGCGTCGCCGGCAAAACTCAGCGCCGCACCGCACGCCAGGAGCGAGAGGAATGCGTTCAACCAACCAACCCAGGCTCTGAAAGGTCGAACAAGGATCGCGGTTAGCGCACCGAGCAGCGAAGGAAGTAGCAGGAGAAGAAAATTCATCTTGGCAACGCGAAGCGCTTCCGTCAGCGAACAGTCACAAAGCTTTTCGAAGAGAATCAACCACCGCACTCTCCATCTCAATCACGACAGACGTATCGCTCTCAATCAAAGCCACAATGGCCTCCCGCGGTCCCCGTCTCCAGTCGGAACTCCCATAGAAGGCGTCCTGACTTGATTGCCGTTCGTCCAAGCTGGCATAGGCTCGAATCAAGTAGTAGGAATTCTCGTCATGCAGCGAAGGGCCGAAGTCGATTACGTCAACACTCCATTGCTGCATCAGAGGAAAAGAGACCTCAGAAACGAGCCGGTGAAACTCATCACGACTATCCTGTTTCAGATTGTAGGCGCGAAACTCAACCATTCTTCTCACTCACCACCTCCACTAGGGCGACAGTTGGCGGCTCTGTATGCGAATCTGCCAGACGACCCAACGCTATCAATGCTTCAACCGATTCAATTGTTCCACGTCCATCGATTCGAAAGTTCCGTGGATGTGATAGACGAAGACCTGCATCGCCAGAAAGCCCATTAGCACGTCGAGAAAGACGCCGAGTTCTATGATCAGCGGAATACCGTACGTCCCGAGCATGGCAAGTAGCGCAATGCCGTTCTCAAGGACCAGGAAGCCGACGACCTGCGTCAGCGCCTTCCGTCGCGTTACTACGACGAACAGTCCGACGAAGATCAGCCCCATCGCCAGCGGCAACGCGCCGCGCGTGGGTAGGCGACTTACCGCTACGAGTGGACGCGTGATGGCGTAGGCCAACAGCACGAGCAATCCGGAGATGATCAGCGACGTTGCGATGTTGACGTAAGGCTGCGACTCTCGCTCGGCCCCGACCCGTTCCTCTAGCCGACGGAGATAATGAGGAATGACGATCACCTTCAGTACGAAGAAGAAAGCGGCCATGGCGTAGAGTTGCCGATCACTCCCGGCGTAACCGACCAGGACGAACATCCCGGACAACACCACCGACTGCCACTTGAATGCCTGGATGTAGGCGTCGAGACTGCGTCTCCATAGCAGGGCAATCCCGGCGAGCAGGCTAAGGCTCGAACCGAGCGCGGTGAGTTGGGCAAAGAGGTCGCTGTTCACTGAAATCACCTCAACAGGAAAGATGACGTTACGGCCAGAAGGGCCAGCACAAACGAGACGGCCAGCAGTTCGGGTACGCGAAAAAGCCTCAGCTTGGCGATGCGCGTTTCCAACAGGGCGACAACGATCCCGAGGGCGGCCAGTTTCGCGACGAGCGCAACCGCAGCCATCCCGAGAGCCACCGGAGTGAGCGTGGTAGCCACACCCCAAGGCCCGAACATGTTGGCCAGCAGCGAGAAGAAGATAAGTAAACGCAATGCAGCCGCCCATTCGATTAGCGCCAGGTAGCGGCCTGAATACTCGAGAGTCATGGCCTCGTGAATCATCGTCAGCTCGAGGTGCGTTGAAGGATTGTCTACTGGCAATCGCCCAGTCTCAGCCAGCATGACTATAAAGAGCGCGGCGAAACCCAACAGGTGACCAGGACTTATCGCGGCGCTGGGATGCGCGAGTGTTTCCGCTACTATGCGTCCGAGGTTGGTTGAACCGGCTCCCACGGCGAGGCCGAAGATCGAGAGCGCAATCGTCGGCTCAGCGATCGCGGCTATCGTCATTTCGCGGCTCGCGCCCATGCCGCCGAACGCCGTCCCCGGATCCAAGCCCGCCAATGCCAGGAAAAAAGTACCGAGCAGAAGCAAGTAAACGACCAGGAGCAGATCACCGATGCGGTCGAAAGGAAGGGGAGCGGCGACAAGAGGAATGAGCATCGTGACCGCAAGTGTGGTGGAGAAGACCAGATACGGCGTAAAGCGAAAGATCCAGGAGGCGTTCTTTGACAAGACCACCTCCTTGCCGAATAACTTCCGCAGATCGTAATACACCAGCCATGGCGGGGCTCCGCGCCGCCCTTGCAGACGGGCTTTCCACCAACGCACGAACCCAACCAGGCCGGGAGCGAGCATGAGAGCGATTAGCGCCTGACCGATTTCGAGCAGGTAACCCTTCATCGTTAAGACCACCTTGCGATAAGCAGCAGGATCAATAGAGCGAAGGAAATGTAGAAGAGATAAATGTGCACCGAACCGGATTGCAGCCTTCGCGTGAGTTCCGCCAGAACACGGATAACCCGGAGCAGTGGTCCATATAACGCCTTCTCGAACCAGGGCGTAATCTCACTCCGGTACTCGATTGACTGAACGAAGTATTTCGAGTCTGGATGAAAGTCTATGCTCAGCTCCTTGGTTGGTCGGTAGAGTTCCGCAAATACTCTTCTTAACGGCTCGGCGAAGGCAGTAGCCGTATATTCCATTCGAGGCGTCTGCCCCACGCGCCCGCAGCCCCATGAGTCGCTCACGCGTAACCGCCGGTTCACCCTGAAGACCAGCATCACTAACGGCACGAGCCCTAACAACACGAGGAGACCGAGCGCCATGAGAGTGGGCGACATGCTCGCAGAATTATTAGGGATGACCAGGGATAGGTTGAGCGTAAAGGCTGCATGTGTGTCAGGCAGGCCACCGAGTCCGGCTAGTACACGGCCAAGCCTGGGCACCACGACGAAGGGAGCAAGTCCCAGCGCGACGCAAGCGATCGCCAGGATCGCCATCCCGGCAACCATCGACCTTGGTGACTCGCGAGCGTGCTCGGCTTCAGCCGAGCGTGGGATCGCAAGGAACGTGATCCCAAACGCCTTAACGAAACAAGCCGCCGCCAGTCCGCTCGTCAGCGCCAGCATTCCCACTGCCAGAGGCATCACAACCCCCACTTCGGGGATGGGGATATTGGAACCTCCAAGCAGTGTCTGAAAGACCAACCATTCTGAGGCGAATCCGTTCAAGGGCGGGAGCGCCGATATAGCAGCCGACCCAATAAGGAAGAACAGCGCAGTCCACGGCATACGCTTGATCAGGCCCCCCATCTTCTCCATGTTGCGTGTACCTGTCGCATGCAGCACCGAACCAGCGCCGAGAAACAACAGGCCCTTGAAGGTCGCATGGTTGATGGTGTGATAGAGACCGCCGATGAAGCCCAACGCAGCCAGGGACATCAAGCCGTAGCTGTGAAAAATCAATCCGGCGCCAACTCCAATCAGGATAATGCCGATATTCTCGACCGAGTGATAAGCCAGTAGCCGTTTGAGGTCATGCTCCATCAGGGCATAAAGCACTCCGAGCAATGCCGAAACCGCGCCCGCACCCAGCACTACGCCACCCCACCAGGCTGGACCGCCGCCCATCAAGTCGAGCAGCACGCGTAACAGACCGTAGATGCCCATCTTGATCACCACGCCAGACAGGATCGCCGAGACGTGGCTGGGTGCGACGGGATGAGCCATCGGTAGCCAGACATGCAAGGGAATGATTCCGGACTTCGCGCCAAAGCCGAAGAGCGCGAGCAGGAAGACCGCATTCCGCGAGGCTGGTGAAAGCAACGCCGCACCTGCTCTCATGGATGCAAATGAAGTTGTCAGGTCGG
>DASXQM010000081.1:0-3234 GCA_036507195.1 Pyrinomonadaceae bacterium | reverse complement strand
GCGGGCTTGATCTCGAGCGGAATAAACTGCCGATCAATCAAGTCCTTCATGGCGATTGGTCTTTCCAGGATTCCCGCTTTCACTGCCATGTCATTGATCTGCTGCAAGTCTTCATCCGTCGGCGTCAGCATTCGATAACTGACGCGATCAGGTGGCTGCGTCAGCACGTAGCGAATGACTTTCTCATCTTGCCGAAAATAAGGTGCGACCACCTTTGCTGCTTCCAGGCGATGGCCCTCTGCCCATTCACCGCTCTCGGCGATGCCGCGCACTAGATCGCGCACCACTTCCGGTCGCTCGCGGATTAGCTTTTCAGTCACCACTAACACGCAGGAGATGAAGTGAGGCCAGATATCTTTGGCGTGGTAGAGAACGCGACCGCTGCCGTCGAGTTCAGCTTTGGCCGCGTGCGGTTCGCCCACGAAGTAAGCATCGATGGCCCGAGCCGCCAACGCTCCGGGCATGTCCGGCGGCGGGAGTTCCACGAACCGGATTTCATCGGGCTTGACCCCTTGATCCTCCATTAACTTGCGAATCACCAGGTACTGGTTGCTGTACTTACTGGGAATGGCGAAGATCTTGCCGCGCAGGTCGCGCAGGCTTTGCGCTGGGAGATCTTTACGCACGATCACCGTCGAACCGTCACGGTGTCCCAGATAAACTATCTTAACGGGCACGCCTTGTTCGCGAAGCTTCATCGCCAGCGGCGCAATCATGAAGGTCGCGTCCAAACGTCCGCCTTTCACTGACTCAACAACCGTGGGAAAGTCAGTAAACCGCTGTGACTCAAACCGATTGGCAGTGCTGGTCCTGGTGGCGAAATCAGTTACCGGACAGGTTAGATGGCAGGTAACGGGCAGAAAACCGACCTTCAATTCTTGTCGCGTGGACTTAGATCGGCCGCTGAACATTTCCCCAACTGAGCCGTAGTGCCACGGCTTAAATCTAAGCACGCCAAGGACTGCGATGAAAGCGATGGTCCCAACCACCCAGCGTGTAGCGGGCGAGCGAAACATAAAGATTCCCTCCAGTGGTAATGCGGACTCCTGGCCTTTGGTCTTGGGCCTTCGGTCTAAGACCTAACACCAAAAGCCCAAGACCAAAGGCTCAAGACCAGCGCAGTTTAGACCACGACCTTATCCCGTTCCAGATCCTGTTCTAGTCCGAATTCGGCCAGGATGGCATGCACCGTCTCTACGACTTGTGGATGCGTCAGCTCGCGCGGGCGGGGAATAGCTACGCGCAACTCTCGGCAGATACGAGCAGGACGATCGGAAAGCACCACGATGCGATCTGCAAGTTGAGCAGCTTCCTCGATATCGTGTGTCACGAGCACAACCGTTCGTGGCAATTCTTCGAGCATGCGCGCCAACTCTCGTCGCATACGAAGGCGAGTTAGGTAATCAAGCGATGAAAACGGTTCGTCCAGGAGCAGGATGTCTGTATCTCCAGCGAGTGCCCGCGCTAGTTCTACTCGTTGGCGCATGCCTCCTGATAGTTGATGCGGATAGTGTCCGGCGAATTCTTCCAGATTGATTAGCCGCAACATCTCTTTAAGCTGCCGCTCGCGCTCCGCCTCACTACTGAGATCGCGCAGCCCCAGCGCTATATTTTGAGCCGCCGTTTGCCAGGGGAAAAGGCTGTCGTGCTGGTAAACCATGCGCACACGGCCCGAGCACATCACGCTTCCCAACGATGGTTTAAGAAAACCCGAAAACAGATTGAGCAACGTTGTCTTTCCACATCCGGAAGGACCGACCACGGCGACGAATTCGCCCCTGGATATTTCCAGAGAAAGCTGACGGAACACTTCGACGGAGCCGAAGGTCACAGAGGCTTCCTCGATACGCAACAGCTTATCTTTCATATCCCCATCTGACGCTGGGAATCTTCGTGAGCCTCATCAGGACGCGATCGATCACCATGCCGATTACGCCGATAACAATCATTCCGGCGACCAGGAGATCCATTCGCAGGCCGTTGCGCGCATCCCAGATTGCAAAACCGAGTCCGTCGCGCCCGGCGATCATTTCAGCCGCCACTACTACCAGCCATGCGAGACCTGCTGTGACCCGCAGAGAAGTGATGACCTGTGGCGCAATGGCCGGCAAGGTCACTTGCGTTAATAGTTCGAGGCCACTGAACCTGTAATCGCGCGCGACTCGGAAGTAGACCGATGGGATGCTCGCAACGGCCGCCACGGTTGCGATGACGACCGGGAAGAAACAGGCCATGAAGATCAGGAAGATTGCCGGCAGGTCCCCGATGCCGAACCAAAGAATGGCGAACGGTATCCAGGCAAGGGGCGATAGGCTGCGAAAAAAGTTGATCGCCGGAAGCAAGGCAAAACGTGAACGAACGTGATGACCCAGCCACAGCCCGACTGGGATACCGAGAACCACCGCGAGCATGAATCCAGTCGTAACGCGGAAAAGCGAGGCCACAAGATCGCCGAGCAGCCGGCCGGTGCGAACCTCTTCTCCCAAACCCTTCGCTACAGCCAGCGGTGACGGGAAAACTGATGGGGGAAAAACTTGTAACACCCACAGCGCCGACCAGACGGCGATGGCTACGCAGAAAACCAGTAAGGGAAGCAGGCGGGTCCTCGACGCGGGCGGCTTTTCAGTCATATTCGATCTATAGTCGCACGTTTAGTCGCACGTCGGCGAGTCTCAGCTGTTCCTTTTGTCCACGCTCGATGAGAATATCTGCTTCCGATTTCAAAAGGCGGCGCAACGGTTTTAGAAAGAAACCCGCACGCCGAGCTGAATCTCGCGGCCTGGTGTCGCGGCTTCAGTGATCGTGCCGAGCTGGGTAGGTCGACGAATACGGAACGGGGAGCGGTAACGACCTGGTCCGTGATCAATACAAAAGAGCTTATTGTAACCGGACCCGGTCGCTCTGTATTTGTTTGGCGCTGCAGCTCGCTACCTGCTGACGACAAAGCCGGGTAAGCAAAACTCTGGCATCGTGGGTCGACGAATACGGAACGGGGAGCGACGAATACGGAACTGCCGGCCCCAATACTCACCTTTTGGAGCGCAACCTGATACTGAATTAATAGTTGTCTAAGCGACAATTCTCAGATTGAATCTTTGGCCGGTCGCTACCACCACCCCACGCGGGCTGCCCGCGCGGGGACCCCGGTCCGGTCGCGGTTCTGATACAGTGAAACACTTTTTGTGCAAAGCCACGTGGGACAAGTCCCAATTCTAAACGGAACCACAATCTATG
>DASXQM010000080.1:0-9887 GCA_036507195.1 Pyrinomonadaceae bacterium | reverse complement strand
TTCCATTGGGTCATCTCCTCCTTTACTCATTCTAATACACGACGCTTCCGGGTACTGCCATCTCAAACTGATAGGAAAAAGAACGACGATTACATCTTCCGCCTTTAACCTGATAATACCGGTAGCTGACTTCGGCGATTTGCTGTCCAAAAGCACTTGACCATGCACCCGCCCTGCCTGAAGCCCTCACTTCTTTCACCACGCTTGACAGGTGTTGTCAGATATGACAACGTACGTATGTGGAGGCGAATTAGTGAAACGATCAATACCGACGGCAAATGACCAGAAGAACGCGGCCCGTTTCATGGATCAAAGCGGCGCTCAAGGAATTCGATTCGTTCCCGGATGGGGCCAGGTCGATTTGTCTTGCCGCCTTGACGATCGCCGCCGAGGACGGCAAGGCGGACATTGCGAAACCGATGCACGGGATGGGGTCGGGCGTGATCGAGATTGCCCTGCCATTTAGGGGGGACGCGTTCCGGGTGGTGTATGCCGTGCAGCTAGGCGAGGACATTTGGGTTGTCCATGCGTTTCAGAAGAAATCGACGCAGGGCATCAAGACGCCCAAACGTGAAATCGATCTGGTGAAGGACCGTTTGAAAAGACTGAAGGAGATGTTGCGATGAAGAGCAAAAAGCTAGAGGTAGTGAAGGGAAGCGGAAATGTTTTTCGCGACCTGGGACACAAGCATGCCGATGCCGATCAGTTCAAGGCAATTCTGGCCGCGGAAATCATCAAGGCGCTCGACCGGGAGGGCCTGAGCGTCCGCAGCGCACAGGGCCGCACCGGGATTGCGGCGGCCGACTTCTCGCGCATCCGCAACGCGGACCTCGGGCGGTTCACCGTCGATCGCCTGATGTCGATCATCAACCGGCTCGGGTCACGGGTGGAAGTGAAAATCAAAGTGCGACGCGCCGAAACGGTAGAACACGTATTGTAGTTGGCAAGCGGGAGGGATGGTAAGGCGAGAAACTGTCGCTGATCTTAGCTGGGCAGCGACAGCCAATTTATGTTGCATGTCCTCACGGTAGATATTCCATGGCGAGAACCGGCTATTGGGCCAAGAAGGCAACCGGAGAGTCTATGAAGCGACCCGTGCGGCCCGAATTGTCTGGTTGGAAGGTTAGCGATCCATAACTATCGTAAGCCTATGCGCTAGCGTATTTACGTACTCCCTAGGAAAAGTCCGCAATAAGTCCGCAACTCACGAAAGGCCGTTTTGTAAATTCTTTATCGATGCAACCTATAAACGAGTGCTCTGTTGCTGAGCCAAGCGGGCGATAACCCCTTTATTATCAATGACTTACGCGGGTTATTGGACCATGAGGTTGGCGCAAATCTCGCGGCGAATGTGCGCATCTTAAACGATCTCTGCCCGCTTGCGCCAGTGGTAGAAGCATTCCCTCAGCTGCAGCTTTCCAGTCTCTATACGTTCGCGGTTAAAGTAGCTGGCCGCGGCGCGCCTTGAATCCGGATCGGAAGCTGCGGTGCGCAACAGACCTTCACCAATCGTTCGCGATCGCGCTGCATCTCACGATCGTTAGCCAGCCAAACCAAAACGTCTTTCAGTACCCGCGCCGCATCCGCATCCGAGGGTTCGACAATACGATAGTGCATCCAGGGTCCTTGCCGCCTTGCTCCCACGATTCCCGCTCTACGCAGATAGGCCAGATGCGGGCTGATCTTTGGTTGGTTAGTTTTAAGGATCTCCACGAAGAAGGACACGCAAACTTCATCCTCACCCATCAGATGAAGCAACCGAAGGCGCGTTCAGTCAGCCAGGGCGCGAAAGAATAAATCCTTATCGAAGGTTCTCGAAGATTTGCTCATAACGAAACCATCTTAACACACGCTGCCCATACGCCTTGACATATATCATCGACTCTTAAATGCAAGCTTTTGATTGCATGTACAATCTATCATCTGTTTCCATTGACCATCGACTTTGTTGGGTGCAGTTATTACAAAAGCAGTGGGTCTAGCAACCTGCGAATGGAGGAAGTTATACACCACCAACGGATGTTCCCTCCTTGAACGGGACTTGACAACGCGATAATGGATGATGTATATCATCTCATGAATGCGATATTCAACTGAGCACAAGAAGGAGACGCGTGAGCGTATCGTGCGGGCCGCGTCGCGCCAGTTCCGCCAGCGGGGCGGAAAGGGAGTGGCCATTGCAGACCTGATGAGCAAGCTGAACCTGACGCATGGAGGCTTTTATAAACACTTCGACAGTAAACAAGAGTTGCTGGCTGAGGCGATTGCCAGAGGCTTCGATGAAACAGAAGCAGGGTTTATTGAGGCTGTTAGTAAAGCCAAGCCCGGTACCGAACTCAAAATGATAATCAAGCATTACCTGAGCCTTGAGCATTGCGCGAACCCGGCCGAAGGATGCCCGGTTGCTGCCCTGACTTCGGAAATCGTGCGATATCCTCGCGCGGTTCGCGTGGAAATTGATCGAGCTATTCAACAGCGCATGAAGCGACTCGCCAGATTCTTGCCGGGAACCACGGACAAGGAGCGGGAACAAAATTGCCTCGTTCTGTTTTCAGGAATGGTGGGCGCGTTGAACGTGGCGCGAGCGGCAGTCGACCCGGAATCGCGCAAGCGTATCCTCGAGGCTTCCAAGGAATTTTATATCAAGGCATTCTGTAATTGAAACACCCACCCTTTTTTTGACGTTATAGGATGATGGATATCATCCCAAGCGAGGGACGGAACGAGAGGAGCTAAGGAGATGGCGGAGCAGAAAGTAGCGCTAGTCACCGGAGTCTCATCCGGCATTGGCCTGGCGACGGCCACAAGATTGCTTAAGGAAGGGTTTCGAACTTTCGGAACTGTTAGAGAAAGTCGTCCTAAGCTTCCAACAGGCTTGGAGTTAATTCGGTTGGACGTGCGCGACGAGGAATCAGTGCATGCAGGTGTGCAAGCCGTTCTCGATCAAGCTGGCCGAATCGATGCTCTCATCAACAATGCGGGTTCAGTTCTGTTTGGTTCCCTCGAAGAAACAAGCATCGATGAAGCCAAAGCATTGTTCGAGACCAACTTCTTCGGAGTTCTGCGAATGTGTCAGGCGGTGTTGCCGATCATGCGGCGACAAAACGACGGGCGCATCGTCAACATCAGTTCAGTGTTGGGATTCCTGCCGGCACCGTACATGGGAATCTATGCCACTACCAAACACGCTCTCGAAGGCTACTCGGAATCCTTGGACCATGAAGTTAGGCAGTTTGGCATTCGCGTCTCGCTGATTGAGCCCGGATTCACGCGGACAAACCTCAACAAGAATAGTGAGCTGGTTACTCAGCCGCAGGCAGTGTATTCCCAGGAACGCAATCGCGCCCTGGCCGCCGTGGCAAAGAACATCGAGGCTGGCGCCCAGGGTGACAAGGTGGCGTCCGTTGTCGTAGCGGCATTAACTAGTCGCGCTCCGCGATTGCGCTATCCAGGCGGGCGCGAGGCCAGACTTCTTACGCTGCTGAGGAAGTTTGCTCCTCAGGGACTTCTCGACAAAGGTGTTCGCAAGCAGTTCGGATTGGAAACTACCTGAGGAATTGGACGGCACGTTGCCGAGTAATTACGGTTTGAGTTGTCGATTTGGATCTCTTTCATCCGTCGTTGGGTTGGAAGGTTATTGAACAGAAGTTGTGAGGGCCGAATGAACTTCGTTGCGCTAAAGATGCTCACCGGTGATCGGGCCAAGTATCTGGGCCTGATTTTCACGATCGCCTTTTGCACCTTCCTGCTGGAGAACCAGACGTCCATCTTCGCGGGAATTCTAAAACGCACCGGCAGCCAGATCAAAGATGTGACTGATGCGGAGATTTGGGTCATGGATCCCAAGACGGAGTATTTCGAGCAAACCAAGGCGCTCAAAGATACCGACCTCACGCGCGTGCGTGGCGTGGATGGCGTGCAGTGGGCGGTGAAGCTCTTCAAAGGTAGTCCCGTCGCCCGCACGCTTGACGGCAAGTTCGCCGTGTCGTTCTGTTTGGGGCTCGACGACGCCACGCTCGCGGGTGCGCCCCGCAAGATGCTGCTCGGATCGTGGGAACGCCTGCGCGAGCCCGATGCCGTGGTGATCGACAAAGCAGGCTATGAGCTGCTGTTTCCCGACGAGCCGCTGCAGCTTGACCGTACGCTTGAAGTAAACGATCACAGGGCCACCATTGTCGGCATCTCCGACGCTTCCGCGCCCTTCGTAAGCTGGCCCGTCATGCACACGCGCTACAGCCAGGCGGTGAACTTCGTCGGGCGCGAGCGGACACAACTTTCCTACGTACTGGTGCGACCGCAGCCGGGAGTGGATGTCACTGAGCTTTGCCGCCGCATCGAGGCGCAAACTGGATTGCGCGCGCGGACCAGCGAACAGTTTCAGTGGGATTGTGTTGTTTACTACCTGAAGCACACCGGTATTCCGGTGAACTTCGGCATCACGATCGCCATCGCACTGATCGTCGGGATTGTCGTGGCCGGACAGACCTTCTACATCTTCACGATCGAAAACCTCAAGCAGTTCGGCGCCCTCAAGGCGATTGGTGTCACCAACTGGCGCATAACCGGAATGATTGTTCTGCAAGCGTTAACGGTAGGTGTGTTTGGCTTTTCGGTGGGCTCCGGGCTATGCGCCTTATTTTTCGCGATTACGCTTAACAACCCGGCTACGCGCGGCCTGGTCTTGATGTGGCAGAACATGATGGGTGTCGGTGTAGCCATTCTCCTGGTCGTTATTCTCGCCAGCTTGCTCAGCGTCCGGCGCGTCCTGGTTTTAGAGCCAGCGGAAGTCTTTCGAGGTTAAGAAGAGATGAGTTCAGAAATCGCAGTTCAATGCCGCGGGGTGCAGAAGGAGTTCGGAAACGGAGCCGGGAAAGTACTCGCGCTGCGCGGCGTAGATCTTGATGTCCGATATGGCGAGATGACTCTGCTGGTTGGGCCAAGTGGCTGCGGAAAGACGACGCTGCTTTCCGTTATCGCCGGCTTGCTGAACACCAGCGCGGGTGAAGTCAGAGTCTTGGGTGAACAAATCGAGCGTCTGCCAGGTCGCCAGCAGATTCTCTTCCGCCGCAAGAATCTTGGCTTTGTTTTCCAGCAATACAATCTGCTGCCGGCTTTAACCGCGGCCGAGAACGGCGCGGTGCCGTTGCTCGCTGCTGGAGTGCCAAGGCGTCAGGCCGTCAAGGAAGCTGAACGTCTGCTGACGACGCTGGGAATGGGAAACCGGTTGAACGCCCTGCCGAAGAAGTTGTCCGGCGGAGAGCAGCAGCGGGTTGCTCTGACACGCGCGCTCATTCACCAGCCTCGTTTGCTTGTATGCGACGAGCCTACGGCTGCGCTCGATGCTGATACCGGTCACGCTGTAATGGAGTTGCTGGCAGCAGAAGCTGTGCGGCCGGAGCGTGCGGTTATCGTGGTCACTCACGACAATCGAATATTCAGCTTTGCCGACACCATTGCCCGGATGGACGACGGGCGCATTTTGGGCGTGGACTCCGAGGTTCGTACGCAATCGAAAGTTGAGTTCGTTCCCCCGCAAAGAGTTCGGGAGGAGGTGTTCGCATGAAAAGGTTTGGTGTGCCCGCGTTGGCACTGGTGGCTTTGATCTTTGCCGTCTCAGCAGCATGGAAATGGCGGACGGTAAAGAGTTCAACAACGCCGCCAAAAGCGCCACCAACGGCTGGCTTTCAGCATTCGGTTGGAGCAGTCGGCCTCGTCGAAGCGAGCTCGGAGAATATTTCGATCAGCACGGCGGTCCCTGGTCTGGTCGTACACGTGTACGTCAAAGCGGGCGATCGTGTGAACGCTGGTCAACCTTTGTTCTCGCTGGATGATCGTGATCTGAAGGCGGAGCTTGTGACCCGCCAGGCGACTGTTGAAGCCGCGCGCAGTCGGGTAGCGAAACTGGAACAATCACCGCGACCGGAAGAAATTCCGCCGGCCGAGGCGCGCGTGCGCGAAGCTGAGGCCGCGCTTGCCGACGCGCTCGTGCAGCAGAAGCTGATCGAGAGTGTGACAGATCGTCGCGCTATCCGAGAAGAAGACTTGCAGCGCCGCCGCCAGGCCACGAAAGCCGCCGAGGCTAGGCTTGATGAAGCGAAGGCGGCCCTCGCACTCTTGAAAGCCGGCGCGTGGACGCCAGACGTGAAGATCGCGAAGGCTGAAGTGACGACCGCCGAAGCTCAACTCAAACGGCTGGAGACGGACATCGAACGGTTGACGATGCGCGCGCCGGCGGCAGGAGAAATTCTGCAAGTGAACGTTCGATCTGGTGAGTACGCGCAAGTGGGAGCGCTCGCCAAGCCGTTGATTGTGATGGGCGACACGAGGCGACTTAACGTTCGTGTTGACGTCGATGAAAACGAAAGCTGGAAGGTTCGCGCTGAGGCCCCGGCCCAGGCAGCGGAGCGCGGCAACAGCAATCAGAGAGTGGCACTGGAATTTGTGCGCTTTGAGCCGTACGTCGTCCCGAAGAAGTCGCTCACTGGCGAAAGCACGGAACGTGTGGATACCCGGGTGTTACAGGTCATCTATCGATTCAAAGAGACCAAAGTTCCTTTTCGCGTCGGGCAACAGATGGATGTATTCATTTCGACTGACGGCTTAGACAATACGGTAGTGGCCAAGGTTGGTGGACGATGAGATCGCTAAAGGCTCTCCCTTCCTGTGCGCTGTTTGTTCTGCTGCTGAGCGCCAGCGCCGCATCGCTGACGGCCCAATCGAAGAAGCAGAAGCAGATTAAGAAGCCCCGGGTTGAAGTCCCCGAAACATGGAGTACTTCTCCGACCGAGGGCGTCAGCCCGCAGGTCGCTCAACTGAAAGACTGGTGGAAGAACTTTCAAGACCCGCAGCTCGATCGGCTAGTCGAGCAGGCGCTCATTGCAAATACGGACCTCAACATTGCGGACGCGAGAATAAATGAAGTGCGGGCGATGCATGGCATCGCGAACTCGGCCCGTTACCCGACGATCGAACAGAGTGACGTGATTACTCGCCGGCGCACCGTGGTTCAGACTCCCAAGTCCATCGGCGCCGTCGAAGGTGGTCTGTTTCAAATCGGATTCGATGCTAACTGGGAGCTCGATTTTTTCGGGGGTGTGCGGAACTCAGTCAAGGCTGCTACTGCTGAGGTCATAGCCGCTGAAGAATCTCGCCGCGATGTGATGGTTACGGTAATCGCCGAAGTCGCGCGCAATTACATCGCGCTCCGCGGTTATCAACGACAACTGGAAGTGGCGCGCAGCAACATCGCCACGCAGCGTGATACCAGCGACCTGACCGCTGTCAGAGCGAAGGCCGGACTCGCGACCGAGCTTGATGTGTCGCGCGCCGAGGCACAACTCGCTTTGACCGAGGCGGTAGTGCCGGAGCTTGAATCTCTGATCGCCAACACCGCTCATCGGCTTGGAGTGCTGCTCGGAAAGCAACCGGGGGCTCTGCTTTCGGACTTGCAAGCTGTCGAACCGATCCCAGCGACGCCACGCGAAGTTCCCGTCGGACTGCCATCGGAACTTTTGCGCCGGCGCCCCGATGTCCGGCGAGCGGAAGCTGAGATAATCGCGCAGACCGCAAAACTCGGAGTCGCCAAATCTGAGTTGTACCCCAAGTTTCAGTTGACCGGATTGTTGGGCCGGACCGCAACGTCGCTCGGCGGGCTCACGCTTGGTCTTGGCAACTTCTTTTCGATCGGACCAGGTATCAAATTGCCGATCTTTAACCACGGGCGCATCCGTTCGAACATCAAGGCGCAGGATGCGAGGCTCGATCAAGCAATACTGGTGTATGAAGACACGTGGAGACATTCGCTGGAAGACGTCGACAATTCATTAACCTCGTACGAGCGGGAACGGGAGCAGCGAGCAATCCTGGCGAAGGCGGTAGCCAGCAATCGACGCTCAGTCGAGTTAGCGAAGGAACTTTACACTGCCGGGTTGTCTGATTTTCTCTCGGTGCTGGAAGCTGAGAAGGAACTTTACAACAGCGAAAACGAGTTAGCACAAAGTGAGGCAGCGGCCAGCGTCAATCTCGTCGCTCTGTACAAAGCGTTGGGCGGTGGGTGGTGAGAACTAAACAACCCCGGACGAATTGTCGTCGTGCTTGACAGGACAAGCCATCGTGAACGGGTCCGATGTTCACAAATGAGTGAAGGAGGTACTTATGCTGAAGGTACACGCTAAGAATTTGGGGACTGTCGCCATCCTGTGCCGGCAAGGGAGAGTGGTGAGGGGTGAAACCGCAGCGCTTCGCAATGCCGTGCATTCACAACCTGAGGTCAGCGCGGTCGTGCTCGATTTAGCAAGGGTAAGCACAATCGATGCCGGCGGTTTGGGTGTGATGTTGGAGCTGCGCGAACAAACTCAGTCAAAAGGAATTGAGTTCAGGCTCATAAACGTCACGAAACTGGTAAGACGGATACTGGAAATAACGCGCTTGGATTCCGTTTTCGAAGTCACATCCGTAGCGGATATTTCGTCTGCAGTCTCACTCGGCCGACGAGTGGCGGCTATGGAACTTGCGCATTGCGCGTAGCACTTGTTTGGAGGACAAAGTCATGAACACACAACCATTCGCAAAGGGTATCGCCGAAATGCTCGAAGCCATACGGGTCGACGACGTAGCTCCGGTTGAGGTGGGAAGCGGTTGTTATCGCCGGATCTGCCAAGTACCGACGGAGTTCGAGTCTGGGTCGTCGATATTTCGCCTGGTGGTGAATGGCCGCATGTTGATGAACATGATGCGGCTGGAGAAGAGCTCTACGTTGTCAGCGGCGAATTGATTGAACGCGATCTCCGCTTCGGACCTGGGACGTATGTCTTCTTCAAACCTAGCAGTAGTCACAGGCCAAGGTCTGAGAAAGGAGTCCGTCTTTTCGGCTTCAATCTTGCTGACGGGTCGCCGTCCGCAAACGACTAAATTTCGACGCCGCACTGTGCGTCCCGAAGTAGGCAACTCAACATAGGAGGAACTATGAATCTTTACGGATTAAAGCAGTTGGTAGAGAGCGCGCGCACGGTGCGCAAAAACACAATTCTGATCGCTGAAGATATTCCTGAAAAGGACTACGGCTATCGTCCCACGCCAGAGAGCCGCTCGGTCGCCGAGACTCTCGTTCACATCGCACTACTGTCGCAGGCCGCCCGTCTTCTCCATGAGGAAGCATCGCTGGAGGGCTTCGACTTCAGGGAGCTCGTCAGGAAGTCCGAGATGGAGGAGCAGCGTCCCCGTTCTAAGAACGAGATCGTTGAGCTCCTGGGCGCGGAAGGGGAAGGCTGGTGTCAATGGCTGGAGACGCTTCCAGTGAGGTGATGATGAATGATGAAAAGACCGGGCCGGAGTTGGCGGCGCTTCTTTCGCTAAACATGCTGATAGCCACGGAAGGCGGATGTAACTATACGTGGTCCGAGTATGCCGAGTGGCTTGAGGCAGCCGGGTTCATAGGGATTCAGCGCGTCCCGCTGGCAATGACCGGGGGGCTCGGAATCTTAGTCGGTTGCAAGCCTTGAGCAATGAAAAGAAGGTGCAAAATTAATCTTGAGTCAAGGCGGACCTTTCCGAAGGCCATAACTCAGAGCGCTATTCGTGAAAAAGGAGCAGGCGGTAGGGATGATCGAGTCAGGCAAGCTCGCCGTCACTTCATATGACAGGCAGATAGAGTACGTTCAGCCGCTGAACTTAATTCTTGCGCCGTAAAAACGCATTACGCGTTATATGCGGCGCGGGCTCGCGGATTGATACGGGAGGGGCTGTGGTTCAATTCCCCACGCCGCCTACCAATTTTGTTTAGCAAATCCTTATTTCTGGAAACCGTCGAAAAAAGAGTGGCCAATTTTAGTCCACCGCGCTCAATTGCTGAGCCAAGCGGGCCAGGATTCGAAAGGGTGTAATTAGCC
>DASXQM010000079.1:0-5799 GCA_036507195.1 Pyrinomonadaceae bacterium | reverse complement strand
GCGCGAAGCATTTCCAGTTCCCCAAGCTTCGATAAATGTCGCGCCACTCTCCCTGGCTTCGATACATTTACGAATCAGTGCCGGAATCACATGCGATGATTCAGGGTCGAAATTGTCGCCCGGTCCATAAAGGTTCGCCGGCAAGAGGAAAATCGAATTGAAGCCGTATTGTTGCCGATATCCTTGCGACTGCACCAGCATCATTTTCTTGGCTAAACCATATGGCGCGTTGGTTTCTTCCGGGTAACCATTCCAAAGTTGGTCTTCGCGAAAAGGTATCGGCGTAAATTTGGGGTAAGCGCATACGGTGCCGAGGGCCACAAATTTTTGCACCTCATGCAGGCGTGCCTGTTCAATAAGCTGCGTGCCCATCATTAAGTTCTCGTAAAAAAACTTTCCCGGGGTCTTTTGATTGGCACCGATGCCGCCCACCACCGCCGCCAGGTGGATAACTAAATCGGGATGCGTTGCGGAAAGTAAGCGCTCAACGTCGGATCCCTCGACCAGGTTGTATTCGCTGTGGCTGGGAATGAGAACTTCCACTCCGCGAAACTGCTGCAAGCGATTAACGACGTAGCCGCCGAGAAAACCGGAGCCGCCGGTGACGAGTACACGTTTGTAGGGAAAACCTTCGCTCAATTCGGCCATAAATAGTGTTCTCAGTTAACGCGCCGGGCGAAATATTAGGCAGACCCGGTCCCTCGCTGTGGGCTCAAGAGCCCGCTGATGAGAGCGTACTCGACGAATCAGTATCACCGAAGACTTCGTGCTCCTTCGAATCCATCGTGGCAACGTCGGCGTCAACCATTAGCCGCACCAGTTGCTTAAACGTCATTTTCGGTTCCCAACCAAGCACGCGCTTTGCCTTCGAAGCGTCGCCAATCAGCACATCAACTTCTGCGGGCCGCACATATTTAGCGTCAAACTCGACATAGTCTTGCCAGTCGAGATCCATATATGAAAAAGCCTCTGCCAAAAATTCTTTTACAGAATGAGTTTTGCCGGTGGCGATCACATAATCGTCGGGCTTGTCCTGTTGCAGCATCAACCACATCGCTTCAACATATTCTTTGGCGTAACCCCAATCGCGCTGAGCGTCAAGATTGCCAAGATAAAGATTCTGTTGCAGCCCCGCCTTGATGCGCGCGGCGGCGCGAGTGATTTTTCTGGTAACAAACGTTTCGCCGCGGCGCGGGCTTTCATGGTTAAAAAGTATGCCGCTGCAAGCGAACATGTCATACGACTCGCGATAGTTAACTGTAACTGAGTGAGCATACAACTTGGCGGCGCCGTAGGGACTACGTGGATAAAAAGGCGTGGTCTCGCATTGCGGTGTCTCCCGCACTCTGCCAAACATTTCGGAGCTACTGGCCTGATAAAACTTCGACTCAACACCGGTTTGGCGAATGGCCTCGAGAATGCGAACAGTGCTGAGGCCGGTCACGTCGCCCGTGTATTCCGGAATATCAAAACTCACCCGCACATGACTTTGCGCAGCGAGGTGATAAACTTCATTTGGCTGTATGCGATAGAGCAGCTTGATGAGATTGGTTGAATCCGCGATATCGCCATAGTGCAGAAACAAACGCACGCCATTCACGTGCGGGTCTTTGTAGAGATGATTGATGCGCCCGGTATTAAACGTCGAAGCCCGACGAATGATCCCGTGAACCTCATAGCCTTTATCCAGCAACAGTTCGGCAAGATAGGATCCATCTTGCCCCGTGATTCCTGTGATCAGTGCTTTCGTCATCCCGTCCTCAAGTAGCTCAGTTTCAAAAACTCACATCGATGCTTAGTTACCTTAGTTGCAATGATAGCATCAAGGGTCATTTCTCTCTCACCGCGCGTTTCAGCTCAACCCAGTACATTTCCTGAGTGATAGTTACGTCCTGAGTCGGCAGGCGGCGCAGATTGCGCCACACGCGTTGCGCCGTCATGACGGCACAGCCGGCCAGCAGGTTGGCGATCACCTGCCGGCGTGACAGACAGCGTCGCTGAAAATCAAAAGATGAGTTGAGTTTCACGCGCAACTTCTCCCGGCTGTCCCAGCGTAGGAGCGAAAACTGTCCGCCATGGTGAACTACAGCCGCGGCGGGCTCGAACATTAACAGCCATCCTGCTCGCGTGATGCGGAGACACCACTCGTCATCCTCACCATACATGTGGAAACGTTCGTCCAGACCGCCGACCTGATCGATCATCGCGCGCCTGGCGAGAACCGCAGCTCCGAAAAGCATTGGCACCGCCCGACGCGTCGTGTGATCCCAATGCCCGCCGAGCAACAACTCGCCGCGCAGACGCCGGGGGATCAGCCGCCATAGACCAACTCCTGAGACAACGGTTTCCCATGCCGTGGGCGGGTTGCGCCAAACGCTGTGCTGCAAAGAGCCGTCAGTGTTGAGTAGTCGCGGGCCGCAAGCACC
The DNA here is from genome assembly GCA_036507195.1 of Pyrinomonadaceae bacterium. Classification (GTDB taxonomy): domain Bacteria; phylum Acidobacteriota; class Blastocatellia; order Pyrinomonadales; family Pyrinomonadaceae; genus PSRF01. The sequence continues at coordinate 3,373 of DASXQM010000079.1, read as the reverse complement.
GATGCGTTCGTCGGAGTTGAGGCAAGCTATTAAGGTGTCAATCGCCCCAGGAGTCACTTCCGTGTCCGGATTGAGCAAAAAGAGCATAGGCGCCTGGCTGAAAGCGATGGCCTGGTTGTTGGCTTTGCTGAAACCGGCGTTATCGAGATTCTCGATCACGTGCAGGGCAATCCCGGGCAGTAGTGCGGCGACTTCGGCTGAGCGCAGCCAGGCGACGCTGTCATCGGAGGAAGCGTTATCCACGACAACGATGTCATAGGCAACAGAGGGCGGCGCCTGGGCGATGCTTCTGAAGCAGCTTCGCAACAGCTCGCCGCCGTTCCAATTGACGATAATGATGGATAACTGAACTCCCACTTTCCGATCCTTTGCCTGAATCTATACAACCCGCGCCACAATCACCGGACGTCTTAAACTGCGCTTGACCTATCGCTCCAGTCTTAGGATCTGCCGCAGAGCGGCTGCGCATTGTTGCAGAAACAATCCTCTGAAGTAAACCAAAGGCACCGCCAGGTTTTATCGCTTTGATGTTGCGCTTGCGGTTTGGCATCATGCTTGACCTCTCCACCAAATCCCATAGAATGATCCCCCATATGCGTGCGGTAACGAAACGAATTCTCAAACGCGCAGGCCAGCTCGTGGGTTTTGACGTGCGGTGGTACATTCCGCGGCCGGAACACGCTTTATCAACGCTGCTGGAGCTCTACAAAGTAGACACCATTTTCGACATCGGGGCGAACATCCTAATAAATAGAAATGTCTGTGGTTAGGAGTTACGAACAAGAACCTTTGATTTACGACATGCTCCCCTACCTCTACAGCCTCGGTTTTAGACTAAACGGGATCGAAGCCGCATGGTCGAACCAAGTGACGCAAGAGGTGTATCAGGTGGATGGCTTCCTGTTTCGCCCCGACAGGCTGTGACTTTTGCATGCAGGAACAACGCGTGGCCGTCCAGTTTGCCTATGAGAATCTATTCTTCACCACCCATGGAAGTGCTTCGCCCTGAGAGCCTGTCGCGGCGCAAGCTGCCAGTTAATTTCAATCAGGACGATCTAGGCTTGTTCAGCCATGAACTTGAACGGGTGATTCCACAAACCAAACTGCTCAAACTCCAGAACGTGGGAGTAAGCGCTGAAGGCATACTCTTCCAGAAAGGGAAAATGCTGCCCGAGTCTTTTGCATTTCCAGCTAACCGGGAAAACTGGAAACGAAGAAGTGTACTGAAGTTCATTCTCAACAACTACCTCTTCAGAAGGCGCAGACGATTTGAGAGAGAGAGCGCCTGGGTGGTTGACGATTGGAGCGAGGGATATTTCCACTGGCTCGCGGATGTCCTCCCGAGGTTATTCACGATAAGGGAGCGGTTGAAAGATCTGGTGCTGCTTCTTCCTCACAAATACAGAGAGTTGGAATTCGTGCAAGCATCGCTGAAGCCCTTCATCATTGGGAGCGTAGAGTACATCGACGCGAGCGAAGTCCTCTTCTGCAAGAAACTCATTGTGCCGTTGCAGACAGCGCCGTCGGGACATTACAACGAGGAGCTAATCCAGGGGGCGAGAGATCTTCTGGTCGGATTCTATGCGGGCGGGCCCGGCGAGTCGCCAACTGACCGCGTTTATATCAGCCGCAGTCTGGCGCCGAAGCGAAGGATTTTCAACGAAGACAAGGTTATCGAAGTTTTGCGGCAGTTCGACTTTCGCATAATCCGTTCCGAGGACCATTCATTCGCAGATCAGGTGAGGATCGCTTCCCGGGCACGCTACCTCGTCTCCAATCACGGCGCAGGTTTGACGAACATACTATTTATGAGTCCGGGCACTAATGTACTAGAGCTACGTCATGTTACCGACCGCGTCAATAACTGCTACTTCACACTGGCCTCCGCGCTAAATCTCAATTACTTCTACCAGAGTTGCGAGCCTGCGGACCGCCATGACGATCCACATACCGGTGACCTGAAGGTAGACTCCCGCGCGCTCCGAGCGAACATCGAATTAATGCTAAAGTCCTGAGAACAGCTATTTGGCTTTCAGGTGGAAGGATTTTCCCTGCCTTGATATAGCAGGTCTTTCGCGGCGCTGAAAAGACCGTGTGAGTAACGATGGTAGCGCCCGGTCAACAGCTCCCTGACTACGCATGTGAAGCGTGGGAATGGGTGCTGAGGTAACTTTGCGCGCGTTTGCAGGTGGCTTAGTCTGGCCGTCAGCCCGGATAAAGCGTCGTCGCTATTGTAATCGTCGCGGTGCTCCGATAAACGCTGTTGCACTTGCATGCCGATCGCGATCATCTCCTGGTAGGAGTTAGTGCGTCGCATTGCCTCCTTGACGCCGCTGAGTCCCGCCGGGCCGCCGCTTTCGTCAGGCTTTCTTTCCCTAGCGCCGATTTGCTGCCGCGAGTGTTGACGATATTTGATAAGCGGCTCCTCGATAAAAGAAACCTTGGCCACCGAAGCGATCAGCAATGCGATCCAACCATCATGAATCAGCGGCAGGTCAGTTGGAATATCGAACACCAGATTCTTGAACTTGGCGAGGAAAGCCATCGTTGCTCCGGTCACTGTCCAACCGGGCAACAACACGTCGAGCACGCGGCCATTACGCACAAGCCTCCGGTGCATGCTGTCGAAGCCGATGCTCTCCCAAAGCTGATAGCCGAGAGGTTGCAAATCCTCGTCCACTACTTCTGCGTCTGTGAACACCAGTCCCACGTTGGGATTTCGTTGAAAACAATCTTCGAACCAACGCAGCTTTTCCGGCAGCCAAACGTCGTCCTGATCTGATAGCGCAATGATATCGCCCTCGCAGAGCCCGATTGCTCGTTCGAAGTTTTTTGTTGAGCCGAGATTCTGTTCGTTGACATAAAGGCGAACGGGGAAGTGCGCTGAGGCAGCAAAGCTGGTGACGATTTCGCAGGTCAAGTCTGCCGACAGGTCGTCGCAAACAACCAGCTCATCAGGTGGACGCGTCTGCGCGGCGATGCTGTCCAGTTGTTCCCGCAAGTAGAGGGCGCCGTTGTAGGTGCACATGGCCACTGAAATCTTCATCAGCGTGAAATGGCTTTCTCTCGTGTGCTCGCCTAAGCAACTCCCGCTCCGGCGCTGCCGTCGGCGAATGAGGGAGACTTATCCCCGAGGCGAGTGACGCTGGCCAGGTCAGATTCAACCATCTCGTCCACCAGTTGCTGGAATGTATGTACTGGCTTCCAACCCAGCACTCGCCGCGCTTTGGCTGGATCGCCCCTAAGCAGATCAACTTCTGCGGGACGATAGAAATTTTCGTCTGTCTTCACGTACTTGCGGTAGTCGAGCTCAACCTTATCGAAAGCGCGCTCACAAAACTCCCGCACAGTATGTGTCTCGCCGGTCGCTACG
>DASXQM010000078.1:0-37414 GCA_036507195.1 Pyrinomonadaceae bacterium | reverse complement strand
AAACAGTTACTACCCGTCGCTGCCGTTCAATCCGGGGCACCTGATTCAGATCAAGAAACTCGAAAAAGAAATGAAGAAGGCGCGGAAGCAGGTGGACCGACTGCAGCCCGAACCTGAGGGGATGACGGTTCAAGCGTAACTTAAGCCGAGATCTCAAATCTTCAAATCTCAGATCTCAGATCTCAGACCTCAAATTGATCAATGTCGCAGCGCATTCCCAAAATTCTAATTCTTTCATCCGACACCGGCGGTGGACATCGGTCGGCGGCGGCAGCGATCGTCGCCGGCGTGCAGAAGTTCTTCGACGGCCAGTCCTATGCTGTTCGCGTCGTCCGTGCAGTTGAAGAGTCACACTCCATAACAGCGAAGCTGGTTGGGCTCTACAATTGGCTCCTGAGAAACAAGCAGCACTGGATGAAGTATGTTTACTGGGGCATGAATAAGTTCCGGCCGGAAACCAGAGAATTCTTCCACCGGCGATGTGTTGGGTATGTGGTTGAACTTTTTGAGCGCTGGTGCCCGCATGTAGTTGTCAGTGTGCATCCCCTAACGCAGCACCTCATCGGTCGGGTTCTCCGAGAGTTGAAACTCGCCGATCGAATTCCGCTCGTATCGGTAGTTACGGATCCGTATTACGGTTTTTGGAAAGGCTGGGCGTGCGACGATGTGACGCTTTACCTGGTGGCAAGCGATGAAGCCAGGCGGCAGTTGGTGGATTATGGAATTGCGCCGGAGCGAATCAAGATCTCAGGGATGCCTGTCCATCACAAGTTTGCCTATCCGGGTGAAGAAGCCGCGCAGGCCGCGCGAAGCGCACTGGGGTTGGACCCGGAAAAATTCACGGTGTTCGTCAACGCGGGCTGGGAAGGCGGCGGCAACATTCCCCAGATCTTCCGCGAGTTGGTTCGTGGGCAACTGGAGGTCCAGGCGATTTTCCTGGCGGGTAGAAATGAAGAGCTACGAGCAGACGCTGAATCGCTTGCCGCAGGCGCTTCTTTTCCCATTAAGGTCATTGGCTACTCAGAACACGTCGAGCAGTTAATGGGCGCGGCAAACGTTATGATTTCCAAGCTCGGCGGACTGACTACCTTCGAAGCCTTCGCCTGCCGCCTGCCGATTATCGCGGATGGGATTACCGCACCGATGCCGCAGGAGGCTGGGGCGGCAAGCCTGCTGGTGAAACGCGGCGCCGGAGTGCTGTTGCAACGGGCCAGCGATGTTGTACCTGTGATCCGGCGCATGGTTGAAGACACGGCCCACTACTCGGCTATGCGTGCCGCGACGATCGGTCTGGCTATTCCAAACGCCACTCGCCATATTGTTGAAGAAATCACCGCCCTGATTCCCGCTTCAACCGAGGCGACGGAACAAGTTGTTTTGGCCGAGGTTGCTCCCGTCTGACAAGACCTTCATTACCACCGTCCCCAACACACGGTCGCGCGCACTAGTTTCCCGCTGCTGGCAAAGTGAATCGGTACCTTGCTGGCGTCTCGTTGACTGTTAGAAGTTTTCAGAGTTTAATCTTCCGGCAAACGAATCATATTTCAGATGCCCGCTTGCGTTCTTCGAAGCGGGCTTTTTAGGAGACAAACCAGACAGTGAGCCTATTGCTCGAAGGTAAACGCGCGTTTATCACTGGAGGCACGCGCGGAATCGGTGCGGCGCTGTGTGAAGTTTTCGCGCGTGAGGGCGCCGATGTCGCCTTCAACTACAACACCCGAGACGATCTGGCCGCCGAGTCCAGGGCGAAAATTGAAGGTCACCAGAGGCGCGCGCTCAGCTTCAAGATTTCCGTTACCGACCGTCTGGGATTAAAGAAGGTCACGCGCGAGGTTGTGGAGAAGTGGGGCGGGATCGACATTCTGGTTAACAATGCCGCCATTAATCGTGGCGATAATTTCGCCACTACCACTGACCGCGCCTGGGACGAAGTGATCAATACGAATGTAGGCAGTCTCTTCGCGGTAACCAAACCTATCTACAAGCAGATGATTCGGCAGCGGAAGGGAAGCATTCTCAATATTACCTCTATCGGCGCTATGAGGGCTCTACCTACCGCGGTTCACTATGCAACTTCAAAAGCTGCGATGATCGGATTCACCAAATGCCTCTCGCGTGAGGCAGGCACTTTTGGCGTCAAAGTTAATGCGATCGCCGCCGGGATTTTCGATACAGACCTGGCGCAGGCACTCCCCGAGCGCTTACTGCAAATGCATCACTTTTGGGCTTCTGCCGGCCGCCTCGGGCGCCCGGAAGAGCTCGCGGAGTATGCAGCCTTTATGGTGAGCGATCGCAATAGCTTCATGAATGGGGAAGTGGTAATCGTTGACGGTGGCGCGATTACGTAGAAGAGTGTCTGATAAACTTCAGTTAGTCGTTTACGTTGAGTTCCAGCAACCCGCGACAAACTAAAGTTTATCGGACGTTACAGCGGCTCGCCCCCGCTCTTCTTCCCAAGCAGCTCCGCGATCTTCTTCTCAAGCTCTCGGATTCTCCGCTGCATCTCGCCCAGACGCCGAAAGGCGGCAGTAGATTTCAACCAATCACGATTGTCGAAAGCAGGAATCCCTGAAATAACTTTTCCTGCAGGCACGTCGTGACTGGTTGCGCTCTTGGCGGTGAGCACAACATCGTCGCCAATCGTCAGGTGACCAGCCACGCCGGCTTGTCCGGCCAGTATCACCCGATTGCCAATGTGCGAACTCCCTGCGAGGCCAACCTGGGCACATAGCAAAGTATCTTCGCCGACAGTGCAGGAGTGGCCGATCTGCACCAGGTTATCTATTTTCGTTCCCCGCCCAATTCGAGACTCTCCTACGGAGGCGCGATCGATAGTTGCACCCGCGCCTATTTCAACGTCGTCTTCAATAACAACGCGGCCAGCTTGCGGGATCTTCAGCCATCTCTTCTGCTCGTCTTTCGCGTAACCAAAGCCATCGCAACCTACCACTACGTTATTGTGAATAACCACTCGCTCGCCAACCTGCGAGCGCTCTCGAATGACCGCGCCCGAATGGATTGTCGAGTCCTTTCCGATCGCTACCTCCTCGTAGATCGTTACATTGGGATAGAGACGCACTCCTGCAGCAATCCGGCTCGACGGTCCAATCACAACTCCGGCTCCAATCCAGACGTTCTCTGCAACTGTTGCCGAAGGATCGATCACGGCAGTCTCATGAACGAATGGGGTAAATTGGGCTTCGGGATGAAACAACCTCAGCGCGCGCGTGTAGGCCAGGTAAGGATCTCTGGCACGCAAAACAGGAATCTCTCTATCGATTTGTGCATCTTCGGAAAGATAAATTGCCGAAGCCTGAGTCGTGTTTACTCTCGGTGTGTAGCGGGGATTTGCCAGAAACGTGACGTCGCCCGCGCCGGCGTCGTCAAGGCCGGCAGCGCCAGTTATCTCCAGGTCGGCTGAAGCCTTGTCTGTCTGGGCAGCGGTCAAGGCCGCGAGTTCGGAAAGTTTCATGCAGGAAGTTTAGCGCAAATGTAACGCAAGCTGTCAGCTGGCGCTGGCTGGTAACGCAAACTGTTAGTTTGCGGTGGCATTGGCCCATGCTCAACTGAGTGGCAGCGGACCGCCGCAAAACTAACAGTTTGCGTTACATTATCGACACTGGATCAATCTCCACGTTTATCGAACGGAGATTAATCTTTCGTTCACTGAGCCCCTTAAGCGCCGCGTCGATTATTCGGCGCAATTCGCGCCGATTGCGACACTTAACTAAAAGCTGAACCCGAAACTCGCCTTTCAATCTCGCCAGCGGCGCCGGAGCCGGACCCAGGATGCGTGCGGCGCGTTCGGTGTTGGCGCGATCCAACTCCTTTCGTAGTTCGTTTGCTTCTGACCTGACGCGAACAATGTCAGTGCCATGAACCAGCAACGACGCCAGCGCAACAAACGGCGGATACATGTGATTCTGTCGATGCCGAATCTCCTCCTGGTAGAAACCGTCATAATCCTGAGCGCTAGCGTGTCTGAGGGCATAATGATAGGGATGATAGGTCTGGATCAGAACTTTGCCGGCACTATGCCCGCGCCCCGCGCGACCGGCCACTTGTGTTAGCAACTGGAAGGTTCTTTCCGCCGCACGGAAATCAGGTAATGCCATACCGGCATCCACTGAAACAACCCCGACCAACGTCACGTTTGGGAAATCGTGTCCCTTGGCGAGTATTTGTGTGCCCACTAACATATCGATTTTGCCGTTACCGAAGTCGAGAAGAGAATTCTCAAAACTTCCGCGCCGCGAACTCGTGTCCCGATCGATCCTGGCAATACGAAGTTCGGGAAAGAGTTTCTTAAGTTGTTCTTCGATCTGCTGCGTGCCTTCACCGACGTAGTAAATATATTTCCCCTCGCAGTTCGGACATTTCAGCGGAGCAGCTTCACGATGGTTGCAATAATGACAGATGATCGCCCGCTCACTGCGGTGATAGGTCAGGGTTACATCACAGTTAGGACACTGGACGCTTTCTCCACACGACCGGCAGAGGACGAAGCTCGAGTAGCCCCGGCGGTTCAATAGAATTATCGACTGCTCTTTCTTCTGTTGGGTTTCTGCAATCGCGCGAAGGAGCTCATCGGAAAAAATCCTCGGCTTCTGATGCCGGGCAAATACCTCGCGCATATCGATGATTTCCGCTGCGGCCATTGGTCTATTACCCAAACGATTAGGAAGCTGGAGATAGCGGTATTTGCCGGTGCTCGCATTGTGAAACGATTCGAGCGATGGCGTAGCGGAGCCCAAAATGACGACGGCGGATTCCTTTTGAGCGCGCACAATCGCTGTGTCACGTCCGTTGTAGTGTGGCGAGTCCTGTTGCCGGTACGTCGATTCGTGTTCTTCATCAACGATAACCAGCCCAAGATCCTTTACCGGTGCGAAGATCGCAGAACGGGTGCCGATGACGATTCGCGCCTCACCATTTCTGACGCGTGTCCATTCGTCAAAGCGCTCGCCCCTTGACAGGGAAGAATGAAAAATCGCCACTCGGTCGCCGAAGTGCGTCCGCAAACGTCGCGAGAAGACAGGGGTCAGCGCAATTTCGGGAACTAACATCAACGCCGAGCGGCCGAGGCCCAGGGCTACGCGCATTGCCCGAATGTAGATTTCAGTTTTTCCGCTTCCAGTAACGCCGTGAAGCAGGAATGGCGCGTAGGCGCGAGCTCGCAATGGCTGGTCGAGTTCTGCTAAGACTCGATCCTGGTCTCTCGTCAATTCATAATCCTGGTGCGGCTCAAAGGTAGCATCGCCCAGAGGATCGCGCCGCAGTCTCTCTTCGAAGACCTCTACCATATTTCTCTTCTGCAGAGTCCCTACGGAAGAAAAGCTGACATTGGCCTGAGCGAGTAACTCTGAAAGAGGAAGGGAATCCTGGTCCTTAAGGGCTCCTATAACTCTGAGTTGAGCATCGGTGAACTTGCGCCCTTCCTCATCACCCGGGAGCCCGATGGTTTTGAGCAGACGAACGCGTCGTCGGAACTTAGCTTTCACGAACTCTTTGCCCGGCCGTTGTATGATTTCAACGAGGCGGTCACGTTCCAGTTCCCGCGCCAGCCTGGTAGCCTGAGCGCCACCAAACTCAGCTGAGAGTGCCGCGAGACTGATCTCTTCTGAGTGCGACACCACCTTCAGCAGACGCTGTTTCATTGTGGCTGGATCATCTGCCACGGATTTCTCGAGCTCAGCACGTCCGATTTCAGTGATAGAAATAAACGGATCAAGTGTGGGGCTGATGCCTGGAGGTAGCGCTGCCTTGATGACTTCACCCCACGGGGCCAGGTAATACTCGGCCACCCAGCGCGTGAGTTGGAGAAGCTCGGGCGTAACTGGTGGGACAGCATCAAGTATCTCTTTTGCTTCCTTGACGTCGGATTCTTGCAGGCTCGTTCCAGCTCGAAGATTTTCGAGTAAGGCCACGATGTAGCCGGTAACAAGCTTTTTACCGAGTGGAACAACGATTCGAGAGCCGGACTGCGCGAGGTGACGCAGCGAAACTGGTATTCGATATATAAACGTCGCTGAAACATGGACGGGAACTGCCACTTCGGCGTATTGAGGCCCGCCCGCTTCAGCAGGTTCAGCGGCGTTAATCTCGTTCTTAGAAGAATCCTTGCGGGAGGATTCCGAGCGTTCTTGCACGCGTCAGAAGGTAGCGCGAAATTCGAAATTGCCAAAGCGGAAGTCTGGAGGTACTGACGCAGTTTGCTATCAACCTGGAAGTCTACCCTTTGGCTAAAAAGCGCCTGCTACAGAACCGGGAGCGGTAGCGACCGGATACCCGCACTCAACCGTGTTCTGCGGTTTTTTCTGTCGGCGAAATTGTCGATTGCGGGTTGAGTATAGGATCCGGTTGCTACCGCTCACGGTTCTGTAACCAATCGCCCACGATCTTTAGTGGCTTCGACTGAGACTGCTCTAGTCCGCGCCTCAGTTCTCTCGTTTTCGGGTAGAGTCGAGGTAGTCACGAACCTTCTTAAGATCTTCCCACGTTTCCTTCTTCTTTGACGGGTCGCGAAGTAAATAGGCCGGGTGGAAAGTGGGCATCACCTTGACGCCATGGTAGTCCTGAAACTGGCCGCGTACTCTGGTTATCCCCTGCTTGATATCCAGAAGATTCCTCATCGCGGTATTGCCGAGTACAACTATAACTTCGGGCTGAACTGCAGCAATTTCTCGGAGCAGGAAGGGCTTACACATCGAAGCTTCTTCCGGGGTTGGGGGTCGATTGCCCGGCGGACGACAGCGGTTAACATTCCCAATCAAAACTTCTTCCCGCTTCAGACCGATCGCTTCGATAATCCTGGTTAGTAGCTGGCCCGCGCGTCCTACGAAGGGACGCGCCTGGGCATCTTCATCGGCGCCTGGTGCCTCACCCACAAACATCAGGCGCGCTTTGCGATTGCCGTCAGTATGCACGATGTTTGTTCGTTCCTGATGGAGCGGGCAGCGGGTACAGTCGCCTATATCGGCCCAAATCTCCTCAAAACTCTCAGAGGATTTCTGGATTCTTACCGGCGGCGCAGTCAAGTCTGCGAATAATGCGTCTGGTGGTCGAGGAGAGGGCTCATTCCGGGCATATGACTTTCGAGCGACTCCGGCGGCAGCGGTGTTGGTTGGAATGCTGGTCGCTTGTTGGTGACGGGCTTCAGCCAAAGGGGCTGCCGCTTCTCGAACGGTTGTTTCCATTCGCCAATTACTGGAAGACCCACTCTCTATATTCTGGACACCCAATTCTTTGAAGTAGGCAAGTTGTTCTCGAGTTTGTTTCAAGAGTGAGAGAAACTCGGTAATTTCGTCTTCAGAGTACATTAGGTACCAGGATGCTCGTGTTTCGGAAACGGATTGGCGACGAGCGGTAGAACTTAAGCCTTCCTCGGCGTCTGAAGAACTGGCCGGAGGGAGGTAAAGGGCTTAACCCGCGCTCGAAGTCGAACCACTTCGTCCAGAATGATATTCGCGACGTTAGTCTTGGCCATTAGCGGTACATGGATCGGAGCCTTTCGGTCGTGACTGATAATTGTGACTTCATTCGTAACAGTGTCGAATCCAACTGCATTTTGAGTGACATCGTTGGCGACGATCGCATCGAGGTTTTTGGTCGTTAACTTCTCCCGTGCATTCGCCAGGATATCCTCAGTTTCCGCGGCAAATCCAATCACCAGTAATCCAGCCTGCTTCGCATCCGCTACGTCGTGCAATATATCGGGTGTACGCTCCAGTTCCAGGGAGAGGGAAGACTGAGCCTTCTTAATCTTTCGCAACGAACGTTTGACGGGCCGAAAATCGGCTACAGCCGCGGCGCCGATAAACACCGACGCTTCTGAAAGCTCATTCATAACAGCCGCATGCATTTCCGCAGCTGAGTTAACGCGAATAAGCGCCGCGTTATTCGGAGGAGGAGCAGTGGTAGCTCCGGCAACAACGGTAACGCTCGCCCCGCGTTTTTTGGCAGCTTCTGCGATTGCAAAACCCATGCGGCCCGAAGAATTGTTGGACAGGAATCGAACCGGGTCTATCGCCTCCCGCGTTGCGCCAACGGTGATCAGCAGGTGTTCGCCCGTCAGGTCGCGCGCGCTTTCAAACTCCGAACTCTGCAAAATCTGTAATGCAGCAGCCACAATTCTCTCGGGCTCACTGAGGCGTCCTGGCCCGATGGTCCCGCACGCCATTTCACCATCGTCGGGTTCAATAATATGCACGCCATCTGACCGAAGCCGCTCCAGGTTTCGCTGAGTCGCCGGATGGTGCCACATCGCAGTGTTCATCGCCGGCGCAATCAGAACGGGAGCGGTCGCGGCCAGATAGGTTGAAGTCAGGAAATCGTCGGCGATTCCGTTTGCCAGCTTGCCAATCATGTTGGCTGTCGCCGGAGCAATGAGGAACAGGTCGACCGTCTGCGAGAATGTTATGTGGGCAATGGGATCCGGATTGTCGGGGGCATAGTCGTCCACGATAACATGCGATCCGGAAAGCGCTCGAAAGGTGAGAGGCTGTATGAACTCGCAGGCTCGCTTTGTCATGCCGACTCTGACGGTACAGCCGGCCCGCTGCAACCCCCTTAGAACCTCGGCCGCCTTATACGCCGCGATGCCGCCACTAACCCCCAACGCCACTTTCTTGGCGGTAAAAGAGCCTTTCAAAGGAGCCTCGTGCGTCATAACTGCTTACCCGAAATTAAAGATCAATGTAACATTGCTGAAACAAAGGCGCAACGGAGCTTTTCTGGGGAATTGGTACAATTCGGTAACTGTTCTTGCAAAGAAATTGTCCATCGCTTCTATTTCAAGCTAGAGGTCTGAATCATGTCTAACTCTCGAGTATTCCGCTCTGGTCTCCTCGGAGCGTTGATCATTCTATGTGCTTGCTTCTCCGCTTCCGCTCAAACGCTAAGGGAAACCCAGCGATTCGGACCAGTGGTTCGAGCTTATCTGGGTTATCTGCAAAACGAGCAAGAGGTTGTCGATGATCGCGCCAGTAGACATGAAGTAAACGCGACATATTATCGCCGAAACTCAAACCGCATCCGGGCTCTGCGCCAGATGGCGCTGCAGATTGCACGGGAAACCCAGAATGACTACCTGCCCGAGCTCGAAGCCGTTGCCGGAGATGAGTTGGGTTTGCTCTTTGAGCGTCCGCCACGGTTTCAAACACTCAGAATCGGGGAGGTAGTGCAGACCAACTTTAGGTATCTCGGTTTGGTTCGCACAGGCGAGGTCTTTTATCTCTTCGCGCGCTTGGACCCCTACGAGCAGTCTGAATTGATGGAAAAAATCCATCATGGTACTGAGAACGCAGCAGGCTCGGCCGTTTCAAGTCCAGTCTCAGGAGTCAAGGTCACGACCCGCGCTCGCCGCGCCACGACGCCCTAAGGTTGAGATCCTGAGCCAGACTATCGCCAACACTCCACTTGAAACTAAAAACTGCCGGGTTAGCTAAGTTGATGACCCCCTATTTCTGCGCTCCTGCTTGGAAAGTCTACGGACATCACTGGTTTCCAATAATTCTTAATCGATGGTCCAGAAGAATCGCTGGTCCAGAAGACGGGCAGAAAAGTCTGGACTGGCCGAGTACCCTGTGATAAATTCTCACCCAACACAAAAAAGCACAGTTTTGTGGCAAAGTTTGGCGAAAAGGCTGTTGACAGAGTGCCTCCATTCATGTAATAACAGCCCAGTGTTTAGGCTTTGTAAACGACATTTTGGCCTTTAAAGAGTGGTTCGAGTAAGAGGCGGGTTGGAGAATAAGCTGAGCCTCTCACGACATTATCGGCCTTCGCGGCACGCAATCAAGAATTTGTTCACAATACGGGAGGAAAGTTAATGATTAGCAAAACTTGGAGCCGCAAACCTATCGCGGCCTTGGTGGCAGTGGCCATTTTGAGTGTTTACTCAATGGTAGTTTTAGCGTCGCCCGCAGCAAAGGCCCCGTCGGGCGAGTTGACCATCGCCGGCCAGGTTACGGTAAATGGCGAGAACGTAGTCTCTGGCGGTACGGTGTTTTCGGATAGCCTAATCACAACCGCCGAGAAGAGCAACGCAACTGTGAATCTTAGCAAGTTGGGCCGAGTTGAATTAGCACCCAGTTCCAACTTGAAATTAAGCTTCACAGAAAAGAGCATCATGGGATTGCTTGAGAACGGTACGGCCCATGTGTCAACCGTGGCTGGAACTTCGGTCAACTTCACCACCAAAGATGGTGTGGTGGTAGTCGAAGGTAGTCAGGCAACTTCATTCACAGTTAATGTTGTCAAGGGAATTACGTCTTTAACAACTCATTCCGGCGTGGCGCAGTTGCACGTTGGTGGTGCTGTGAAGCAGGTTGCGGCAGGCGAGAGCGCCACGGCAGGCACACCGAACCCCAAGGATGATCCAGGGGACGACGATGACAAGATGAGCGGCGGTGAGTTGGCTGCGCTAATCTTGCTTGGTGCCGGAGCTACTGCAGCAATCCTCTATGCAGCGATGCACAACAACGACCTTAACTTCGGTGGCAACGTAATTGTAATCAGCCCGTCGAAGTAAGTCATCGATTGCTTCGTTCAAAAAAATACCCAGAGCGCCGCTTTTGAGCGCCGCGGTCAGCTATGCAAAAACCTTGCGGGTCACGCGACGAGATGTCGTGCTTGACCCGCAAGGTTTTGCGCATGCCCACTAATCCCTTCCTTAGCTTCTGAAGGTAAACCCTTAATGCATATCGCGGTAATTGGTACTGGTTATGTTGGCTTGGTTACGGGTGCGTGTTTTGCAGAATTCGGCGTTGACGTTACCTGCGTCGATATAGATTCCGAGAAGATTGCGCGCCTGGCAGCGGGCGAGATGCCCATCTATGAACCCGGACTGGAGCAGTTGGTAGCCAAGAACATGCAGTCGGGCCGTCTGCGATTTACCACTGACATAAAGCAGGCAGTGGAGCAGGCGCTCGTTATTTTCCTGGCTGTAGGTACGCCACCGCAAAGCGATGGTTCAGCGGACCTCAGCTTCGTGGAAGCAGCAACCCGCTCAGTTGCTGAGCACATGAACGGTTACAAGGTCATCGTTACCAAATCTACGGTTCCGATAGGGACCGGCGAATACCTGCGAAAGTTGATAAGTGAACAAAATGCGAGCTTGAATTTCGGAATAGTCTCCAATCCGGAGTTCTTACGGGAAGGGGCCGCTATTAGTGATTTTATGCGCCCTGATCGAGTGGTTCTTGGCAGTCGTGACGAGGAAGCACTCGCCATCATGCGTGACCTTTACCGTCCGCTCTATTTGATTGAGGCGCCGTTTGTTTTGACCTCGCTGGAAGCGGCGGAACTGACGAAGTATGCAGCCAACGCTTTTCTTGCTACCAAGATTTCTTTTATCAATGAAATCGCAAATCTGTGCGAAAGTATCGGGTGTGACGTACACGACGTCGCACGGGCTATTGGCATGGACCGCCGCATCGGCAGCAAATTTCTTCATCCGGGGCCCGGGTTCGGCGGCTCGTGTTTTCCGAAAGATACACAGGCACTTGCTTCAGTAGCGCGTGAGTTTGGTCGCGATTCAATGATCGTAGACGCCGTGATTGAAGTGAATCGCCGCCAGCGACAAGCAATGGTGCCGAAAATTGAAAGGCTCGTCGGTGGCTTGGAGGGAAAAACTATCGCGGTTTTGGGACTCGCATTTAAGCCGGAGACTAATGATATGCGTGAGGCGCCGGCGATTGATATCATCAAGGGATTGTTGGAACGCGGCGCGAAGGTGCGAGCCTATGATCCGGTGGCTATGAACGCGGCGTCTGAAGTTCTTCCGGACGTTACTTACTTAGCAGACGAATATGAGGCGGTGACAGATGCTGATGCTCTCGTTTTTGTGACCGAGTGGAATCAATTTCGAGCGCTCGACATGCGCCGGGTCCGGGACCTGATGAGATCGCCGAGGATCGCCGACCTGCGAAACATTTACGAACCCGCGGACATGCGGGAACTCGGTTTCGAGTATATGGGAGTCGGCCGCTAATGAAATCTCGCAACCCTGACGCTATTGCACCCCGGTGCTGAAACCAAAGTTCTTACTCTATGGCTTTAACAGGAATAGCCCTCGTGACTGGCGGAGCCGGTTTTATCGGTTCACACATTGCCTCGGCCCTCGCCTCAGCCGGCGCCAGGCTGCGGGTCATCGACGACTTATCAACCGGTTACCGCGAAAATCTCGAGGCAATTAAAGGAGAAGTAGACTTCGTTCACGCCAGCCTCGCGGATGAGAAGTCGTTGCGGAAAGCGCTGGAAGGTGTTGAGTTAGTTTTCCATGAAGCTGCAATTCCGTCCGTCCCACGCTCAATTGAGAATCCGCGCCAGACTCACATCGCCAGCGTCGAATCAACTTTCTCTCTGCTTCTGGCTTCGCGGGACAGAAAAGTCAGGCGCCTCGTCTACGCAGCGTCGAGTTCCGCCTATGGCGATCAACCCATGCTTCCTAAGGTCGAGACCATGCTGCCGGAGCCGCTCTCTCCCTACGCTGTGGCCAAGCTTGTCGGCGAGCATTACTGTCAGGTCTTCACGCGCGTCTATGGTTTGGAGACGATCTCACTACGCTATTTTAACGTGTTCGGACCCCGACAGGATCCCAGCTCCCAATACTCAGGGGTAATCTCACGTTTTATTAGCGCCCTCCTTGGTGGTGAGCGGCCGGTGGTTTACGGGGACGGGGAACAGTCTCGAGATTTCACCTACATCGATAATGTGGTTGACGCGAATTTGAAAGCGGCTGAGAGCGCCAGAGGAATCGGCGAAGTTATCAATGTTGCAAATGGAGCGCGAATCACTTTGAACCAGCTGCTGGAGGAGTTAAAGGTCCTAACCGGGAAGCCTGATGTCGTTGCGGACTATAGGGAGCCGCGGGCCGGCGATGTGAAACATAGCCTTGCGGATATCTCCCGCGCGCGCTCCCTGCTGGGATTTGAACCCCGCGTAGACTTACGAGCTGGCCTGCAGCTCACTATCGATTGGTGGCGGAAGAGCCGGTTCGCGAAGACAATATCTGGTTAATGTGGTCCACGTCACCTATTCGAGCCAATCGCATTTGGTGCCGCTAAGCTCTGTAAACTATCAACGTAAGGCGCGCGAGCAACACCCTTATCCGTAATAATCGCGGCGATCAGGTCGTTTGGTGTCACGTCAAACGCCGGGTTCTGTACGCCCACCCCGTCCGGAGCCAGTTGATATTCTTTTATATGCGTGACTTCTCTCCTATCGCGCTCTTCGATCGGAATCTCCTCGCCAGATTTCAACGAAAGATCGAGCGTCGAAATCGGAGCAGCAACGTAGAATGGAATGTTGTGCTTTCGGGCAAGGACGGCAACCATATAGGTTCCGATTTTATTCGCTGTGTCTCCGTTGGCAGCAATTCGATCCGCGCCAACGACGACTGCGTTCACCTTGCCGCTTTTCATTACGTGCCCGGCCATGTTGTCGGTGATGACCGTGACGGGAATGTTGTCCTTGGCGAGCTCCCAGGCGGTTAATCTCAGCCCTTGCAGGAATGGCCGCGTCTCATCGGCAATCACGGCTATGCGTTTCCCAGCGTCTATTGCGCCACGGATAACGCCAAGCGCTGTTCCGTAATCGCCCGCGGTGGCGAGAGCACCCGCGTTGCAGTGGGTGAGCACTGTGTCGCCATCCGCGAGCAATTCTGCTCCAAAGCGTCCCAGCGCGCGATTAGCCTCGATGTCTTCGTGAAAAATGCTGAGGGCCTCTTCAACCAGGCTCGCTTTGATCTTGAGCGGGTCTTGAGTGTTGGTTTTTTCGCGTTGAAACCTTTGTCGCATCCGCTCTATGGCCCAGAAGAGGTTAACCGCAGTGGGCCGTGTCTCGGACATCACCCGGCACATGTAGTCGAGGTCGTCTTCCAGGTCTGCTACCGAAGCGCCGACTGACTGACTTGCGCCAAGCGCGAGTCCCATTGCTGCCGAAACACCGATTGCCGGAGCTCCGCGGACTGCCATTTTCTTAATTGCTTCGGCGACCTCTTCATACGATCGCAGCATGAGATATTTTTCTTCAGTCGGCAGAAGTCTCTGGTCAAGCATGCGAATTCCTTCGTCCGTCCATTCGATGGTTTTGATCATTTGTCGAAGTTTTTCCTCTGCGTTGAAAATCGGTTGAATCTTACTGGACGCGAATTGGCGAAGCAAAGAAGCACTCGCAAAATCGGGGCCGGCTCATGGGCGCGAAGTCGAGTTTGACAGCGCAACGGAGCGCGTGATACTGTCCGCGCTACTCAAGAACTGGTAAGAATTGTTCTTTGTATTTGAAAGCATCTGGGTGCCCCAGGCAGCTGGGGAGAATAGGGAAACGGGTGAGAATCCCGCGCGGTCGCGCCACTGTGTTGAGACTGCTGCTTAACTACTTTTGAGTAGGAAAAGCAGCAATTCTCTAAGCCAGGAGACCTGCCCAGGCTTTGCAGCTTTTGAACGCTCGCGGAAAGGCGTTCAGGCCGCACGGGTTCCGAAAGCGATTTTAGTCCCGCCGACCGCCTGTTATTCCTTTGCGCAAGGGATCAGAGATCGGCGGGACTTTTGCTTCTACACTACTTTTCACACTTCAAATTACGACAAATCGCGACCGCGCTACTTCTCTGCGCCATCCTCGTCGTTTGTTCGTGCTCGCAGCCAACGCTTTCGCCGGCGGCAGAAACAGTTTCCACTACCAGGGATTTTGTCGACGAGGCTGGACGCAAGGTCACAATTCCCGCGAAGATCGAGCGCTTCGTTTCGCTTGCTCCTAATCTCACCGAGATTGCTTACGCGGTTGGGGCGGGTGACCGCCTGGCGGGTAACACGACCTTCTGCGATTATCCGCCGGAGGCGAAGAAGGTCGTAAAAGTCGGCGATACACTGCAGCCGAGCATTGAGCGCATACTCGCACTTCGCCCCCAGCTTGTACTTGTCTCGACAGCCTCGCAACTCGAAGCCTTTACGAAGCAGTTGAATGAGCATCAGATCGCCGTCTACGTCACAGACCCGCGCGACCTTGAGGGCGTTTTTCGCTCGATCTTGAGCGTTGGTGATCTGTTGAATGAGTCGGTGGCTGCTTCGGAATTAGTAAAACAGCTGCGTACGCGATCTGAAAAGGTGGAGCGCGCTGTCGCGGGACTCCCTCCGGTTTCTGTTTTTTTCCAATTGTCGGGCCAGCCGCTTTATACAGCCGGCAAGAGCTCGTTTGTGACGAATCTGATCGAGCGCGCGGGCGGACGGTCCGTGACTTCCGATGTTAATGAGGCTTGGCCACGATTGAGCGATGAAGCCGCCCTCGCTTCGCGCCCCGAAGCTGTAATCATGCTTTCAGGAGGTGCGATGGGAGCAGCGGCGAATACAAAAGTGGCAACGGCGCTGAGAACTTCCCCTGCCGTCCAGGACGGTCGTGTTTATGCAATCGATGGTGATCTCCTAACGCGTCCAGGGCCGCGACTTGTCGACGGCTTGGAACAGATCGCGCATGCGCTTCACCCGGAAGCCTTTAAGTGAAAAACAGCTTGAACAGCGAAGCCCCAAGAATTACTGGTACACCCGACCCGGTGGATCATAACGCACGTGCGACGTTGCGGAAGACACTCGTCGTTTGCGCCGCGCTCACACTCATGCTGATCTTCATCATGATCATCGCGGCGACTTTAGGCAGCGAGCGCGTGCCCGTCATAGATATACTTCGCGCGCTCTTCACGGGAGGCTCCAACTCCGGCGCCCTGACCTCCACGCAACGCGCGATTCTTTTTGAAATACGCTTGCCCCGCATTTTGCTCGCAGCGATGGTGGGCGCGTCTCTCGCGGCGGCCGGCGCAAGTTATCAGGCTCTTCTTCGCAATGCGCTTGCCGAGCCTTACCTGCTGGGCATTTCAAATGGCGCTGCAGTGGGAACGATGGTGGCGCTGGTGTTCCTCGGAGCGAACGAGTGGACCAGACCGGTAATGGCATTCGCAGGCGCCCTGGCGGCAACCTTCGTCGTTTACCGTTTGGCACGTGGTCGAGCCGGCGCGTCGCCGGAAAGGTTAATCCTGGCTGGTGTGATTGTCACGACGTTTCAATCCTCGGTGATCGTTTTCATCACCACGCTGATGGATGCTACGCGCATACGTTCGTTTACTTTTTGGTTGCTTGGGGACCTTTCCCAGGCCTCATCCGGCTCGCTCTGGATTGCTGCGGCTTCAACCATCACCGGGGTCGCTGCGCTGACATTCAAAGCGCGTCCGCTTAATCTGCTGATGCTTGGCGAGCGCGACGCTTTTGATCTTGGCGTTGAGGTTGAACGTGTGCGTTTGCAAGTTTTTCTGGCGGCCAGCCTGCTTGTCGGAGTTTCCGTCGCGTTGAGCGGATCGGTCGGCTATGTGGGCCTCGTCGTGCCGCATTTAGTGCGCATGTCCACAAGCGGCGATAACCGTTTGACGATTCCGGCGGCAGCACTTGCAGGCGCATCATTTGTTGTGGTTGCAGACACTCTGGCACGCACTGTGATTGCGCCTCGCGAACTGCCCGTCGGCGCGATCACCGCGTTGATCGGAGCTCCGTTGTTTATTTATTTGCTGAAGCGTCGCTAGCTCAAGCGGGTTAACCTGGCCTCGTTTGGACCAGACGATTAAGGGATGGTGGCGCCAGTGGGGAACCAAGATTTCATGCGATCTGTCATCTACCGCACGCATACCTGGCTCGGATTGATCGTAGCCTTGCCCTTATTGGCATGGACATCGAGCGGATTGCTGTACGCATGGCCCGAGGCGGTCGAAGGAGGCAAGATTGAAAGCATAGCACCTGATCGTGTGCGAGTTACGCCGGCGGACGCTCTGCAACGTGCCGATGATTTCGCGGGCAGGAAACTTCCGATAACGGCCTTGACTTTGCTAATGCGCCAGGGTCGTCCCGTTTATCAGGCGGTTGGTGGCCTGGGCGCAGATTCACTGCTGATTGACGCGGAGACGAGCCAAGTAATAAAGAGTCCTCCGCCAGGCATTTTGACTAGATATTTTCGCCAGGCACATTTCTACTTTTTCGCCGGAAGCTGGCAGGTCCCACTGCTCATCGCAGCATCAGCTCTTGCCTGTTTGTCAGCGTTGTCTGGTACGTATTTGAACGTAACGCTCTGGCTCACGAGGCTGAGAAAACGTGCCGCCTCTAAACAATCCTAAGGACCAGCTGAGAGATGCTCGAAGCGAAAAACGTAAGTGTCAAATATGGTAAACGGCAGGCGGTCGTAGATGTTGCGTTGCGTGTCTCTCCGGGAGATATGACAGCCATAGTCGGTGCAAACGGCGCCGGCAAATCCTCGCTCTTACGCGCACTAAATGGCGCCATTCAACCCTCGAGTGGCGAAATCCTGCTGGACGGTAAACCGCTCACTTCATTCACCCGCCGAGCCATAGGCAGACGCATCGCCGTGGTCACGCAGGAGGCCTTGTTGGCTTTTCCGGTTTCAGTGTTGGAGTACGTGCTTGGTGGTCGGTACGCGTGGTCAGGATCAGGACCGTGGGGCTGGGAATCGGAGCGCGATCTGGAGATCGCTTTCGAAGTGCTGCGGCAGACCGAATTGGAAAGTTTTAGTGCGCGTCTAATGAACGAATTATCAGGAGGCGAGCGTCAACGCGCGGTTTTGGCGCGAGCTCTCGCTACCGAAGCGGGAATTCTTTTACTTGACGAGCCGACGGCCAACCTGGACCTGGCTCATCAAGCTTCAATGCTTCGGCTCGTACGAGCGCATTGCGACGAGCGCGCGACGGCGGCAGTTATTGTTACGCATGACATCAATCTCGCGGCGGAATTTGCCAATCACGTTGTGCTGTTGAAAAGCGGGCACATGATCGCGGCCGGCAGGCCCCGGGAGGTTTTGACGGAAGAGCTCTTAAGCGAGGTTTTGGAAATCAAGGTGTTAGTGGATGCGCACCCGCTTTCAGGGGCGCCACGCATTACTCCGGCGCACGAAGTGCGACGGTAATCCGGGAGCAGCAGACATCTTGCCTGCTTTCTCTCTTATAACGGGTGACGGCTTAGGGAAGGCGGTCAAAATCCGCCACTGCCCGCGCAACTGTAGGCGATGAAGACGCTCTGGGATGCTTTAGCCACTGTTCAAAAGAGAATGGGAAGGCTGGCCAGAGCTGAGTCGCAAGTCAGGAGACCTCGCCGCTGCTCTTTCGTAAAGCTCGCACTGCGACGGGCAGGAGACTCTACAAATGAAAACCACAGCTCAAAGTAACCGAACGAACCGTTTACATTTCGAGAACAGGTCACTCAGGATCTTAGTTCTATTGTTTCTCTTCAATCCTTTTTCTAACGGGGTTTTCGCGCAACACGGCGCGGGCGGAGCACAGATCAACGTGCGCGTAACGGATCCGCAAGGTGCGGTTGTGCCAAACGCAGAGGTCACTCTCTATACGCGCGACCGCCGCATTCGAATCAACGGCCTCACCGATCGCACGGGCACCAGTCACTTCGAGCAACTCGCGCCCGGAGAGTATTTGGTCGAAGCCGAAGCAACCGGCTTCGCGCGCGGGGCCACCCGTATTCTGCACGTTGAGCAGAATGCCAATACGTCGCTTGATATTTCACTACCGCTTGCAGGGGTTAGTGAGCAGGTCGTCGTCACCGCACAAGCTACAGCGCAACCCATTGATGAAGTCTCCAAAGCAGTCTCGGTCGTGGACTCGCGCGAAATAGACGAGCGTGATGAGTCGGCGGTTACAGACGCTTTGCGCACGGTGCCGGGATTTCGCGTTCAACAACTAGGCGGGCCTGGCAGGCTTGTCTCTATCAAGGCACGCGGATTACGCAATCAGGATACTGCGGTGTTGATTGACGGGATCCGTTTTCGCGACGCTACCACCGGCGACGCAACGAGCTTTTTGAGCGACTTCCTCGTTACCAATCTCGACCGCGTTGAAGTTCTTCGCGGATCAGGATCATCGCTCTACGGCACAAACGCAATCGGCGGTGTCGTCAACATCGTGACCGATGAAGGTGGCGGCCCAACTCACGGCAACATCCTGCTCGAAGGTGGTGGGCTTGGACTATTTCGGGGACGCGCACAAGTGGCGGGCGGCACAAGTCGCTTTAATTACAGCGCTGGAGCAACTCACCTGAACGTCGCACGTGGGATAGACGGTGATGACGCTGCCCGCAACATAAGCGGTCAGGGACGCGTTGTGTTGCGCTTGTCACCAACGACCACGCTGTCCGGGCGTATCTATTCAGGAACTTCTTTTGTTCAACTGAACAGCAGCCCGGATGTCATTGGCACGTTACCGGCGACGGGGATTGTTGATGCTCGGCCGCTTTCGCGCGCAGAGCTGCGGCGCTATGAAATGGGAATCCCTGCGGCACAATTAGAACTGGACGGCGCGACGTTTATTCCCGATGCAAACGACGGTGACGCTTCAGCGGCCAGTCGATTCTTTGATGGCGCTATTATTTTCGGGCATCGTCCACTCGAGGCGTTCGGCTACAGTATTTCTTATCAGGGGCTTGCCACGCGCCGCTTAAACAGTAATGGCCCAGCCGGAGTTGGGTTTCAACCATTTGGCGGTTCGACGCGCACCGAGGACGATGGCCACATAAACACGTTTAATGCTCGCACCGATTTACGCCTCGGTAAATACAACTTCATCAACGCCGGCTACGAATTTGAAAACGTCACTTTCCTCAATCGTTCGTTTTCATTCAACGTTGCCGATAACTCTTCCACGAATGTTGCCGAGCACAGCCATACGTTGTTTGTACAGGATCAATTACGCTTTTTGGAAGATCGCTTGCAGCTCTCAGCCGCCTTTCGAGCTCAATTGTTTTCCCTGAACAAGCCGAGATTCACTCCAAGTACAGGCGCGCCTTACGCGGGAGTTGCATTTGGTGCGCCGGGAAACGCTTACACGGGAGATGGCTCGATTGCTTATTTGTTCCGCGCATCAGACACCAAGCTGCGCGCGCATATCGGCAACGGCTATCGCGCGCCATCGCTGTTTGAACGATTCGGGACGTCGTTCTTTGGGGGCTTCTTCTCGCCTCTAGGCGATCCGCGGCTTCGACCCGAGCGTTCTATTGCCTTCGATGCGGGAATAGATCAGTCCCTTGGAGATAATCGGCTCCGCTTGTCTGCAACCTATTTTTATACGCGACTGCAGGAAGTGATCGGCTTCGATTTCTCCGGCAAGATCAACCCGCAAACCGATCCGTTCGGTCGCTTCTTCGGCTATTTGAATACGGGTGGTGGGCTCGCACGCGGCCTTGAGCTATCCGCTACTGCCTCTCCCACTCGCATGCTTGATGTCTCCGTCAGTTATGCATATACAAACAGCGACCAGCAAACGCCACAAATCAGCGGTAGCGGAGTGATTAGCTCGCTTGTGATTCCAGATCACCAAATCGCCGCAGTTGTTACTCAACGCATAGGACGGCGCGCATTCGTCAACTTCGACCTGACGGCGACGAGTGACTATCTTGCTCCGGTCTTCCCAAGGGTTTATCGGTTCAAGAGTCTTATCAAAGCCGATTTGGGCGCTAGCTACGAATTCCCCCTGACTGAGCGACGACGCTTACGTTTGTTCGGCTACGTAGACAATCTCTTCGACCTGGATAATTTTGAAAGCGGTTTTCGCATCCCCGGACGCACCGGACGGGGTGGCGCTTCGTTTAGCTTCTGATTGTGTCAGGGGACAAAAGACTAATGGAAATGCCCTACGAGCCGCCATCGTTATCAAATGCCAGGGCCGTCACAAACACTGCAGTCTTAATGTCGTGGAGCGGTGGCAAAGACAGCTGCGTTGCCCTCTACGAGGTTCAAAAAACGCGGAAGTATCACGTAGCAGCGCTGCTAACCACTGTCACGCGTGATTTCGATCGGATCAGCATGCATGGAGTCCGTCGCGTGCTACTTGAAACGCAAGCAACCAGCCTGGGCATACCGTTGCATCAGGTTTTCATCTCGCCAGGTGCGACTAATGAAGAGTATGAGGTGAGAATGGGGGAGGCATTTTCCATCTATCGCGATCGCGGAATCGATTCAATCGTATTTGGCGATCTTTTTCTGCAAGACATTAGAACTTATCGGGAGGAGTTTCTCGCCCGGCACAGGATGCTTGGCCTGTTTCCAGTGTGGAAGCGCGACACCAGTATCTTCATCAGAGACTTTCTCGAGTTGGGATTCAGAGCAGTTGTTACGTGTGTGGATTCAAAGGTGCTGGATCAATCCTTTGCCGGCAGATTAATCGATGAGTCTTTTCTTTCATCGCTGCCGGCCGGGGTCGATCCTTGCGGCGAGAACGGAGAGTTTCATTCGTTCGTGTTTGATGGACCGATTTTCACGGCGCCAGTGAAGTTTTCGCTTGGTGAAACCGTCTTAAGAGAGTCATTCTGGTTTCGCGACCTATTGCCAGCGTGATTAGTAACTGAAAAATGGGCGAGCAATTGTCTAAAGCTCGATTTGCTGGACTACAACAGTCAGTCGGAGGAGACAACACGATGGGAGGCGCGCAACAGATCGTTTCGTTTCTGCCTTCGGCGACAGAGATGGCGTGCGCTTTAGGCCTGTCCGACCAACTGGTAGGAATCACGCACGAGTGTGACTACCCACCTGAAATAAAAGGAAAGGCTGTAGTTGTTCGCAAGGCTCTTCCGATTGAGAAGTTGAGTCAACGGGAGATCGATGTGGCCGTTAGCGAGCGGATGCGAGACGGACGGAGTCTCTATGAAGTGGACGAGAAACTCTTGCAAGAATTAGCGCCCGACTTGATCCTGACACAGGACTTATGTCAGGTCTGCGCGCCCTCCGGAAATGAAGTATCGCAGGCTCTAACGCTGCTTCCGAAGAAGCCTCAAATTCTCTGGCTGACGCCAAACTCACTGGAACAGATTTTTGCTAATGTCCGTGAGCTGGGCGAGGCGACGGGCCATACCAAAGAGGCTGAAGAATTAGTTGCCGATGGACACGCGAGGCTGGAAAAAATAGGGGCAGTAACGCGAAATCGATCACAACGACCCCGTGTCTTCTGCATGGAATGGCTTGATCCCGTTTATTGCAGCGGCCACTGGGTGCCGGAGATGGTAAGAATAGCGGGAGGAGTAGATATGCTTTCGCAAGAGGGCGCGGATTCAGTGCGCGTCCCGTGGGATGAGGTACTGGAATGGAAGCCTGAGATTCTGATTGTTACGCCCTGTGGCTTTGACCTGGAGCAAGTGATTGAACAGTCGCAGCAACTCTTCACATATCCGCGCTGGTCGAGTCTTCCCGCTGTCCGTGATGGCCGCGTCTATGCTGTGGATGCGAACTCTTATTTTGCTCGTCCGGGACCACGGGTAGTGGATGGCACGGAGCTTTTGGCTCACCTTTTTCATCCCGACTTATTCTCATGGAATGGGTCCAAAAAAGCGTATCAGCAGCTAGACCTGTAAGCGAGATCTCAAATCAACCGGAAGAAAATTCAGGTTGCAAGGTTCAAAGCTCTTGGGCGCCAGTGCGCTACTTATCGAGCTCATCCTTGCAACCTGAAACTTACGGCGCAGATCTGTCTTAGCCTGCCGGTTACGGCTTCTTCGTGAACAGACCGCCACCCAGGAAAATGACGCCAAGCAGAATATTAATAAAGTGGTCTACCCTCGCCAGGTCCAGACCCAGGACGTGCCACATTCTATCTGCCGCCGGATCGCCGAAGACAAACAGTCCCAGGAATCCAAGGGCTAGATACAGAATGCCGAAAATTGTACAGAAGAGTTTCGCGCCGGACAGTGAACCCGCGAAACCCAGGTAAAGAGCCGCCGCGCCGGAGATCAGATGGATGACATTGTGCGCAGGTGTCAAATGCGCACCGAGCAAGTGTGGCGCAAAGAATCCACAGATTCCTACCAGAAGAAAAACGACGCCTAGAATCTTGCAAACAGTCTTTGCCATGATTTGTGCTTAATCTCCTCTTTGAAGGGTTGACAACCACGCGGCCGCAGCGAGCAAAGACGCGTCCGCACCAAATCAGCGACGTTAACGTCTGAATGGAAGCGATGTATATCAAACTGTCAGCCGTTTGCAAAGGTTTTTTACGACGAAATGGCAGACGGCGCTCTGGGCAGGTCTTGACCGAATAGTTATACTGGCTGGCGTATTCCCCCCTGACCATGACTGATAACAGAAGTGAGGAGGAACAGCTATGCAAAAACTTCACAAACCAGGGCGGGCAGCCCGTCGAATCGTTTCTGTTTTCGTATTCATGTTTATGTTAGCGGTCACCGCAAGTGCCTACACGGTGGTAATGCGCGGTGGGCGACGCATAGAGATCCCGTCGCAATTCATTGTGACGGCCTCGACGTTGACCTATGAAGCAGCGCCGGGGGTTCAGATAACCCTTCAGATGTCCGCGATTGATGTCCCAGCAACCGACGACGCAAACAACGAACAGCCCGGAAGTCTGCTGCGGCGGGCCCAATTGGCACCAGCATCATCGCGCCCAACGCAGAGCTCCGGAGAAGAGGTGCAGATTGCGCCGGGGACAGAGGCGAGACGCACGATAACTAATCGTGATCTGGAATCGGCGATGCGCCGTCGGCGCGATAGCGAGTTGGCTTATGAGACCAGACGAAAGCAACTTGGGCTGCCGTCGGTGGCAGAGTCGCGTAAGCAAGCGGCCGCTGAGTCTGATGCGGTTGCCATAGAATTGGAGCAGCGGCGTATTGCGGAAGAGGAATCTGAAGACTACTGGCGCGAACGGGCCGCGGCGTTAAGAACTGAAATGGCGGCGCTGGATGCGGAAATCGCGTGGATTCGCTCCCAACTTGATGAAGGACCGTTTCCATCCAACGGGTGGGCGAATGGGTACTCTACCACCGTCACCAGCGTTGTCCCGTTCATGTCGTTCAGAAATCTTGGCAGAAGGTCGTTCGGAGACTTCGGCGGCCGAAGTTTCCCTCGGTCAGGCGTGCACGGGCCAGGTGTATTTGTTGCGCCTCGGCAGGATACGCGGATAACCGGTCGGGTTCCTTTCGGGGGCGGCGCAATGCAAGGGCGAGGGTTTAATAATCGTGGAGCTTTTCCCAATGCACGTCCGCGAGGAATAGGCAGTCGATTCCCAGGTTTCCCTGGTGTCAGCGTTTTTGGTTCTACGATGCCAGCCTACGATTATTCGTATGAACGCAGTGCGCTCATCACTCATTTCAACGAGTTGGCAGGAGCGCGCGCCGGGCTTAATGCCCGGTGGAGAGAACTCGAAGAAGAAGCGCGACGCGCTGGCGCCCCGCCGGGATGGCTGCGACCGTAGTAGCAGGAGGCAGGAGCAGGAGGCGGGTGTCCGACTGTTACGAAGGATTGTGCTTGCCCGGCAGATGCAATAACGCAAGTATGACGGCGAACGAACCACGTACGACGAACCATTGACAACGGACAACTGACGAATGACCAATGCCTGGGAAACAATTATCGGACTTGAGATTCATGCTCAATTGAGCACCGAATCAAAAATCTTCTGTGGCTGTTCGACCCGATTTGGCGACGACCCTAATGAGAACACCTGCCCGGTGTGTTTGGGTTTGCCCGGGGCGCTGCCTGTACTCAATCGTCGTGTAATCGAACTCGGCGCGCGCGCCGCGTTGTCTCTCGGTCTTAAAATAAACAACCAGTCGATTTTTTCTCGTAAGAATTATTTCTATCCCGACCTGCCCAAGGGTTACCAGATCTCGCAGTACGATAGACCGTTTTCGGCAAACGGTGAGCTGGAGATTATGACCGCCGAGCGGGACGAGGCAGGGCATCCCGTCGAATGGCGAGTAAAGAAAATAGCGATCACGCGACTCCATCTTGAAGAGGACGCCGGCAAAAATGTGCATGAAGGATTGCCCGACGTTGATCGTTACTCCTACATCGATCTCAACCGCGCGGGCACGCCCCTGGCCGAGATTGTTACCGAACCGGATTTTCGTTCCTCGTGGGAAGCTTACGATTACGTCAATCATGTTCGGCGCGCCCTGCAATGGGTAGGGGCTTCGGAAGCCGACATGGAGAAGGGCAATCTTCGTTGCGAGGCGAACGTTTCGGTGCGGCGAATCGGAGATGAAAAGTTTGGCACCAAAGTCGAATTGAAGAACTTAAACTCGGTACGTTTCATGCAACGCGCGATCGAGTTTGAAATCAGCCGCCAGATTAGCGTCCTTGAATCCGGCGGCCGCTTGCAACAGGAAACGCGGCTCTGGGATGAACGTGCCGCCGAAACTCGCGTCATGCGTTCGAAGGAAGAGGCGCATGACTATCGGTATTTTCCCGAACCTGATCTGCCGCCGCTGATCGTTGCGGATGAATTTATCGAGCGAGTGCGTGAGGCGATGCCGGAGTTGGCAGCAGCTACTGCGCAGCGTTTTATGAACGACTACGGCATCTCTTACGAAGATGCATTGCAGTTCACCGCGACGCATAAGACCGCTGCCGATTTCGAAAAGCTGGCGAAAGTACTAGGCGGCCGAGAGGCGTCTAAGTGGATGAAAGAGGTAGTCCTGCGTCAAGTTATTCGACCAACTTCTATACCCTCTGCAGAGGCGCTTGGAACGCCTACTGCAGTACAGGTGGTTCCACCAACTGCCGAACTCTCGCTTGAGTCTTTTCCTCCTGCAATTTTGATCGATGAGGTTATCAAAGTTGACGAAATGGTTGCTGCGGGAAAGATCAACCGTAACCAGGCGAAGGAAATTCTTGAAGAGGTTGGATTGACTAGGAAAAGCGCAGAGCAGATTGTAGGCGAGCGAGGATTCAGACAGATAAGTGACGAGGGAGCAATAGACGATCTCATTGACGAAGTCATCAGGAATAGTCCTCGGCAGCTTGAGAGCTATCGGTCAGGCAAGGAAACGTTGTTTGGCTTCTTCGTGGGACAAGTAATGAAAGCCTCGAAGGGAAAAGCGAACCCGAAAGTTGTCAACGAACTATTGAAGGCGAAGTTGAAAGGCTGAAGCTCTTCACTGGGACCGCGGGCGTCTCGCCCGCCTAAGCGCGAAGCGCGCAAAGACCTTTTGCTGGCATCAACGCTTAGCCTTGCGCTTTCACTATCTCCAGTAGTTGGATGTCCGTGCGTCGCTATTGTGCGCGCTTCGCGCTTTGGCGGGCGAGACGCCCGCGGTCCCAGTGAAGAGCAGTGGCTGCTGCATAGAATGATGGACCTACAAGGCAAAGTTGCAATCGTAACCGGCGGCACGAAAGGTATCGGTCGCGGCATAGCTGAAGCTCTGGTGCAGGAAGGCATCAATGTTTGCGTTAGTGCCCGGAGCCGAAACGAGATCGATGAAACGGTTGGCGCCTTAAGGGCATTGGGTAAGGGCAGCGCTACCGGAATAGTATGCGATGTTCGGAATTGTGCCGAAATCAAGGCTCTGTTCGCTCAGACGGTTTTGGAACTCGGCAGTCTTGACATCCTTGTGAACAATGCAGGCATTGGAATTTTTGCGCCCGTCGAAGAAATGTCGCCTGAGGATTTTCGCGCCGTCCTGGAAACCAACCTCTTTAGCGTCTTCTACTGTTGCCACGAAGCGATCCCGCTGATGAAGCAGCGCGGCGGTGGTTATATCATCAACATTTCGTCACTGGCCGGCGCCAATCCGCATCCGCGCATGGCCGCCTATAACGCGTCGAAGTTTGGCCTGAACGGCTTCAGCGAAGCGCTGATGCAGGAAGTGCGGCACGATGGCATTAAAGTTAGCTACATCATGCCCGGCTCCGTGAACACGGAGTTTGGCGGTGATTCGCCAAGCGACAAAAACTCGTGGCAGTTACAACCTTCCGACATCGCCAGGGTAGTTATCGATCTGCTGCATCATGACGAACGCGCGTTGCCTAGCCGTGTTGAAATCAGACCGAGTAGGCCACCGAAGAAATAGAGCGGTCGGACACTAAGATGTTGATCTCGCTCACAATACTTTGGGCTTTGAGTTTGAGTTTTCCGCAAGCCAGTGCCAATTTCTTCCCCAGCAAGAGCTTCGTGAAGTCTTCGATTGTCCAGGTAGGGTCCGCTCAATCGCAGTCTCCCGAACTCGCGGAGGCCAAGGAACTGGTAAGTAGGGTCGTTAAGCTTTATGGCGAGCGGAAGTATGAAGAAGCACTACCGCTCGCGAAGCGCGCCTTGCAAATACGCGAGAAGGTTCTCAGTCCTGACGACCAGTTGGTCAGAAGTGCCCTCGTCAACCTGGCAGAGTTGTACCTGGCCTTGGGGAAGTATGGCGACGCAGAATCGCCATTCGACCGCGTCATAACATCCTATAGAAACGCTAATCCCAACGATGTCCGCCTTATTAATGTCCTGGACAGTATGGCGCTTGTGCAGTACGCAAAGGGTAACCTTCATAAGGCTGAATCTGCTTATCAGGAATCTCTCAGAATTAACGAAAAGACTTTTGGCTCTGAGAATCCCGGAACTGTCGAGTCAGTCTTCAAACTAGCTGAGTTCTATCAATTTAGCGGCAAGTATGAAAAAGCAGTTCCATATTATCAGCGACTCCTTTCATTTCGAGAGAAGAGTGAGGGCCCAAAGCGCGACGAGCAACTGGCCGAAGCCATTGATCGCTACGCATGTGCCCTGCGCAAGCTCAATCGGGGAGAAGAAGCCAACAATTTGGAAAAGCGAATCTACAGATCATCGGCAGATTCGGGTAACCGGAGCGAAGCAGAAATCCTCGGCAATGTTTTAAATGGTCGAGCGATTAGCCTTCCCAGGCCGAGCTATCCGGAGGACGCTCGGGCTGCGGGTGTTTCCGGAACCGTCCTGGTGCGAGTTGTGATTGATGAAAAGGGAACCGTAATTCGTGCGTGTGCCCTTAAGGGACCACGTCTTCTTGTTCGTCCATCCGAGATTGCAGCTTATCGAGCGAGATTTACACCAACCAAACTGAGTGGAATACCCGTTAGAGTGACAGGAGTCATAACTTACAACTATGTACACAGGTAAGGCTAACCTGCTATGCGTGCCGTAGTTCAGCGCGTTACGCGCGCCAACGTCACGGTGGAAGAAGAAGTCGTCGGCGAGATCAAACAAGGTCTCGTCGTTTTACTGGGAATCGCGCGCGATGATGCCGAGGCTGATGCGGAATACCTGGCGGCGAAAATCGTCTCTTTACGCATCTTTGATGATGAGGCCGGAAAGATGAACGTCTCGGTGAAAGACATTAACGGCGGAATCCTCGTGATTTCGCAGTTCACTCTTTACGGCGATGTGCGACGTGGGCTTCGTCCTTCCTGGATCGATGCCGCGGCACCGGAAATAGCGAAACCTCTTTATGAATTTTTCATCACTCAAACGCAGAACCTGTTAACGGAAGTTGCCAGTGGCAGCTTTCAAAGCATGATGCAAGTGGAATTGATTAACGATGGGCCGGTCACCATTCTGCTCGATAGTCGCAAGCAGTTTTAATCCGCGGCCTTCTACGATTGTCCTCGATGAGACTTTCGTGATCGATTATCTTTGGAGGAAAGATTTGTGATTCTGATGCTCAAACTCTTATCCGGCAATCGCCGAAGCTCGAGCTTGCTGGTAGCTTTTATATTCGTCGCGTTCCTGCCGGCTCTCGTACTCTCCGGATGTGACAAGACAAAGACGGCTGTAAGAGACTTCGACAATGGCGCCGAGGCCCCTCGCAGGAGCAATGTGAAGCAGGGAATCACTCCTCTCCCCGACGAACAGGTGGCAGTTATCGAAACGGCAGACTATGGCAACATCGTCATCGAGCTTTATCCGAATATCGCGCCAAAGATGGTGGAACGTTTCAAGAAACTGATCCAGGAAGGCTTTTACGATGGCACGACTTTTCATCGCATCAATGCCGCGTCCGGTTTAATCCAGGGCGGCGATCCACTCTCGAAGGACAGCAATCCTGAGAACGACGGCACCGGAGATTCGCCGTATCCTAACGTTCCGGGCGAGTTTAGCGACATTCCCTTTGACCGCGGTATAGTGGGAGCCGCGAGAAAAGGCGCATCGCCGGAATTTGCCGGGCACGCAGCCGTGACGGAGGAACAGGCGCGCGACACTGCAAATTGCCAATTCTTTATCACGCTCGAGGCCTCGCCGCAGTTTGATGAGGACTACACGGTGTTTGGTCGAGTCATAGATGGAATCACAAATGCGGAGATCATAATGCGCGCTCCGGTTGAAGAGGAAACAGAGCGACCAGCGGAAAGAATCGTCGTCAAGAGGATTACGCTGCAACCACGATCAAAATACTCGTCAAGTAAGCCATAGGCTGATGCCGGTGATACTCCCTAACGGCCTGTTCATGAGTGCGTTCCCCGATTAAATCATGTCTTCCGTGGTCTTTGAACTTTCGTCCAACTCAAAGCGATCGCGATCGCGCCGCTCAATCTTGTCCAGAAAATCGAGTTCCTCGTTATCTTCAAAATTTACACCAACAGCATTCGCGTTCTCCTCGACCATTGATTGATCCGGAGTTGGATTATCGCCGCCGACTGCTTCTGAACCGCTCTCATTCACGTCTTCCCAGCTGGCATCGAGGTCTCCGCCCGCATCCTTGGGAGACGCCGCCGTATTGTTGCGTAAGCGATGCGCCAGCTGATCTGGATCTTTGGGCGCCCGCGCAATCTCTTCTTCCATAAACTCTTCTATCTCGGGATTGGGAATGTAGTCAGGATCATTGGCTAAGTATTCGAAGTCATCGCCCTGTTTCTTTGTCATATAGACTCTCCCTTAATCGAAATTCAGCGAGCTTGCGCGGACCCCGAGTCGGCTGAATCACAGCAGCGAGGCTTTCAACCCTGAACGTTGGCAGCAAACCTGTGGGGGATGGAAGAACTATAACAAACAGATGAAAGCTCAGCAACAACGTTGAGATTCTTCTGATTACGTTCACGGAAAAGGCCTCCTTGACGATGAACCGGCGTGGACTTTACACTTAACGTTGTTAACTAAAACTTAAAACCTTCTCCGCCTGATTTCTGTTACGGCAATTATCGTTTGCTGATTACGACAGGCTTGCCCCGGTTTCTATGCCACAAAGTCCCTTCAATTCACTGCAAACATTCAATCCAGGCCCCGCTCAGTCCGCCAAATTCTACTCGCTCCCGCGGCTGGAAGAGGAAGGCGTCGGTCCGGTCTCAAAGCTTCCGGTCAGCATTCGGATTGTTTTGGAATCCGTGCTGCGCAATTGCGATGGGAAGAAGATTACCGAAGACAACGTGCGAGCACTGGCCAATTGGCAGCCAAACGGAAAGAGAACTGAGGAAGTTCCTTTCGTGGTGGCGCGCGTCCTGCTTCAGGATTTTACCGGCGTGCCTTTGCTCGTGGATCTCGCGGCGATGCGATCTGCTGTCGCCCGTTTGCACAAGAACACTGAAGTCATCGAGCCACTCGTGCCCGTTGACCTCGTAATAGACCACTCCATCCAGGTTGACTTCGCCAGCACCAAAGACGCATTTCAGAAAAACATGGAGATGGAGTTTAAGCGCAACAACTCGCGCTACCAGTTTCTGAAATGGGGAACTCAAGCGTTTGACGGCTTCGGCGTGATTCCACCGGGCATCGGGATCTGCCACCAGGTTAATCTCGAGTTTCTGGCAAAGAGCGCCTGCGAGCGCAATGGCTTCTATTATCCCGACACGCTGGTGGGTACCGATTCACATACCACGATGATTAATGGTTTGGGAATTGTAGGCTGGGGCGTCGGTGGTATCGAAGCCGAGGCCGCGATGCTGGGCCAGCCGGTTTATATTTTGACTCCTGATGTAGTCGGCGTACACATGACGGGCAGCCTGCGCGAGGGCGTGACGGCTACGGATCTTGTGCTTCGAGTTACCGAGATGCTGCGCAAGGCGAAAGTAGTTGGAAAATTTGTGGAGTTTCATGGTGACGGGGCTGCCAGTCTCTCCGTAACCGACCGGGCCACGATTGCCAACATGTCGCCCGAGTATGGTGCAACGATGGGCTTCTTTCCGGTTGATGAAGAGACTTGCATTTATCTCAAAGCCACCGGACGTACTGAAGAACACGTGGAAGCGGTGCGCAGTTATTACAAGACGCAGGGCATGTTTGGCATTCCAAAAGAGGGGGAATGCGAATACAGCACGTTGCTCGATCTCGATCTTGCTTCGATTGTTCCAAGTGTCGCTGGTCCCAAGAGGCCGCAGGATCGCATTGAGCTCTCGGAGTTGAAGAGCCAGTTCATCGAACTCCTGCAGAAGCCAATTGGCGAGGGAGGCTACGGGAAGTCGAACGAAGAAATCAACGCCCGGTATTTCACGCGCATCGGTACAGTTGATGTTGCCAGTACCGCACTCGGGGGCGCTAGTGAGCAACGGACCGAAAGTGTCCCGGTGGAGGTGGCGGCCGGCGGCGCCGAGACACCGCACGGCACCAGCGTTTGGTCTGAAACAGAGATGGTCAACAATCGTCCGACTCCGGATCGCCTGGTGGAGGTCGATCCGGAAGAATTTCCGCACGCGGAAGTTGATCTGGGACATGGCGATGTCTTAATCGCCGCCATCACGTCGTGCACAAACACTTCCAATCCAAGCGTGATGCTGGCGGCGGGACTACTGGCAAAAAAGGCAGTCGAGCGTGGTCTGGATGTTCACTCTTCAGTAAAGAACTCGCTGGCGCCAGGCTCTCGAGTGGTGACTGAGTATCTGCAGAAGACAGGCCTGCAAGAGTATCTCGACAAGCTTGGCTTCAACCTGGTGGGTTACGGCTGCACCACGTGCATCGGCAATTCAGGGCCTCTCGATCCAAACATCGAACAGGTCCTTAGTGATCACGATCTGATTGCGGCGAGCGTTTTGTCCGGCAATCGAAATTTTGAGGCGCGGGTTCATCAGAGTATTAAGGCAAACTTCCTGATGAGTCCTCCGCTCGTCGTCGCCTTCGCCATCGCTGGACGAGTGGACATCGATCTGGCGCATGATCCGCTGGGCAAAGACAGCGAAGGTAAGGACGTTTACCTGCGCGAGGTTTGGCCGAATCTCGGCGAGATTAACGCGCTTATGAGCGCGGCTATGGATCCGGATACTTATCGAAGACTTTATCGAGACTTTGAAGCACAGAACCCACTGTGGAACGAAATTCCCACCAGCACGGGAAGTGTTTACAAGTGGGATTCAGAGTCAACCTACATCCAGGAGCCTCCATACTTCGAAAACTTCAGTAATGCGGTTGCGGAGTGGCGCGATGTACACAACGCGCGACCGCTGGCGATCTTTGGCGACTCGGTTACAACAGATCACATCAGTCCGGCTGGAGCGATCAAGGCCAATTCTCCGGCCGGCTTATATCTCCAGGCAAAAGGTGTAGGCATCCAGGACTTCAATAGCTACGGTTCGCGCCGGGGTAATCATGAAGTGATGGTGCGAGGCACGTTTGCGAATGTAAGGATCAAAAACCTGATGGTGCCTGGGGTAGAAGGCGGCGTGACTATTTATAGGCCAGACGGCAATCAGCCTGATGGCGAGCGCACAAGTATTTACGATGCTGCGATGAAGTATCAAGCGGCCGGGGTACCGCTGGTCGTGATTGCCGGACAGGAATATGGAACCGGAAGCTCGCGCGACTGGGCGGCGAAGGGAACAAAGCTCCTGGGTGTGAAGGCCGTGATCGCCCAGAGTTTCGAGCGCATCCATCGCAGCAACCTGGTCGGGATGGGCATTTTGCCATGTCAGTTTAAAGAGGGAACCAATGCCGCTTCTTTGGCGCTTGATGGTAATGAGAAGTTTGATGTAATCGGATTGGAAGAGGAAGTTACGCCGCAAAAAGATCTGACGCTCGTAATCCATCGAGTGACAGGCGAGACGGAAGAGGTGCCGGTAACTCTCCGGATCGACACCCCAATTGAGATCGAATACTACCAACACGGCGGAATACTTCCTTACGTGCTGCGACAACTGCTCGCGGGTACGACGGATTTTTGATGCAGACGTCCGATAAACTTCAGTTTGTCGTCGTCGCCAACTGCAAGCCAGTGCTCATAGACCGCAACGACAAACTGAAGTTTGTCGGACATAAGAGGAGTCATAATGTCAACAGTTCAACCAGTCGAGACAAATACGCCGCGGAAATACCAACTCTTGATCGATGGACAATGGGTCGACGCTGAATCGGGCAAAACATTCACCACGCCAAATCCCGCAACGGGCGAGACACTCGCCGAGGTCGCGGAAGCCGACAAAGCCGACATCGATAAGGCTGTGACCGCCGCCCGCCGGGCCTTTGAGGGTAAATGGTCCAAAATCAGCGCGCGCGATCGCGGACGCATGCTCTACAAGCTCTCGCAGTTGATTGAGGAACAGAGCAAGGAGCTGGCCGCGCTGGAAACTGCGGATAACGGAAAACCACTCAGAGAATCGGCCTACGTCGATTTACCGCAGGTTGCGGAAAACTTTGAATACTTTGCGGGTTGGGCCACGAAGATCGAAGGTGAAACGATTCCTGTCCCCGGGCAGATGTTCAACTACACCTTGCGAGAGCCTGTCGGAGTCTGTGGACAAATCATTCCCTGGAACTTCCCGCTCCTGATGGCTGCGTGGAAACTTGCGCCCGCACTCGCTGCCGGCAATACGGTAGTCCTCAAACCAGCCGAGCAAACTCCCGTCACGGCGATGGAGCTGGGAAGGTTGATCCAGGAAGCCGGTTTTCCTGAAGGCGTCGTCAATATCGTTCCCGGTTATGGCGAAACTGCCGGCGCCGCGCTGGCAGCGCATCCCGGCATCGACAAAGTTGCATTTACCGGTTCAACCGAAGTCGGCAAGTTGATTGCAAAGGCCGCTGCGGAGAATCTGACGAAGGTGTCGCTTGAGCTTGGCGGTAAAGCGCCTAATATCGTGTTTGCGGATGCCGATATTGAGCAAGCGGTCAACGGCGCCATGATGGGAATCTTTTTCAACCAGGGCCAGGTGTGTTGCGCCGGCTCGCGTCTTTTTGTCCAGGAGGAAGTGAAGGATCAGTTTCTCGGAAAACTAAAAGAGAAGTCGGCGAAGATCGTTGTTGGCGATCCGATGGACAAAGCCACGCACATGGGCCCACAGGTGTCGCAGGATCAACTCAATCGCATCAAGAGCTACACGGATATTGCGCGAGCTGAAGGCGCCACGGTGGTTGCGGGCGGCGAATGTCCAACGCTCGCGGGAGCTTTGCAGAACGGTTACTTCTTCCAACCAACAATCTTCTCGGATGTAAAGAACCAGATGCGCGTGGCACAGGAAGAGATCTTCGGACCGGTCGTTTCAGTAATTACGTTCCAGGACGAAGACGACCTGATCAAACAGGCCAATGAAACGATCTATGGCCTCTCCGCCGGAATCTGGACAAGCAATATTACGCGCGCACATCGTTTCGCGAAAGAGATAAAGGCCGGCGTGATCTGGATCAATACCTACAACATGTTCAATGCTGCCTCTCCTTTTGGTGGTTACAAACAATCGGGCTACGGCAGAGAAATGGGCAAGCATGCGCTTGAGATGTATACAAATGTGAAAAGCGTGTGGGTGGATCTATCGGGCAAGCCGATTGGATGGTTTGGAAAGTAAGGCGCGCCTACTGGTTAGGCACAGATTGTTGAAACACCCCTAAGATCATGGGGTTTGTGATGGATCGCCATCTTATTGGACTAATGCGGAAAACCGTTTTAGTATCCTTGGCATCACTTAATTGCCGCAATTCTTCCCCGTCGAAAGTTTTGATGCGGCGCTCTCCCAGGTAAAATAAACATCGAAAAAAGGAGACGCGTATGCATTTAATCAAGAGACTCGGATCTGCCACGCTGTTACTTGCGGCGATGCTTCTGCTTACAGCTTGTCCCAGCCAAACGACAATTTCCAAAATAAACGCCGACCCGGCGCGCTATCGCAATAAAGAGGTCGCCATCGTCGGCACCGTCAGGGATAGCTACGGAGCGCTTGGCCAGGGGGCTTACGAGATCGACGACGGCACTGGACGGCTTTGGGTTGTGACGCGACGCGGAGTCCCTTCGCGTGGGGCACGCGTGGGCGCCAAGGGTCATGTCTACACTGGCTTCAACTTTGGTGGCCGAAATTACGGCACTGTGTTGGAAGAAACTGACCGGTCCTCAAAGGAGAAGTAAGGCCAGAGTTTCGCTCCATGATTTCGGTCAGCCTATGGACGACAAGAGAAGCGCGCAGACCCTCGGCGGGCGGGAGATCGTAGAAAGCCTTGACCGAGAGTTTGCGCGTTTATATGCGAAGTCATGCGCCGTGATTGAAAAGGCTTCGCTTGATCTCTTGTACGCGGTCCCGGCGCAAGTAGAATCTGGTTCCTCGAATTCAGGGCTGAGTCCAATCTATTCAGTTGGTGAAGGTGTACTGCGGTGTGCCGCAGTAATCGAGCAAACATTCGGCGGGATAACTTCAAACCTCTGGGACGATCCGTTTGAATGGACCTTGCCCGAATACCTCTCAACGCCCAACAAAGTCAATGAGCATCTGTCCGACGTTGAAGCGACTCGCAAGCGAGCATTCAGTAGCTTTACCGACGACGCCTGCCTGCTAAAGGGTGTCGCCGTACCGTCAGGTGAGACCCGACCGCTCATCGCTCTCCTTTTGGAAACGTTGCTTCGCGCGGCTGCTTATCAGTCTCAAGCGGTATTGGCGCTCAAGCTTCTTTCCGGTATTAGTCCGCCTGGGTTTATTATCTAGCGCAAAGGTCTGGATCGTGTCCCCCAGGCGGGCAGTCTGCCTGGGGACACCACAAAGCGAGGTTTCTCGAGAATGTATTGTCCACAATGCGGGCAGCAGCAAGTTTCCGATGCGACCAGATACTGTTCGAGGTGTGGTTTTCTGCTCGATAGTGTCGTGGCGGTGCTGGCGGCCGGAGGAGCACTTCCGACTCGCTATCTTCAGCCGAGCAATCAAAAGCCTTCACCACGCAGCAAAGGAATTCGTCAAGGAGCGATGCTCATGCTGAGCATCTTACTTGTTGTGCCTATCGTTGCGATCCTTAGTGTTAATCTGTTGTATGATGTATCGCACATAATCATTCCGCTGGCGGCATTGTTCTGCTTTGTGGGCGGGTTGCTTCGGATTCTATACGCGTTGTTGATGGAAGATGCATCTCCGCAGACGGATTTTGAACAGCTGGCTGGGTACGCACCGCCCGCCGGTCCTCAATTCGAACGGCCTGCGCACAACGCTGCTTTGCCACCGGCTGCGGCGAATCAGGCGCCGATTTGGAGGCCACGCCCGAACACTGCTGAGATATATCAGCCCCCGCCGAGCATCACTGAAAATACGACGCGTCTCCTGGACAAGGAAGATCCCAAGAACCGTTAGTTCCAATTCTCCGGCGACACCTTGCATACTCATGCAAGGGTTTCCTGCGAACAAGTCTTTGAATGACGTGGTCGCCATTACCATTGCCCGTAAATGATCGAGACTATTTCAAATCCTTCGGCGCTTGCTGCACGCCTTCTTGAACGAATCAGGCGCGAAGGCCCGATCCCGTTTCGTGATTGGATGAGGGCAGCGCTTTACGATCCCCTGGATGGTTACTATTGCCGGACTGACCATACCAGGTGGGGCAGGGAAGGCGACTATCGCACCAGCCCTGAGCGCAGTTCCTTGTTTGCCGCGACCTTTGCTCGCTACTTTGCCAGGCTTTACGACGATCTTGGCCGGCCTGCACAATGGACAATCTTTGAAGGCGGCGCTGGAGACGGACGCTTCGCCAGCGGTCTGTTACAGACACTTCAGAGATCCTTTCCTAATGTCTTTACGGCAACTTCCTACGTCATCGATGAAGTTAATTCGCACTCGCGATCATTTGCGC
Organism: Pyrinomonadaceae bacterium; assembly: GCA_036507195.1. Taxonomy (GTDB): domain Bacteria; phylum Acidobacteriota; class Blastocatellia; order Pyrinomonadales; family Pyrinomonadaceae; genus PSRF01. The sequence continues at coordinate 678 of DASXQM010000078.1, read as the reverse complement.
AGGAACGCCTGGAGCCGTTTGCCGATCGAGTGGAGTTCAAGAAGCTCGTTGACGCGGAAATCGATCCTGGCGTGGTTTTTTCAAACGAACTCCTTGATGCTTTTCCCGTTCACCGAGTGACCATGCATGAGAGCCGGCTGCGCGAGTTCTATGTAAACATTGGCGAGAACGGAAACTTCGAATGGCTGCTCGGCGCACCATCGTCGGTTAGTCTATTAAGATATTTCGACAATTATGGTATTCAGCTTCGCGAAGGGCAGGTTGCCGAGATCAATCTTGAAATCGAGGATTGGCTGTGCAGCGTCGCAGAGAGGATACGCAATGGCTATGTTGTCACAGTAGACTACGGGCTGGCTGCCGAGGATCTGTATTCGCCGCTGGCAAATCAGCGCGGAACCTTGCGAGGATTTTACCGGCATGAGTTCGTCGACGACTTGCTGGCGCAACCAGGCGGGCAAGATCTCACGACGACAGTAAATTGGACTTTTGTAAAATCGGCAGGAGCACGGCTGGGATTGGAGGTACTAGAATTCGAGCGGCAAGACAGTTTCCTGTTGGCCGCCGGCTTGCTGAAGCAATTGGAGATTGAATCGCGACAATGTGAAAGCGAGTCTGAGCGACTTCGCATCAGTACGGCTGCCCGCGAAATGGTCTTGCCAGGTGGCATGGCCTCACATT
>DASXQM010000077.1:0-12589 GCA_036507195.1 Pyrinomonadaceae bacterium | reverse complement strand
ACGCCTTCCAGCTCAATTGGCCTGCGTCGCAAGCGCCGTACGCGCCGCCGCGCGACGAGCGTCGGTCAGGTGGCTGCGATGCGACATCTGGTGCAGAGCGAGCGTCATAAAACTCTGCCCATATGTGCCAAACACGTGCTCGAGTCCTTTGGGTTGTGTCCTCGTCCGTTTGTCGAGGTCTTCATCACTAAGCGACTCGAGGAGCTTCAGATTACGCTCGCGCAGTTGAATGTACTTCTCGCGAACCTCGGATAAGGGCGGATATTTGCTGGTATCGGCGACGGGTTCCGTACCGGTACCGAAGTACTGCTGCCACTGCTCCAGTGGATTGGTTTCTCCGAAGAGCACCTCCGGAATCGCGCCTTCGATTACCGTAAGGTGACCCAGTACCCAAAGCGGGTGACAACCACCGTTTAATGTCGGAAACGTGGTCGGGGCATCGCTCATTTCGTCGATGATGCTCAACACTGCTTCGTTTGAAACGGTCAAGGCGAACTGGATTATGTCTTTTGTATGCATTTTTCTTCTCCCTTTTCTTTGTTGTACTTGATTCGCTCCCGTGCATGCAGCTTTCCCCTTGCAGGCACTAAGCGGACTAACGTTTGCTCCTTCTGCGCTCAGGGCCGCGCTTCTTATCAGCGCTCGCCCCCTCAACTTTTTCTTTCAAGCGAACGAGTTGGCTTGACCAAAGCTCCCGGAACGGATTGACCCACCGTTCGTAGATTTGCTGAATGGGTACTGTATTTAGCGAGTTCATACGTTGTCTCCCGGACTCAGTCGTCTGGACCAACTGAGCTTCGCGCAGCACGTCGAGATGTTTCATCACCCCGAAGCGCGTCAAATGCGGAAACGACCCGACGATCTCCGTCGTTGTGCGCGGACCATCCCGAAGCAAATCCAGAATGGCCCGTCGCGTTGGGTCCGACAGCGCCTTCCAAACTATGTCCAGTTTGTCGGGCATTCGCGCAGGGCCTGGCACCTCTTTACTCGCAGTCCTTTCTTAACTCGGCAAGCAAGTGTTTCCAACCCTCGCCGATGCCCTTGCGGTGTTCCGGGTCGATCATGCCGAGCGCGCGATGCCGCAGGGTCACTTTGGAGCCTCCCGGAATCTCCTGGACCTTTACTTCCAGATGGTTGTTTGCCGGATACGACATAAACATCGGGCCGCTCAATTCGAGCAGGGTCGGAGGCTTGATGACCTGGACGAACCCCCATAGGTGTCCGATCCCGTTTCCCCGATCCCGGTACCACCGCCCACCCGGTTTTACCTCCAGGACCATGGGCATGGGCTCTCCGCCGGGTTTGCTGTTGTCCTTTCCGAAGTGTCGCAACATCGCCGCGAACACTTCATCCGGGACGGCCTTGATGTCGATGTGCTGCTCAATGTCGAGCGTCAAATCCTCTAACTTCATACATTTCTCCCTTCGGTTCCTATACGTTAAGTCTTCCTTATGTGAGTAGATAGTAACGTAACTATTTGGTCACGTCAAGAGGTCAAGTGATATTTTTATTTACCAACTGTGGTCACGGTAGTCGTTTGGACGTACGCGACCAAATTTGCATGTTTTTCAACTGTCGCTAAGTTATTAAAAAGATTGGTGGCCAGGGACGGAATCGAACCGCCGACGCCGGCCTTTTCAGGGCCGCGCTCTACCAACTGAGCTACCTGGCCAATGGGTAGGAAAGACCGCGTAGTATAGGGAGTTACAAAAAGAACGTCAACGAATCAGCTTTGGAGTAGTTTTTTACGTGAGGCAACAGGCTTAGTGACAGGAAAGCAGTGGGACTCATTTTGGTGCCCGAATCCGCCCCTATTCGAGAAAGGCGAGGCAGCTTCGGCTTAACGGCATGCACCTTGCCCCATAACTCCGTAACCCGACGCAGATTGTCCGATAATAAAACGTGCGGGGGAATTGTAATGAGCCAAGAACGGTCAATGCCGCTCCGGGAACAGGCGATGGAGGCCCTTGAGGAATCCACCAAAATACTGGAAGTCGCTTGTAATCTGATGGAACAAGGCAATAGAAAAGAAGCAGAAAGGCTGCACAAAGCGGCTCGAACCAAGCGTAGGGTTTCCGTTTTGCTAATGGCTAAAGCGAACGCATTAGAAAACGCTTCTCGTAAAGGGCGCTCTCATTACCATGAGGTCGATAGTTCCAGGGCTCATTAACCTCAGAAAAATTCGCGTGACACCGGCCAAGACTCCCGTCAAATAAGCTCGCTACGTCCAAAAGCGGAGTTTGTCAGATTAGTCACAAAATTTCGTTGACTGATTGTGGGGGAGGTGTATAATCCTAGTCGTTGAGGATGGGGTTGGCGCCCAAACGTCAGTCCAGTTGAAAGACGACATCCGATTCAAAATTGAAAGTGCCCGCCAGTGCCAGCTCGGCCGCCGATCGCGCCCCCCGCAGTCGCTACCTTCGAGCTGGCACAGCCTTTTTTGGGCTTCCCTTTTTCGCGCTAACTCAGCGTAGGCGCCAGCTAGTTCCTACCGTCCATTCCAGCTCGTTTAATCAACTCAGCAGACTCTCGATTCGCATTCTTAACCACAGAGCTCTCGTCCAGGGTAAGCAGCTCCCGATCCTTCATTACCACCCGCCCAGCAATCACAACGCTCCGTACATCCGACGTCTCGGTCGAGTAGACCAGAGCCGATGCCAGGTCGGCTGAACTGGGGGTTGAATGTAGAGCGTCGAGATCAACTACGATTACGTCAGCCTGCTTACCGGCTTTCAGAGTTCCAATCTCCTTTTCCAACCCCAGCGCTTTGGCACCGCCGATCGTCGCGATGCGCAGAGCCTGGTTAGCGGGAACAACCTCCGGACCGTGCATAGCCTTTTGCAGTAGTGCCATCGTGCGCATCTCCGTAAACATGTCGAGCCGGTTGTTACATGCAGCTCCGTCCGCTCCAAGCGAAACAGAGATTCCTTCAGCGAGCATCCTGGAGATCTCGGCAATGCCGGAGCCAAGCTTCAAATTCGACGATGGGCAGTGGGCCACGTTAGTACGTGTGTTTGCGAGTGTCTCAAATTCCGCGGCATCGAGATGTACGCAATGGGCAAGTACGACGTGACCACCACTCAATCCAATTGCATCCAGATACGCAACGTTACGCAGACCAGTTTCGCTTTCAACGAGAGCGCACTCATTCCTGTTTTCCGACGCATGGCTATGCACAATGACGTTTCGTTCTCTCGCTAATTGAGCAACGCGAGTAAGAAGTTCGCGCGTGCAGCTAAGCGCGAAACGCGGCGCGAAGCAATAGCGAATTCGTCCCCCGGCTTTGCCGTGCCATGCTTCAAGCAATGCCAACGATTCCCGGATGGAAGCTTCGGTATCTTCGTGCAACGCACCGGGAACATCGTCGCCTTTATCCATCATGCACTTGCCCACTGTCGCGCGGAAGCCCGAGTCTTCAATCACTTTGAAGACCTCTTCCGTGTGGTTGACAGTTTCCATAGTCAAGGCGCACGTCGTACCGCCTCTGATCAGTTCGCCAATGCCAAGTTGGGCTGAAGCTTTGATGGAGGCGGCCGTATGAGCTGCTTCCATTGGCCACACACGTCTCTTAAGCCAATCGAGCAGCGGGAGGTCGTCAGCGGCGCCACGAAATAGCGTTTGGCAAAGGTGAATGTGGGTTTGAACGAAGCCTGGTAGAACTGCGCAACCTTCCGCGTCGATAACGGTATCAGCTGTTTGGCCTTTTTCGCCGATGCTCATTATGAGGCCATCGCGGATCAGTAGATCTCCCCGAACGATGGCATCTTGATCCTCCATCGTCATGAGGGTTCCACCTTTAATGAGAATCGATTTCATAGTCACCAACAGACAGGGAATGTCTGTCCTTGCAGCTACCGCGGCGGATTATCCGTTTAGACTGTCGGCCTGTAAAGCACTAAAAATAAGGCAATAAATAAGCGCCCGGCTGCGGTCGTTGAATCCCGCAGCCGAACGCCTGTTATGGTTAAAGTTGATTCTATTTCTTATCAGCCGCAGCAGCTTTCGCGCTCGGCGCCGCTTCAGGTTTTTCCTCGCGTACGGGCATTCCGAGTTTTACTTTTACTTCCCTCTCGATGCGTTTGAGGAGTTCCGGATTCTCTTTCAACGACTGTTTCGAATTCTCGCGTCCCTGGCCAAGGCGATCTCCCTTGTAGGAAAACCATGCGCCACTCTTATCAATAACACCTTGCGTGACGGCCAGATCGAGAACATCACCCTGGCGCGAGATACCTTCACCATACATGATGTCAAACTCGCACTCACGGAAAGGGGGCGCCACTTTGTTCTTGGCCACCTTGACCCTGGTGCGGTTGCCCACCACTCGGTCTCCGTCCTTGATGGCCCCGATGCGCCTGATGTCCAGTCGCATGGAAGCATAAAACTTGAGCGCGCGGCCGCCCGTTGTTGTTTCCGGACTGCCAAACATCACGCCTATCTTTTCGCGGATTTGGTTGATGAAGATGAAGCAGGTATTCGACTGCGAAACTATCGCCGTGAGTTTACGCAGTGCCTGCGACATCAGGCGTGCCTGGAGGCCGGGGAGCGAGTCGCCCATTTCGCCATCGAGCTCCGCACGCGGAACCAATGCCGCAACCGAGTCAATTACGATTACGTCTACTCCATTTGAACGCACCAGCGCCTCCGCAATCTCCAGCGCCTGTTCCCCGGAATCGGGTTGGGAAATCAGAAGTTGATCGATATCGACGCCCAGTTTGCCGGCGTAATCCGCATCCATCGCGTGTTCGGCGTCGATGTAGGCAGCCACTCCGCCGGCCTTTTGCGCTTCCGCGACGATATGAAGAGCAAGCGTGGTCTTGCCCGAACTCTCAGGACCGTAGATCTCGATAATTCGTCCGCGCGGCACACCGCCAACGCCAACCGCCACGTCGAGACTTAGGGACGTGGTGGAAATCGCCGGGATATCCGAGACCTCACGCTCGCCCAAACGCATGATCGATCCCTTGCCAAATTTCTTCTCGATGTTTGAGAGCGCCGCCTCTACAGCTTTGCCGCGATCTACGCTTATTCGGTCTTCAGCCATAACATACATCTCTTTCTTCCGCTCCTTTTCTCAGAAGTCCCCGGCGAAGACCCTTCTCTTCACCGTCGGATTTGCGCGGAGCATAACATACTCAGCGCGAGAATGGAACAGTGTTTCACACTTGCAACAGATTATTTTCCAGAGGGTTGGGTCTTTCGGTTTCCGGCTTGGTGCGCAACGGCAGCCCTCTCTGCGCCGATATTCCGGTGAGGTTGCGCCCCTAATAACATAATAGCGACTCAGGCTAACCGGCTGTTGTCAGTTTGCAACAGCTCATCAATTGTATGACCCGTGCGACGCTCAACCTGATCGTAAAGCGAAGGAACACCGCCAGCGGCTTCATCCCTGGAGATACGTTCCACACGCCACATGGGAAAGAAAAGATCGCCAAACCCGATAAACGGCTCTCCGTGCGCTACTGCGCTTACCCAATCATCAAATGCATTCAGGTCGAGGCCGCGCAAGAATACTCCAGCCTGACTGATCTCGTCGAGCACGCCCCAACATTTTTCCCGTGGACTATGGAGAACAATTACTACTGGCGAACCGGGCCCGATTCCAGAGCCGGCATCCGGAATTTCCTTCATTATGTTTTCACTTCCGCAGGAATCAAACTACGCATGAACTGCCCTATTTCCTGTACAAGATTCGGGCCTTTCGAAAGCTTCTCAATTTGCGCGACAATCGCTGAACCCACTACCACCGCATCCGCGTATGCAAGGGTTTGCTCGACCTGATCCACGCTGGAGATACCAAAGCCTACTGCGACAGGCAAACCGGAAAACCTGCGCACGCGCCTAACAAGTAATTCTGCCTCGCGGCTTACATTCTCGCGAGCCCCAGTGACACCAGCACGTGAGACGGCATATACAAAACCACTTGCATGCGTGGCAATCATTTGCAGACGTGCGTCCGTAGACGTCGGCGCGACCAGAAAGATCAGGTCAAGATCATTCAGCCCCAGAGGCGCGGCAAACTGCTCAGACTCCTCGGGCGTCAGGTCAGTTACAAGAATTCCATCGATGCCCGCCTGCCTGGCATCGCGCGCGAGTTTATCAACTCCGTATTGCAATAGCGGATTGAAGTAGCTGAAGAGAACTACCGGAGTGTCGACCTTAGCGCGCGCTTTGGCGACAGTTTCGAAAATGTCTTTCAGACCGAAGCCGTGTTTGAGGGCGCGCTCGGAAGCGCGTTGGATCACCGGGCCATCAGCCATCGGATCACTAAAGGGCACGCCAAGTTCGATGAGAGTGGCGCCGGAGTTTGCGAGTTCCACCAGCAGCTCCCCGGTCGCATCCAGGTCAGGGTCGCCGGCGGTGATGAAAGGAATGAACCCCTTCTTCCGTTCCCTTTTTAGCTCGTCAAACGCATTCTCGATTCGTCGCAAAATAAAACAAACCCCGCACTCAAACTCTAGACTCCGAAGCTTTCCTGAACCGTATTCACATCCTTGTCCCCGCGTCCCGAAAGATTCACGATGACAATCTGATCGCTTTTCATCCCGGCGGCCACTTTAATAGCGTGTGCGATCGCGTGGGCCGACTCAAGCGCCGGAATGATGCCCTCGAGCTGCGACAGAGTTTGAAAAGCATCCAGGGCTTCGCTGTCAGACACTGAAGTGTATTCGACGCGACCCGAGTCGTGGAGGAAAGCATGCTCAGGACCAATCGAGGGATAATCGAGCCCCGCCGAAACTGAATGGGTGGTTGCAATTTGCCCATTCGCATCCTGCAGGACGTAACTCATTGTGCCCTGCAACACGCCCGGACGACCGCCACCATTCCTATTGAAGCGTGCGGCGTGTTGACCGAGCTGGTCGCTTCGGCCACCCGCTTCAACGCCCACCATGCGAACTGATTCGTCAGTCAGGAACGGATGGAACAGGCCAATGGAATTTGAGCCGCCGCCAACGCACGCAATCAGGAGATGGGGCAAGCAACCTTCTTTTTCCAACACCTGCTCACGTGCCTCGCGGCCGATGACAGTTTGGAAGTCGCGAACCATCATTGGATATGGATGCGGTCCAAGGGCACTTCCGAGAAGATAATAGGTATCCTCAACGTTGGTCACCCAGTCGCGCAGTGCTTCATTGATCGCATCTTTGAGTGTGCGCGACCCCGCGTTTACTTCGTGAACCTCGGCACCGAGCAACTCCATCCGAAAAACATTCAACGCCTGCCGCCGCATATCCTCAGCCCCCATGTAGACGACGCAGTCCAAGCCAAAGAGCGCACAGACTGTTGCCGTCGCCACACCATGCTGCCCGGCGCCGGTCTCGGCTATGATCCGACGCTTGCCCATGCGACGAGCCAGCAGCACCTGGCCCAGCGTATTGTTAATTTTGTGGGCTCCGGTATGAAGCAGGTCTTCGCGCTTCAGATAGATTTTTGCGCCGCCGGCGTGTTCCGTTAAGCGCGCGGCGTAGAATAAAGGGGTCGGTCTGCCTGCGTAATCCTTCAGCAGCACTGCGAGCTCCGACCCAAATGCCGGATCTTCGCGGGCATCGATGTAGGCAGCCGTCAACTCCTCCAATGGCGCCATCAATGTTTCCGGAACATAACGACCGCCATAGGGTCCCCAATGGCCCCGTTCATCAGGTTGTGTTTCAAACTCTGCCATGCTGCTCTTCTTTTAATTTACCGATCTGGAAAACGAGCCCCTCTTTCATTTTCCGTTTAGATAGCGGACTTGTCCGCCGTAGCTCACTAAACATTGAGATTAATCCTTTTCGCACATTGGCGCACAAGTGCGCTTTCTAAACTGAATCAGTCGGCAGCCCTCGACAGACGGGAATTTGTCGGACAGAGTTCTCAGACCGTTGCCTTACGTACAGCCACAACGAAGGCATGCATTCGCACGTGGTCCTTTCGACCGGGCGCAACCTCGATCAAGCTGCAGGCATCAACGGCGTATGGATTCACTTGCTCGATTGCCTCCCCGACATTCTCTGCCGACAACCCACCAGCGAGAAACAGTCTCGGGAAAAGATCTCTCGTCTTCCGCGCAATTGCCCAATCGCTCAGCTTGCCAGTGCCACCAAACGTCTTTTTATCAAAGGCATCAAGCATGATCGCCTGAACGTCGTAGTCGAGCACCGTCTCGGGTTTGAACTCAAAATCGGTAGCGAAAACCTTGATTAGGTAGCGACCTTTGAGCGCCCTACAGTATTCCGGCGACTCAGCCCCGTGCAACTGTAATGCTGAAATCCCAGCTACCGAGGCAGTCTTCTCAACAGCTTCGAGTTCCTGGTTCACGAAGACGCCGACAGTCAATACTTCTCGCGGCAGACGATCGATGATCGTTCTCGCAGTCTCCGGCGTGATGTAGCGCGGGCTGGGGGGATAGAAATTGAACCCCAGCGCGTCAGCACCGGCATTGACCGCGGCAAGCGCGTCATCAAGGTTTGTAATGCCGCAAACTTTTACTAACACCATGCTTATTCTCTTTACGGCTAAGCACGTGGGCGCACAAGTGCGCTTTCTAAACGTAATTCAAGCGCTTTCTAAACGGAACGGTCGCGGGTTTGCACACGCCCGTACTAAACGGAATTACAGAAGAGCCGTAGTTCTCGCTCGGGATCCGCAGCGCGCATTAAGGCTTCGCCGACCAAAAAACCCTTGTACCCGACTGCGAGCAGCTTGCCAACCTCATTCGGGTTAAGCCCGCTTTCACTGACAAGGACTGCATCCTCAGGTGCAAACTGCGCTAGACCGGCGGAAGTTTCAGTTGACACATTGAACGTTCGCAAATCGCGATTGTTAACCCCGATTAGCTTCGCCCCAACTGCGACCGCGCGCTCCAACTCCCCCTTCGTATGAACTTCGACAAGCGCGTCCATGCCCAATTGATCTTCGGTCAATCGCCGCAGACGAGCGAGTGTCTCATCATCGAGCGCAGCAACAATCAGCAATAGTGCGTCAGCACCCGCCCCTGCTGATTCATACACCTGATACTCGTCGAAGATGAAATCCTTGCGCAGGATCGGAATTGAAACTACTTCTCGAACCGCACGCAGATCGTTTAGGGACCCATCGAAATAGTTCTCCTCAGTCAACACAGAGATAGCCGCGGCGCCAGCTGACTCATAACTTCGCGCAATGGTCGCCGCGTCGGCATTCTCGCGGATCACTCCTTTTGAAGGCGATCGCCGCTTGAATTCAGCGATGATGTTTCTGCGATCGCCGTTGCTGAGTGCAACTAATAATGCATGGCGCGGGGCAGCGATTCGCGCATCATCTGCCATCTTGCGTAGGCGCTTAAGCGAAACGGCTCGGCTAGCCACCTCGAGGTGCAACCGCTTACTCGCCATGATCTCAGAAAGTAAATCCATTAAGGGCTTGAGCGCCAAAGGCGCGAAATGGAAAAGCCTGGGCCATCGCCACTTCAATACTACTCTGTTACCTGGGGCGTTGCCCCAGGCTATTTCATTGCGCGCTTTCAGCGCTCGAGTCAGAGTTCGTTGCCGCAATCAGCTGTTCCAGCTTTCTCGACGCGGCGCCGCTGTCGAGGCTCGTTTCCGCCAACCCCGCCGCTTCCTTCAAGGTTTGCGACTTACCACCAACGAACAATGCCGCCGCGGCATTTGCAACTACCAAGGCCCGCGCCTCATCGCGTCGCTCGCCTGAAAACACATCGCGAATGATACGCGCGTTCTTTTCCGCGTCGCCGCCACGCAAGTGATCGAGCACTCCGGCGAACAATCCAAAATCCTCCGGCCTAATCTCAAATGTCTTAACTCTGGGCTCAAACGTATTGACTGTTCCATCCTGAACTTCAGCCACGTAGGTCTTGCCCGCGAGCGTTATCTCGTCGAGGCCGTCTTCCCCGTGCACCACCCAGGCGCGCTCGGTTCCCAGAGCCGCGAGCACGTTTGCCAAAAGCTCAACCAGATCCTTTCGCCACACGCCAACTATTTGTCTCGGCGCTCCGGCTGGATTGCTCAAGGGCCCGAGCAAGTTGAAGGTGGTGTGAATGCCCAGTTCGCGACGAATGCCGGCGACGCGCGCGGTGGCGCCGTGATAGAGCGGCGCAAACATAAAACAAATTCCGATTTCGTTCAGACAGGCCTCACTAACCTTTGCGAGGGCTGACACGTTGACCCCAAGCGCGGTTAGTACATCCGCACTGCCCGACTTGCTGCTGGCGGCGCGATTTCCGTGCTTGGCAACCACGAGTCCAGCGCCGGCGATCACAAATGCGGCTGCGGTTGAGACGTTGAAAGTCTTCGCTCGGCTCGAGCCAGTGCCGGCAGTATCAATGAATGCTTCGTGACAGGAATTGACTCTGACGGCGCGCGCGCGCAGCACTTCAGCCATTCCCGCAAGCTCATCGACCGTTTCGCCCTTTGCCGCCAAGGCGACCAGCGTGGCGGCGATTTGCGCGTCGCTGGCATCGTCCGCGAGCATTGCCTGCAGGAGTTCTCCCGCTTCGCGTCGAGTGAGATTCTCGCGACTTAAGAGACGGGTTAAGTATTGGCGAAGAACGGTGTTGACCATTGGAAGTCTAGAGGCTTGGATCTTTGTCTTACGGCGATTAGTTGCGAAGTAGTGGACTCACTACAGAATCGTGGCGCCTTCTCGTCTCGCCGGCGCTAAAGTTTTGATTACTCGGTTCATTTCTTGCATGGCGTGACAAGCGCCCGGTTGATGCGCATAGGCTTGGCCGGCTTCTCGCCCTCCGCGGGTGCTTTATTGATGGCGTCCGCGACCTCGATGCCTTTGGTTACCCTGCCAAACGCAGAAAATTTGCCATCCAGATGATGTCCATCCCCGACGAGTATGAAGAAATTCGTAGTTGCACTGTTTGCCTGTTCCGGCCGCGCCATCGAGACGATGCCCCGAACATGCTTGATGAGTCCCGGCTCATCCGGAAGTTTGCGCGACATTCTCTTTGCCAGATCGAATCCCCACTTTTCACTGGTGGAGAGATTGCCACCCTGAATTACAAAGTCTTTCACAACGCGGCTGAAGGTTGTCGTATCGAGTGCGCCGGTGGCGGCGAGATTGAGAAAATTGCGCACACTCTCCGGCGCAACTTCGGGAATCATCTCGATCTCAATGGCGCCCGCTTCGGTTTCAAGACTGACGCATTGCGCGGCCATCTTCTCTACCGAGGCGCCGTCAAAAGGTTCGGGCGCTACCACAGTTGCTTCGGCGGGCCGCGAGTTTGCCTTCTTCGCCGGATCAGTTTGAGCTTCAGAGGCTTTCGGCTCTTGCGCGCTTGCATAAACGAAAAACGCGACAACGATGCAGATGAACGCGAACATGAAACTCAGAATGCGTTGTGCAAAGCGCGAATGGTTCGAACTCTGTTTGTGGAAACTATTAATTCTCATGGACGGTCTTCTCAGAACCCGGAGCAGTAGCGACAGGGGCTGATCCGTTCTTTGCGAATGAGCTTCGTAATAATGTTGCCAGGTTTAAACCCCGTTTCTCCAGCAGTGTGTCAAAAGTCAGGAATCCCACCCACGGGAGTGGGTGGATGGTTCAGATCCCACCTACCAAAGTAGCGCGGATCCTTTGGGAATCCCACCCACAGGAGTGGGTGGCATTCTTGAGTCTTGACACAGCCTCTACCGCTCCCGGTTCTGATAACCTCAACCAAACTTTGTCGCCGACAGCCACTGGCCGCCGTCTACCACTAGAATTGCTCCATTGATGAAGCTGGCTGCGTCAGAGCAAAGAAACAGCGCCGCCTTTTCGATGTCGCTGATACGGCCAAAACGGCCCAGCGGAATATTCTTTAGCAGTTTTTCTTTTACCGGTTCAGGCACCAGACGTTTCATGCCTTCCGTGTCTGCAATCGGCCCCGGCGCAATCCCATTCACACGGATGCCGTAACGTCCCCACTCAACCGCCAGGTTGCGCGTCAGCGCGTCGACGCCGGCCTTTGCAGCGGAAACGTGAAGCTGCATCGGCGTGCCGACGTAATGGAGCGTGGCGCTGATGTTTAAGATCTGGCCGCGGTGTTCTTTGAGCGGCGCGAAAGCTGCCCGGCAAACATTAAAAGTTCCCTTTAGATCAATGTCCACGACGGTTCCAAAACCGTTGGGGGATAACGCTTCAGCAGGCGACAAAAAATTTCCCGCAGCGCCGTTAACGACGATATCGATCTTGCCGAAACGCACCAGGGTCGCCAGAATCGCCTCCTCAATCTCTTCAAAATTGCGAACATCCGCGGCAACCGCAAACGCCTCGCCCATATTCGGGTTGTTAACACGCTCATCGTTGATAGCCTTCGCCGCCGGTTCCAGGTGCTCAAGGCTGCGGCTCACCAACGCAACCGAAGCACCCGCTTCAGCCAACGCCCGCGCGACCCCGCCAGTAATACCAGTGCCGCCGCCGGTCACAAACGCGACGTGGCCTTTGAGCATTCCGTCAATGAATATTTTGTCGGTTGTCATGTTGTGTTGGTTAGAAACGAGCCACTACAGAACCGTGAGCGGTAGCGACCGGATGCTCGAGGCAGCGTCCGAAATCCACCCATGTTTAATGATCGAGTCCGGAGCCACAAACATTATTTAGGGTGAGTGCTAGCATCCGGTAGCTA
>DASXQM010000076.1:0-2967 GCA_036507195.1 Pyrinomonadaceae bacterium | reverse complement strand
CAGGTAATCACGGCGGGCAACGTGCACCAACTCATGGCCGAGAGCCGACGACAACAGGTCCCGATCAGTTTCAGCCAACAAGCTTTCCGGCAAAACTATGATCGGGTTGACCACGCCCAGCGTGATCGGCACGGGCACGTGAGGCGATTGCACTATTCGCACACGCTGAACGCCAATTAACCTGGTGCAGCGCTCGACGATCGCCTGAAGACGAGCGGGGAACGGTCGGTCAGACGCGCCGCGCACAATCGATTGGGTTCGACGCCAAGCCCGAACCAAAAGCAAAACTTTCAACAACAGAAAGGCTAAGTAAATCGCGAGTAGGATGAATGCCAGCCGCGCCGGCATGTTTATCGACGCTCCGGAAAGTAATGGGCGCTTGGTATTTGCGGCCGGAGGCGAACTTTCGGTTCTGGGGGTATCCGCAATTTCGACATCGGGAGTGAGAATTCGACTGATAACGACCGGGGTCGCGGCGATCGGCGCGGAGCCTAAAGCCGGTGGCGTCGGCGGCGGGCGGCGCAGGCGCGCGGCACTCAAGCCTGGAATCGTTACGCAGGCCAGCAGTGTGACAACCCACAATGCGTGGCGATAGCGCGCCGCGATACCGCGCAATAGCCAATCGGCGCAGGCCGCAAACGCGACCACCAGCGCAACCTGCCACGTCGCGTTCAGCAAAAACGTCAGTACGACTTGAGCGAGGAACTTCATTTCTTCTCTTTGCTGTTCTCTTCCAGTGCTCGCTGCAATCTGGCCAGGCTCTTTGGCGTCAGGTGTTTTGTCTCGACCAGGCTCATCACCAAACTTTCAGCCGAACCGCCGAACAAACGATCGATGATGTCACCAATGTGCTGCCGCTTCACATGGCTGCGGCTTACCACAGGCTTGTAGAAGTAGGCGCGATCTTGCAGCGCGCGTTTCACCTTGCCTTTGCGATGCAGGATATTCAGCATCGTCTGGACGGTCGTGTACGCAAGCGGCCGATCGAGATTCTGCTGGACAGTCTGCACGTTGGCCGGCCCCTGCTTCCACAAGACATGCATGATTTCCAACTCGAGCGGCGTTAAATGTTCAGTTTTTCTTCGCGGCACCGCGCTGTCTCCTAAATATTTAGGAGCTTATACGCTCGGAGTGAAGACTTGTCAACTAATTTTTTAGGAGTCAAAGAGACGTATGAACTTTTCGTTCACAGTTTCAGGACAACCAGGGTAAGCCCACCCTGTGGAACGTCGCTGATGTTCGACTGTAACAAGTGAAAGATGCATGCATCGCCGGCGCTCACTCCTTGAAGACTGGCGTTAAAGGTAAGTTTCACTACCACGCGGGTGCGCAATGCCACGCGCGCCTCAAAAAACGGTAACGGCGTATGCAACGGCGGCGTCACGCCCTCGGTCGAATGATTTATTATCTGGAATGCCTGAAGGCCGCCCAGGTCAAACGCGAAGCCGCCGGGTAGGGCCGCTTTTCTGAGCCGCTGGAATCCATTTACCGATTGCAGTCGCTGCAAGACGGTTTGGCGGACGAAGCTATTGGGAAACAGGTCGAGAATTGCGCGCAGTTTGACCTCGGTGACCTCGGTAGGTAGAAGCGGATTTAACGACACTGCCGGGTTCACTGTATTGACCGTGAATGTAATCTGCTTGGCAGTAGTCGAAATCAAACAGAGGTTGTGTTGGGCCACATGCTGGTCGCCCGGGAGAAAGAAGTTCTGTGCGTTGGGTGAGCCGCTTTCGGGATAGCATCTTGCAACCAGACATTTTTGTCCCGCGCTTTGCGGATCGTTGGCCGATAATCCTACTGGCGGAGTCCAATCGATCTGCTGAACTCCTGTGTCTCCTTCGGCCGGCAACGGCGAACCAATGAAGCCAACCCGCCTGGTGCTGCCCTTGACCCCAGGCACCATCAATAACGAAGGGTTTCCAACCCAAAGCTGTACAGTGACACTCTCGTCTCCGGGAAATTGACAGTTACTCGAGGCGGACTTTCGGTGGAATCTGACTTGAACCGGATTGACCTGACCCGCGTCGGCCGTGTCCGCACCCGAAACCGGGCCGGTCAATTCGATATCGGGACTAAGCCACCACACACCCTTCGTAGTATGTGTCCCATTGTCGCCGGTAACTGCTTCGATGAAGATACAAGTGTCGTTGGCAAGACCTGGATCGTTGGGCATGACTGAACTCCTTTCGGGGCATGGAATTCGTTGTCCGCAGTGCCGAGAGTATGGCCTTGAGCAGTCAAACTGTCCAGAGTTTTAGCGAGACCGCGGTAGTGTGATTAAGCTCTTTTCCGCTGCACCAGGACCTGAAATGACGCGGCCATTGCGGTCGGCAGAATCAACTCGCGCGCGCTGGTGGTGTAGTTCAAAAGCTCGGCTGTATCTGTGATCCGGCTGGAGGCGTTCATAAGCTCATCCAGTGAGCCCTGCCCCAGGAGGAATTGATCCAGCCGTTCCAACCTTAGCGTTGCGAATCCATTTTGCTCGCCGGCGTCGATCATCTGAGTCCAATCGATCGTTGTCGTCAGATCCTGCTCGCCCGGATGAAGTAACACGTCATCGCCAAGGCGATGCCGATGAAACGTTCGAAGGGTTCCCGCGAAACGATTCGGATCATTTAGCAGGTCGTTGCGCGCGGCTCCGTAGTCAACGGTGATAAGCAGACCGCGCTCGAGCAGCAACGCAACGCGTCGAACAAAATCTTCCACCCCGAGGTTGACTTCAAAAACCTGGCCTTCATTGAGGCGCAGTTGAATGCGCTCACAGTATTCACCAACGCTGGGACTCAGTTCGGTTTCCACCCAAATGAAATCATCACGGTCGCCAAGTCCCACACATAGCTCTTTCAATTTGGCCCCGCGTCCGATCGCGCGATGAATCGGAAACGCATCGAGTAACTCGTTGGAAAAGATGATGGCATTGGGAAACGGCTCGTTAATTTCCGCGATCGAGCGAAACTGCACGTGATC
>DASXQM010000075.1:0-5212 GCA_036507195.1 Pyrinomonadaceae bacterium | reverse complement strand
TATGACTGAACAGGACTCAATCAACGCCATTGCTGTTTGTATGACCAAGGCGAACCTTGACCTTGACTAAAGCGGTGAGGTTGAGCGTAGCATCCGGTCGCTACCACCACCCCAGCGCGGCTGCCGCGCCCGGGGACCCCGGCCCGCTCACGGTTCTGTAGTTGAGCGCCGCCGCGCGAAGTGAAGTGGCAGCGTGAGGTGCTAACAGTTCGTCATCTCAAACACTTCGGCAAAGCGCGTGACGATACGATCTTCAACCTCGCGCATGTCCACTTCATGGCCGAGCAAGTCTTCCATGGAAGTCACCTGCTCGCCGTCGCACGCGATGATCAGATTAAAGAAGCTAAGATCCGTGTTCACATTAAGTGCGAAGCCGTGTGTGGTCACCCAACGCGCAATGTGTACGCCAATAGCCGCAATCTTTCCCCGCGCGGTGTGCACGCCTGTCAGGCCTTCGATTCGAAAAGCCGGGATGCCAAAATCTGACAGCGTCCGAATTAAGACTTCCTCCAGCTCGCGCACATATCGATGCACGTCTTCGCGATCCGGGCTGAGATTAATGATTGGATAACCAACAATCTGGCCAAGCCCATGGTAGGTTACTTTTCCACCACGATTTGTCTCGAATACAGTTACGCCGCGAGCTTTGAGTAATTCCTGAGACATGAGAATTCCCGCGCTGTCGCCGCGACGGCCGACGGTCAAAGTGTGTGGGTGTTCGAGGAGCAATAACGTGTCGGCCTGTTGAGCCGCTTTGACAGCCAGCTCGGTCTCTTTTTGCACTGCGAGCGCCGCGTTGTATTCAACGCGCCCTAACTTCCTGACTAAGAGTTTCCTTTTCTCGTCCACTGATGCAACCTATCCGGCAGTCGGTCGCGTCATTCTAACAGCGTCAACCATAAAGAACGCAAAGCAGACACGGTAATGGATCAGTTTGATGTCCGATAAGCTTTGATCAAGGGTCTTCGACGCTATGCGTCGAAAAACATTTGATCAGAGGTTCCTGGGGTTTGCCGGACACCTTTTTTTCCCTAGCCTACTTGCTGTAAGGTCTTTCGTGGTCTTTCGGGTGCTGATGCAGTTTGGCAGTGAATTGCGATAGGTGCGGTCCCATGAGGTCATCTATGACCCCATAGAACCGGCCATTGTACTAAGGGCAAGCACTCAAACTGCATCAGTACCGGTCTTTTCGGATGGACTTGACGTCCAGGCAACGGCAGAATAGTTTGAATTCAACCGAAGATACTCAAGCGACAGGAGAATCAAAGTGCAAAGAATCTTAGCCGTATTGATAGTGACCATCATTCTGTTTCCGGTAACCGGCTTCGCTCAAACCAGAAAACGCACCACAACAAAATCCAGCCGCACGAGCCCGGTGCCGAAGACTTCGGAGATCCAACGCCAGGGAGCAGAGCGAGTTGCCGGCCAGATCAAAATCCTGACGCGATTCATCTATCTACTTGGCGGAGTGGCTAAGGGAATCGAGGGCGTTGACGACGCGACCCGCCGCAATGAGGCTTCGCCGGCGATTCTGGAGCAAGCTACGAGAAACAAGGCCACGGTCCGTACCAGTATTCGCAGTGTAAGAGAAGGGCTGGACAAACTGGAAATTGATTTTCGCGCCACGCCCGAGCTGCAGCGCTACTACATAAAACTCGCGGGCGTTGCCGCGGGCGCCGCCACTGCAGAGGATCTAGCAGCCGCAAATCAATTTGACAAGGCTGGACGGACTCTGCTGGACGTCGTCAACCATCTCACGGATGTGTTACTGGAAATGCGCTAAGCGAAGTGATGAGTAATGAGCTAGTATCCCTAGATCAGATTTTCTGCTTGGGACGGGGAAGCTGCATCCTACTTTCCCTTCGGGTAGTAGCCCTGGCGAGCGCGCACGCGAAGTTCGGAGCGTACCGGTAGCGTAACTGCGATGCGGCGAAATTGTGCGCCTGGTGATTGCGAGTTTGAGTAGTATTGCAACAGGTATTGTCCGCGCAGCTCGGCAGCAACCTCACTGAAAACTCTTTCCAGGTCGTGCTCTCCATCCGGCACGTAAGCCGTGCCTCCAGTAGACTGTGCGATCGACCCCATTGCATTTTGGGCGGCCGTGCTGATCTGATTTAGGTGTACCGACCGACCGCCGGGATTGATCGAATAAAAAGCTGCATCGGCTTGTTGCACTGCTCTTTGTACTTCAAGCACGGCACGGCGACGACGCTCCAGCAGGTTTTGGTAGGTTGCTGCCGGCGCGACTCCTCCTTTTTGACTGGCGCGATACTCAGCAACGGTTAGGTCTCTGACGATGTTGCTGAAGTTGTCGTCGCCATCGGAAATAACTACGATCACGCGGCGGTGACGCTCAGCCGACTTGTCGACCAGATATTTTGCGGCGGTTATTACGGTGTCATAAAACGCTGTCGGCACCGGGGAAGTCGCGGCGGGAATGGTTAACATTTTTGCTGCCGCGGTCTCTGCTGATGCCAGCGGTGAGACAAGCGTCGGCCGATCTGAAATCGTAAAAACCGCCGCTCGATCGACAGGCTTCAATACCTGCTTCAAAAAGCTCGCCGCGGCTTGTTGTTGAAACAAAAAGAAACCCTTCTGGCTAACGCTGCTCGAGACGTCAAATAATATGGCGATGTCCAGCGGCACTTCATCAGGATTACCAATCTCAACAATCTCTTGTGTCCGGCTTTCTTCATCAAGGCGGAAGTCGCTAACTTGCAAACCTCGAACAGGCTCTCCTTGTGCGTTAACGACAGACACCGGCACCATCACCAAATTCGAACTGACGCGGATTACCTCGAAGTCTTCGTCTTTCGGTGGCGCGGGAGTGGGTGTTGGTTTGGGAGTTGGCGCCGGAGGCGGTGGTGGAAGGTCACGAATAGTTTGGCCGGCCAGCGACCAGGGAAAGCAAAAAAGTACCAGCACCGCAAGGAGCAGTGCTGGCACAAGTTGTTTTCCCCAACGTTCGCGAATCATAAAGCCATTCCCTCATGCCGCCAGTGCTAGCACCCCAGCGAGGCTGCCACCCCGCCGTTGCTGGCCCTAGTCTGTTTTCTTAACAACCTTTCCGACGGCATGGTTCATGGCATTAGTTGCGACGCGGTAGTTACTAGTTGCACGCGCAGGTGCACAAGTTTAATCGAGCTCGCTGCTATTGACCCCCACTCGAACTGGAGGTGGTCATTGTCGGAGCCTGTTGCATCAGGCCCTTATTGACCAGCAACTTCACTTCGACCCGGCGATTTTGCGCCCGGCCCTCGCGTGAGTTGTTTTCGGCTACAGGATTAGACTCGCCATATCCGTACGGCGTGACAATACGTCGCAGCGGAATGTTGTGGTTCTCAACCAGATAGCGAATCACATTATCGGCACGGCGTTGGCTCAAAGCGCGATTTCTATTGATGCTGCCACTTGCATCGGCAAAGCCGGAAACCTCGACCACATAGCCCTTTGAGTTGAGCGCCTTGGTGGCGATCTCATCGAGTTTTGTTTTAGAGTCGGCCGACAATACTGCGCTGCCAAGTTTGAAGTTAACAGCCAGAACTGTTTGCGGTACATAGTCATCGAGCGCCGAGATGCGTTCGTTGGTTGCATTCACTCCCGCCACAGCAGAATCAGCGGTTTCCTGCGCTGCCCGTGCGCCACCCTTTGCAGTGTTGGCGACAGCGGCGAGTTCATCCAATTGTCCGGAGAGACGCTGCGCATTCTGTTCCACCTGACTAAGCTTTGATTCGGTATTTGTCGCGCGATCCTCGAGCGGCGCGGCGCGAGACTCGACCGCGCGCGCTACGCGAAGGTCTGAATCATTGAATCTGATCTTGTCAGCCACAAGTTCGCCGGACCCGTTGCCACGGCCTTCAACTTCCAGGTTTAGACCGCGCAGGATTTGGGTTTGGGCGTAGTTTGCGCCACTCCGCAGAAAACCGCCCTTTGCCTTTACGCTGGTGCTGTTGTCGAGGCGGACTGTCGTATCTACTCCGTTGTTATCGCGTACAGTAAAGGTGTCGGAGTCACGGCGCGTGACGACACCTTTGATTTTCATCTTCTCGCCGCTGGCGACAGTGCGGGCACCTGCCGTGCTGGTAGTGTCCTGCGCAACAGCCATGGAAGCTGAAAACGCCAACAGCAAGGCTGCAAGCATAAACGAGGAAAACATTCTAAACTTCGGGATTACCATAAATAACTCTCCTTCTTTCTTGGTGTAGTCGGCTCACGCAAAAGTCAGGGGGCCGTTGTAATCTGTGACGGACATTCCCAGTGAATAGTCCCGCCTCTCGTAGGGATCGAAAATCAATCAACACTCTTAGCCCTCTCCATAAACTTAGTCAAGGACTTCGTTGGATTCATCATCTAATTGCTATTCGATCGCAATAACTGTGGTCCTAAACGACAAAATCGCGATAACAAACCGCAAACTGGTCTACCACCGCGGCTGTAAAAAACAAGGTTGAAATCTTCTTAGAGTGAAAACTCTCCGGCCTCCAACTGTTCTTTAATGTAGGCAAGAAAACGTTCCGCGTCGGCACCGTCGATCACCCGATGATCGAAGCTGAGAGCAAAATAAGCCAGCCACCGGATTGCTATATAGTCGTCTCCATCAGGCGTGGTCAACACTTTCGTGCGCTTTTCGATCTTGCCCACGCCGAGAATGGCAAGCTGGGGTTGATTAATGATCGGAGTGCCGAATAGACCACCAAAGACGCCCGGGTTTGTAATAGTAAATGTACCGCCACCAACTTCATCAGGTTTCAATTGCTTCGTGCGCGCGCGCTCAGCCAGATCGTTTGCCGCGCGCGCCAGGCCGGAGATTGAAAGATCATCCGCCCGTTTGATTACCGGAACAATCAGGCCCCAATCCAGGGCGACAGCCATGCCGAGGTTGATGTCGCGCTTGTAGATGATCTGATCGCCGTTGACCTGCGCATTGAAGATCGGAAACTTGCGCAGTGCTTTATTCACTGCCTGAAAGATAAACGGCATGAAACTGAGCTTCGTGCCGGTGCGTTCCGCAAAGGAGGCTCTGTGTTGTTCGCGCAGTTTGGCAATGCGCGACATATCGATCTCGTAAACGGTGGTGACGTGTGCCGAAGTGCGTCGCGACTGCACCATGTGTTCGGCAATCTTCTTGCGCATCACTGTCATCTGCTCGACGCGATCGCCCTCGGCTGGTTTTACCGCGGGGGCGGGAACCTCCTGAATCGCGTCACTGGAT
>DASXQM010000074.1:0-9924 GCA_036507195.1 Pyrinomonadaceae bacterium | reverse complement strand
TTGATGCTTTTCCAGTTCACCGAGTGACCATGCATGAGAGCCGGCTTCACGAGTTCTATGTGAACGTTAGCGAGAACGGGAACTTCGAATGGCTGCTCGGCGCACCATCGTCGGCGAGTCTATCAAGATATTTCGACAATTTTGGTATTCAGCTTGGCGAAGGGCAGGTTGCCGAGATCAATCTTGAAATCGAGGATTGGCTATGCAGCGTCGCAGAAAGGATGCGCAAAGGCTATGTTGTCACAGTAGACTACGGGCTGGCTGCCGAGGATCTGTATTCGCCGCTGGCAAATCAGCGCGGAACCTTGCGAGGATTTCACCGGCATGAGTTCGTTGACGATTTGCTGGCGCAACCAGGCGGGCAAGACCTCACGACGACAGTGAATTGGAGTTTTGTAAAATCGGCAGGAGCACGGCTGGGATTGGAGGTACTCGAATTCGAGCGGCAAGACAGTTTCCTGTTGGCCGCCGGCTTGCTGGAGCAATTGGAGATTGAATCGCGACAATGTGAAAGCGAGTCTGAGCGACTTCGCATCAGTACGGCTGCCCGCGAAATGGTCTTGCCAGGTGGCATGGCCTCACATTTTCAAGTCCTGGTACAAAAGAAAACTTCATGAGGTAATCGAGAAACGGAGTATTAGTGAAGCGCGACTACGAGCTAATTGATGTTTGCCACACCATTGAGGACGGCATGATCACTTACAAGGGTTTGCCGGCGCCTGTGATTACAGATCATCTTACCCGAGAGGAGTCGAAGAATTACTACACAGCAGGCACTGAGTTTCAAATTGGCAAGATTGAAATGGTTGCCAACACGGGAACCTATCTCGATAGTCCATTCCATCGTTACGCAGACGGTACGGACCTCGCCGATATTGACCTGTATTTGTTAGCGAATCTGGAGGGCATCATCGTCAGGAGAGTTGACACTGCCGAGCGGGCAATTTCGGCAACAGCCATGACGGGATTGGATCTAAGAGAAAAGGCAGTGCTGTTTGACACTGGCTGGGACATGCGCTGGAGGACGGCAGAATACGCCGATGGCACACACCCTTTCCTGACCGCAGACGCCGCGGAATATTTGGCCAATGCTGGTGCGACCCTGGTGGGCATCGATTCCTACAACATCGACGATACTGACGACCGCAGCCGGCCCGCACATTCAATCTTGTTGCGACATGGTATTCCGATAATCGAGCATCTCTGTGGCCTGCGTGAGCTGCCGGATCAAGACTTCAAGTTCTTCGCAGTGCCGGTTAAGGTGAGAGGGTTTGGCACGTTCCCCGTGCGAGCATTTGGTATCGTGCCTCGGCGTTAGGCAACTTAACTATCAAATCGATAGGGCAATGCGTTCTGTCGGTCTGGCACAGCCAGACTCTACAATCCATAAACAGACGGAGGAGCGAATGGGACTAAGCGAATCATTATTACCCGAGTTTGATCACGAGATGGCGAACACGCGCAAGACGTTGGAGCGCGTTCCCGACGAGAAGTTCTCCTGGAAGCCACACGAGAAATCTTTCCCGATGGGAAACCTTGCGGGTCACCTGGCGAATCTGCCCGGTTGGGGCAATCTGGCGATTGGTTCGGATTCGTTCGACCTCGCGCCCGGAGGACAGCCCGTAAAGACGCCAGAGGTGCATTCCACTGAGGGCGTGCTTACGAAGTTTGACGAGAACGTCGCCGCAACTCGCAATGCGATTGCCGGCGCTAGCGACGCTGAGTTATTCAAGCCCTGGACCTTGATGTCAAACGGAAAGACCCTCCTGACGATGCCAAAGATCGCAGTGCTGCGCAGCTTCATGATGAACCACATAATTCATCATCGCGCGCAACTCGGCGTGTACCTGCGATTGAACGACATCCCAGTGCCGTCGATCTATGGTCCGTCGGCGGACGAGAGTCCGTTTTAGACTGAGTTAATCTAGAACAACTGAAACTTGATGGTTAGATACTTCTTCGGGTTCTGGCGGAAGTCGTAGATCAATTTCACGCCTTCTGACGAGAGTTGGTTGACGTTGGAGTAAAGCGCTTCGTCTGTCAGAAGCTTTCCAACAGTCCCTTCTCCGCGCTGGGCCGCGGAAACAATGTTGTCAATTCGCTCGGCTGTGGTGTTGAAACGGGCGATTGCCGCGCGAGCGTCGTTGTACATTTGCTCGTCTTTGATCAGTTTCCCTAACGAGCCGTGGCCGGCATTAATGTCGGCGATCATCGAATTGATTTGATCGACAGACCGATCAAGCCGGTCAGCCGTACGATTGATTCGATTGTAAAGTTCATCGTTGGTGAGGAGCTTGCCGGCTGTGCCCCGCCCGGCACGTAGGTCCTGAGCAATTGTTCGCAACTGCAGCGCTATCTCGTTGGCATTGTTGTATAGCGCGGGGTCGTTTACAAACCGGCCCGCAGAACCACTCCCAGATCTTATCAGACGCATCACATCTTCGGTTTCTCGAACGGTCGCATTGAGGTTGTTATAGAGCGCTTCATCGCTAAACAAGCGTCCTACCGTCCCTTTACCCTCCTGCACGTCTTTGACAATTACGCTCATCTGGTCGGAGAGCTTGCTGAGGCGTTGGGCCAGGTCGGTTCCTGACGTAGCGAAGTCGTTTACTGTGTTCGCGCTGGATGAACGCAGAATGTCGTAGTCTTTTACCTGTGGGGCCAACGCCGTGCCAGGACTGATGTTGATTAGCATTTCATTTCCCAGCAAGCTCGGCGACCCCTGCGTTGCAGTTGAATCCTGTCGAATGCGTTCGGGCGCCGGGCGACCATCAATGACGGCGTCGATGGTCATCAATGCTTCAACGCGCTGTGCGCTTGGCTCAGTCGAGGGCGGCAATAGCGTGATGTCGTCGACTTTTCCCACCCGAACGCCGGAGAGACGAACCTCAGATCCTTTCCGCAGGCCGTTTGCGTCAGCGAAACGCGCCTTCAAATGAAGTTTCTTCTTAAACGGGTTTATATCGCCGGACGCGTTGAGTATCAGGAAGATCAGGATCACCACAGACACCAGCACGAATATGCCGACGCGCAATTGATTTAAGCTTACCGTTTTTGTTGATCTTGGCATGACGTAAATCTAAGGATGAAGCAGGAAGGATGAAGGATGAAACCGGGAAGGGCACACTTTCCGAATGCCCCTCGTGGTTTCTCCTCGTTCAATCTTCATCCTTCAGCCTTCATCCTTCATCCTTTCTATCAGTGTCCGCGAAGAAACTTTTGAATGTACGGGTCCTCAGCCTTGCGCAGGCTTTCGTCAGTGCCACTAAAAATAATGTTGCCTTCGCGCATCATCATCACTTTGCTGTTGATTAGACATAGTCGTTCACCTTCCCGCTCAAAGACTACCTGGCCCTCTTCGTTTACAACCGCGTATTCAGAGCAAAGGTAATCGAGGTTATTCATCTCGTGGGTAACAAATATAGACGAGACGTCTTCCAGGTCCCTGAGTTTCATGGCGAGTTCGCAGATCGTGCGCGCAGTTGGCGGGTCCAGACCGGCCGTCGGCTCGTCGAACAGCACGATCTTCGGATCACCAATCAAAGCCCGAGCAATACCGACGCGGCGGCGCATGCCACCCGAAAGTTCAGCCGGCATCTTGTCGATGGCATCCTCAAGATTAACGAAGCGCAGCATGCGGCGCACTTCGGGCTCTACTTCATCTTCGGGCCGGCCCTGTTCGTGCAAGCGGTAGGCAACGTTATCGTAGACCGACAAAGAATCAAAAAGCGCCCCTTCCTGAAACACCATGCCAATCTTCTTGCGCACATCCATCATCTGGACTTCGTTGTAGTCAGTGATATCTTCGCCGTCAACGAGAACTCGTCCTTCGTCAGGCTTCAACAAACCCAGCACGAGCTTAATGATTGTAGACTTGCCGCCGCCAGAGCCGCCGAGAATGATTTTTGTCTCGCCCTTCATGACCTTGAAGCTTAGTTTGTTCAGCACCACACGGTCGTCGAAGGCGAGCAGCACCTCGCGAAACTCAATGGAGGGAATGGCACGATGGGCATCGTCGACGAGGGCGAAGGTCGAACCAGCCGCATTTTCGCTTACGCGTTCAGACGCGGTGATGTGTTGTGATTCAGTCGCTGATAGCGCCATAGCTTTTAACTAACTAATTCTTCGGCATTCCCAGGATGTATTGGAGCGCCCTGGCGAGAAAGAAGTCCGCCACGATGACAACGATCGACGCCGTCACTACAGCCCGTGTTGTCGATCTTCCCACGCCCACTGTGCCACCCTCGGTTGTCAGACCCTTGTAACACGCAACCGATGCGATGATGACTGCGAAACAGATTGGCTTGATTACTCCACCAATAATATCATTGCCAGTTATCCCATCCCACACCGAAGTTAGAAACTCATTCATAGAAAGCCCATACAGACTTGTCGCTGCAAGTCCACCACCGGCAATACCAACCACGTCAGCGATGACGGTCAAGAGTGGCAAGCTTATTACCAGAGCAATCAGGCGGGGTGCAACCAGCTTCTTAATGGGATCGGTGCCCAGGGCACGCATGGCGTCGATCTGCTGAGAGGCGGTCATCGATCCCAGTTCAGCAGCTATAGCTGAACCAACGCGACCCGTTACCATCAGCGCGCCGAGCACGGGCCCAAGCTCACGTATCAGCGAGATCGCCACCAGCCGGCCGGTCTGTGATTGGGCCCCATAGAATGCTAGAGTCGGAAATGTCTGCAATGTCATCACGCCGCCGGTGAAGAATCCGGTTAGCAGGATGATCGTCAGCGAGCCGACGCCAATCACGTCCATCTGCGCGATGGTTTCCGTTAGATAGCGAGGACCTTTGAAAACGCCGACGACCGCACGTGCGGTCATCAACGTGGTTTCTTGCAGCTCGAAGATAGAGCGCGTAACGAAGTTCATTTAGGGGCTAATAAAGGAGCTAGCCATCAGGAGTCCTGACTTTCGGTCGATGACCCTGTCCGGCTGCTGTTGCGACGTCTGAAGAATCGTGACCGCGACCTGACTCGAAGGCCTTTGACTCCAATAGGACAATGGCCACATCTGAAAAGAGCGGCTTATCATGCGCAAAATCTACGCAATGCGTCAAGCTTGAAGGCATTACGGGTGGTTACAGACCATGGGTGGCGTGAATCGCTGGGACAACAAGAGCCGGTCAGGCGTTTGCCTGGCCGGCCCGATTCAGTCGCGTCTGGTTAGCCATCTTAAAGGCGAGGACGGCGTGGGTTGTCGCGTCGAGGAAAGATCGGTCCGAGTCCATTGCGTTGGTTTTGCAAGACCCGAGATCTCTCCGCTTGTCGCCTCTGTCTCTCGTCAGGGTTATTCAGCAGGCGTTCGCGTCTCACTTCCCTGGCTTGCTGTTGTAACGAGCGGAGGATAATTCTCTGTTCCGAAGTCAAGACTCGCCGGATCCTGAGCTCAGTCAAGATTCTCATCCGCGTCGCTGCCGCCTGGGCCGCTCCCACGTCGCGTAGACGCTGTTCGACTAGAGCTTCGTCGGGATTATCAGAATCGAGCTCCGCCTCGAGCGCGCGATTACTTTCGCGAAGACGTTCATTGATTGCAGCCCGTTCTGTTTTGTTCTGTTCTCGAATCGAGCGTATTTGTTCGCGTTGTTCCGGTGTTAGATTCAGTTGGCGAATCGGATCCCCGCCGCCGAGTTGAGTCTCCGGAGCGCCAGACTGCTGTTGAGTTGCCTGCCCATAAGTAGCCGAAACTGCTACGAAGAGAACGAACGCTGCAAGCAACGTTAAAATTTGTCCGTTGTGCTTCATAAAACCTCCTTGATCATTCCGTCCGTAAAACCTCTTTCGCGAATATGGGCTATTGATTAATTCCATCGTCGAGCAAATCAAGATCGCTATCGTTCTTTGCCGATGTCAACCTTAAGTCAGCGGCCAATTGCTCGCGCTCCGTTTTCGAGAGTGGACGTCGTGCCTGCTCACTCGGCAGGTTAGACGGGAGGCTGCCGCGGTCAGTCATTCGACGGCTTGGAATTCGCCCCGGGGCATTCTCTACAACCGAGGAATGCTGCTGCTGCGAATTACTTAGTCTCTGAAGCTCTTCCTGCACGCGCCGCTCGACTAGCGCATCAAATTCTTGCTGCGAAGACGCAATGCTGGGATTTTTGACCGGCGGGACCGGCAACTGCTCTCGCAAGCGCGCTATAGTCAATCCGGCAAACAGACAGAACAGAACGGAAGCGAAGCCTACCGCCCCTTTCATCCATAACGGCGCAAGATTGAAGAACTCTCGCACGGCTGCCAACGCTGAGGGTTTTTGGTGGACAACTCTCGCCACCGCCGATTCGGTAATCGGAGAGGAGATAACACCGAGAGACTCGTTACGCCAATTCACCACCGATTCACGGATATCACGCAGCGACGCGAGCTCCGCCTTACATGAAGCACAATCGCTTACGTGACGCTGAAAAGCTTGGGCCTCAACATCATTCAACTCGCCATAGAGAAAGGTGATCAAATCGTTCTCTCGTCCGCAATTTGGGGCATTCTCTTTCATTTCACATTACTCCCGCTTCAGTCTTTACCAAATTTCTGAAGCCGCATCTGCAACTGCTTCAATGCCGTGTATAGCCGGCTTTTAACCGTGCTCAGGGGTAAGTCGAGGGCGTCGGCTATTTCTTTAAACGTAAGCTCTTCAAATTCCTTCATCACAACAACCTGTCTGAGTTCTACAGGCAAGCTATTGACCGCCAGCCTTACTGCGGTGACAGTTTCTCGACCCTCAACTACCCTTGCCGGCGAGTAACCAATCGGGGCCGCAAAACTCGCGGCATTCTTTTCCTCTTCCGACTCGATCGCACTTTCGTTTCTTACCTTCGCCCTTCGTTGGCGCGTGATGCACTGGTTGACAGCTATCCGATGCAGCCATGAGGAAACTTTGGCTTCACCGCGGAAGGCACGCAGATTCCGGAACGCCGCAAGAAAGGTCTCCTGAGTCGCGTCACGCGCATCCTCTTCGCGGCCGAGCATGCCAAAGGCAAGCGCGAAGATTCGTCGCTCCCAGCGCTGCACAATCTCGCCGAAAGCTTCCGCGTCGCCC
This sequence comes from Pyrinomonadaceae bacterium, assembly GCA_036507195.1. GTDB lineage: Bacteria > Acidobacteriota > Blastocatellia > Pyrinomonadales > Pyrinomonadaceae > PSRF01. The sequence goes on along the minus strand of DASXQM010000074.1, from coordinate 2,876 downwards.
GTCAAAGCACGTTCTACGATCTGCTCGTCGCTCGTAGCCGTTACCATCCTGTCTGGTTTGCGAGCCTCCGTCGCCCGCGTTTCCGATTACGCTAGCCCGCCATTTGAGGCGTTTCGCCCGCTAGTTTAGACGTGATTGTTGCCATTTAAGTCTATTAAAAAGGGTGCCGGCCTCTTGCCACGAGTCTGGGTAACAGCCCCCTCCGCCCGGTTGCGACCGGGAACCGTTGGAAACACTACTGCCAACGAAGTTTAACAAACGCGTTGACACGCATAAGTTTACTCGACATAATGACCTAGCGGCCATTACCAGTCGCTAATGCTCTTACGGCCTTCCCAAGATAAGTTTCATTTCCCAAGACCGATTTCAGAACCCTTCTTCGAATAAATGCTGGAAAAGATTGGGCGAATTCGCCTGTTATACATAGTCCTCGGCGTTTTGCTATTAGTCGGCCTACTGCCCCTGGCCTTCGCCGGAACCCTGCTTTCGGGACGGAGCGCTGAAGAACTGCGTTCAGTTGAGGGGCGGTATCAGGCGCAGTTGGTGCAAGACAAGGCGCGGCAGATCGAGCTTTACGGGCAGCGCTACCGCGATGTTGTATCCGGTTTAGCGCGGGCCTTCGAGATTGCCGGTGGCATCAAGGCGCTCAATGACGCTGGCTACGATTCACGCCTGCAGAAAACCCTGGAAGAGGATCCTAATCTGATCGGTTTGGCCATCTGGCCTGTGAGCGGTGAACTGCATCGGGCTTTCCAGCCGGACTTGATTCAACGGGCGGAAGTTGATCAGCGAGTCAGCGAAGTACTGTCGAAGATGAACGGTCGCGGCACCATTGTAAGCAGGCCACAGATCATTCGCTCTGGGCAGGAAATGGCAATGACAGTTGCGGCTCCGGTCATGGGCGGTGAAACTGGCGACGAAGTGGTGGCGGCAGTGGTAGCGATTGTTTCGTTTCAGGAAGTCTTCGAAGCAGTTCATCAGTCAACTTCCAGGAGCGAGCGCGAGCTACTGGATGCCGGACTACCGGTAGTTTTCGTAGTCGATCAAAACGGCCGTGCTGTGGCGCATCCCGAGGCGAATGTCGCGTTTTCTGAGAAGCCGATGACCGACCTTAAAGTGGTCCGCGACTGGCAGACATCGGGAACGCAAGTGCAGTCGGCGTTGGAGCCATTCACTGTCGTGCGCGACGAGCGAAACGTGGTTATGCTCGGCTCATATGCCACGGCTGAACTGGATAAGAACTCGCGGCTGGGAGTGATTGCGATTCAGGATGAATCGGCTGCACTTGCTTCCATCAGCGACATGCGACGGCAGACGATTTGGATCAGCATGGTAGCCGGATTGCTAACGCTCGTGATCGGCTTCTTCTTCGCGAAGAAGTTGACACAGCCGGTCCAGGAGTTGGCCATTGGCGCTCATCGCATCGCTTCCGGTGATTTTTCACAACGCATCGACGTGCGAAGCCGCACCGAGCTTGGCGATCTGGGTGATTCGTTTAATCTGATGACGGATCAACTCGAGGCTTATATTAAGGACCTGCAGCGTTCGGCTGACGAAAACAGGGAATTGTTTCTGGGCACTGTAAAGGGTCTCGCCGCGGCGATAGACGGCAAGGATCCTTATACGCGCGGCCATTCAGAGCGAGTATCACGAATTTCGGTGGCTATTGCTCAACGTCTGGGACTGCCGGATGATGAATGTGAAAAGATTAGAATCAGTGCGTTGCTTCACGATGTCGGAAAGATTGCCATCGACGACAGCATCCTGAAAAAACCTTCGGCATTAACAGACGAAGAGTATACGATCATGAAGGAGCACCCGCAGAAGGGCTTCAAGATCATGTCTCAAATCAAGGCGATGAAAGACTTCCTGCCCGGCATGTACATGCATCATGAAATGGTCAACGGTCAGGGCTACCCACAGGGTTTGAAGGGTGATGAAATCCCATTGATGGGCAAGATTGTTGCAGTGGCCGACACCTTCGACGCTATGACTACTGACCGCCCTTACCAGCTGGCAATGAAGTTTGAGGATGCGATAGCGCGGATACAGAGTTTCGTGGGAACTCGTTACGATCCGGGCGTGGTATCCGCTTTTGTGGAAGCTTGTGAGGAAGGGCAAATCCGTCCCGGATCGGTCAAACTCAAAAGCCGCACTGCGCCAGGGACGAAGGTACCACCGCCATCCCTTGAGGCGATAACCCAGCGTGAGCCGGTTCCGGTTTCTTAACCACTTAAGCCAAACAAAGTCTCAAAACGACTCCGCATCATTCCCGCAGCCGCGCCTTTTTGTTAGGACGCGGCTGTTGCGCATATAATCAGCATTTCCGTTATTGGCAATATTAGTTGCTGGACCAAACCTTATGGGGCTTTTCTGGAAACGTAAGAGCGGCGATCAGTTTGTCTCGCTGAGGCTAAACGAGCCATTACCTGAAAAAACGCCTGAAACAACGACTAAGGCAAAGTCTGGAGACTCGCCGATTACGCCGGCTGACAGCGCAGCGGAGGCGGGCTCACCAACCCCGATTGGCGAGGATCGGGCAACCCCTTATGACTTTCCTCCCTCGTCCGCGGAGGCTCCGTTGATCGAGCCTGTATCGACTGGCGCTGGGCCAACGCCAGTCCCGAGTGAATCGTTAAGAACGAAACTTCCGAGGGATGAGCCACGTCGCCAGACTCCGCCTAACGAAGCGGAAGCCGGACGGCCTCCAATTACTCAGCAAGGGCCGGTCGCCCCTGTCCCTTCGCGCTCGCCATTCGTGACCTCTGTTCTCGGATTGAACCTATCGATGGAAGAGTTGCAGGCGCAGGAGGCTGCGCTCGAACAGGAGTTCTCCGCCCGTTTTCGGCGTGCAGTGGCGGCCACGCGCGAGTCGC
>DASXQM010000073.1:0-34793 GCA_036507195.1 Pyrinomonadaceae bacterium | reverse complement strand
CCGGTGGAATGGGTGACGCGATAGCAGATGGTTCCTGTCCTTCAACTCGAAGCAGTTGATTGAACGGCAGCTCTCCCTTGTCGTTGACAATCTCCTGCCCACTAGCGAGCGCAATGATGCTTTGGACACTTCCGTCTGGATTGAACCGCAAGCGGAAATGTCTATTCTCGGCCTGACTGCCGGCCGGCGCATCGCGCAGGCTCGAAATCATCTGCCCTGGCGCTGTCTCGAGCTGGAACATTGCATAGCCGACAGATGGAAGATCATGAGCCACAAAAACCGCGCGCCCCTGTTCATCGATGTCGAACGGGATAAGTTGATGGCTACCTGCCTTACGTACCGCAACGATCTTTAGCCCGCTGCTGGGTGGGGCGAGTGTGACGAGGTCATCTCGTTGCCAGGAAAGCGCGTTGTAGACGAGCAGTGGCCAAATGTTATTTGAACCCAACGACTGCGGGGCCTCGTCGCGGGAGGGTTGCGCTAACAGTTGCATTCCCTCATCGAGAAGAAAGTCGGCTTCCTTCTGTGCCTTTTGCATGTAGTTAACGTATTGTCGATTTTGCTCCTCGAGTTTGCCTCGATCGTTTAGCTGTGGCCATCCTGTATTTCCTGCTCCGCTATGCTCATCATAAGTAAACATCAGGTCGTAGAGAGTGGCGGTGTTACCGGCGGGAAATGGAATCCCGCGTGTGGCAGAGATGGCACTCCAGAGAGTTTCGGCTGCTCGCGTATGGTCGTGCACGTAACGCGCGAGCGCGCTGATCTGCGGCGACTGGGTCTTCGCCTCAGACCACAGTCCAGACCATTCACCGCGGAAAGTGGGAATCTGAGCGGTGTACTTGCCTTCGATGTAGTGAAAGAATTCGGGCGGCGTGGCGATCTTCAGTTTGGGTGACTCGTGGTGGCTGTTCCAGAGTTTCACAGCACGTTCAAGATTCGCGACGTTCGTGGGCTCGACGAAGTCGTGGGCGTAAATTGCCATCACCGCATCGTACTGATAACCCGCCGCGCCATATCGCTTCTGCAACTCAGCAACACCTTCCTCCATGATCTGAAGGTCAGTTTTCTTACCCGCCTTGGGATTGAACATTTCATACGGCGTCTTGCCCGTGTAGGGATCGAGAGAGTAAGGGTCGAGGTAGAAGTCGGTCATTGCTTCGGGATAGCCTCCGCGCTGACCCTGACTCACCCAGGTCAAGACACGACTGCCGTCGGGAGATTCCCAGTAAAACGGGACCTTGCCAGGAGCGAGCGACGTCGCCATATTGAGAAAGATGTTGGCTCCCGTAACCAGGTAGCGCATGTCGCTACGAGCCAGGACTGAGGGAACGCTGGACGGATGCCCGGGCACATCATCCATCATCGCCATCTGCGTCTCTACGCCGTAGAGGCGCTTGAGCGTAGCGTAGTCATAACAAATGCGGTTCAACTCCTCATCACCCATAAAGTCAGTGTGCATGCTGCCCCATGTCGATGATAGTGCGATGCGCCCACTCTTAATGAGTTTCACGAGCTGCTCAATTTTGTTCTTGTCAGGTGGCAGTACAGAAGTTGGAGCTTTGGCTCGCTTGAGCCACTCGTTGACCTGCCAGACGCTCTCAATCGTCCAGCGGAAATCCGCGTCACTCTCAGCGACGCGAATAACTTCATCTATGTGACGTGCTGCGCGTTCGCGCACGGCGTCGGGCGGTTCGACGAAGCCGAAATCATAATGGCTCGTCGGCACGATATAAATTGTCTTGATCGGACTCTCCGGCAAACGTGTACTGGTCTGGGCCAACCCGAATTGTGGAAGAAGAAAAAGGATGAAAAAAGCCTGGGTTCCTAAGAAGGCAGTCCGATTGAGGATGACTGAAAAAGCATTTTTCTCAGCTCGATCGTTGGGTCCTCTGCGTAGCAAGGGTTGAGTCTCTTGTTTTCTAAGCGAGTTTTTCATTTCTTGCCTTATCACCTGAAACAAGCCGTATCAAAACTCAGAAATCCCACCCACGGCAGTGGGTGGAATGTTTCAGATCCAACCTACTGAAGTTGGCCTTCAGAAATTTTACGAATCCCACCAACGGAAGTTGGTGGATGGTTCAGATCCAGCCTGTTCGTCAACTTCGTAGGACGCATGAAACTCAGTTGATCCTGGTCACGTCGGCAGCCTTGTTTCGGAGGCCGGATCTGAACAATCCACCAACTTCCGTTGGTGGGATTCCCAAGATCGCCGAGGCCAACTTGTGTAGGTTGGATCTGAAACTATCCACCCACTGCCGTGGGTGGGATTTCGTGACTCTGACGCGTTTAGAGTCAATACTCAACCGGAGGTTGTCCCCATCAGAAGTTGTATCGCGCCGAAAGTTGAATTTGACGCGGGCCGCCGAAACCGAGCAGTCCGCCAAGTTGATTCCCGACGGTCGAAATACTCTGACCGAAGAATGCCGTTGGCCGCAGCGAGTTATTATCGCCCCGAACCAAACCGCCGGACGGATCGGCGAAATTTGCCCTGTTAAAGAGATTGAAGATCTCCACACGAAGCTGGAGCGCAGTACTCTCCGTCAGCCGCGTATTCTTAAAGATCGAAAAATCTACCTGGGCAAAACCAGGCCCGCGCAAAAGGTTGCGGCCCGCATTGCCGAAGACTCCGTCGCCGGGATTTGAAAACGCGGCTGCATTAAACTGGCATTGGGGAACGCTGAAATTCGGGCATCGAGTGTCCACGCCCGCAACAAGATCAGGACGGAAAGAAAAACCGCCGAATACGCCGCCCTGTCTGGTCACGTTTACAGGAAGGCCGCTTCTGATCTGCGTGATCGAATTGAGCTGCCAGCCGTCCACCAGCCAACGCGGCCCATCGCCGAACCAATCGCGAAGCGGCAAATCGTAGCCCGCATCCATTGTGAAGTTATGACGAACGTCCTGATCGCTGCTGGCACGTTCCGCTCGAGCGTTATTTTCGTCCTGGTAATCCTTAAAGAATCCGACAACGTCATCGATTGCGTGAGACCAAGTGTAGTTGGCATTGAACCGCAGACCCTTGGCAAGATTTCTCTTGAAGGTCGCCTGCAGCGCATTGTAGTTCGATTGCGGATAACCGCCGACTACGAAGATGTCGCCGAAATTTGAAGACAGCGGCCGAACCTGTGTTGCCGGATCTCTTCGATTTATGTTTCGCGGTGTAACGACACCGTTTGTCAGAAGGTGCGTCACATGATTACCGACATACCCGACCTGCAAAGTGCCGAAGCCGAGGTCCTGTTGAACATTCAGCGACCAATGCTGCGCCATTGCTGTTTGAATATCTCTTTCGATGTGATAAGCATTCGGAACCGCACATGCATACGCAGCCGGATCGACCGGATATTGCGGGAAGATTCCGCAAATAAACAATGCAGTAAACAGATCGACCGATTCCGCCGGGAAAGTGTTTGCCTGCGGCGAGCCGAAGCTGGCGGGCAGATCACGGTCGTAGAAAATTCCATAACCGCCGCGCAGCACAGTTTTCTGATTGCCGAACACATCGAACGCAAAACCCAAACGCGGGCCGAAATTATTCTTATCAACATCATGCAGCTTCTGCCCCCGTGGTGTGAACGTCAACGTATTAAGGTCGAAGTTTTGCAAACGTCCTTCTTTTTCACGGCTAACGGTGCTCACGTCGTAACGCAATCCCAAATTCAAAGACAGGCGCGGATGTGCCTTCCAATCGTCCTGGAAAAAGAGCGAAAAATTCTCGTTCGCATAATCGAGCAGCGGATTGCCGCCCCTGGAAACAATAAATGGAACATTGTCCCTAAAATCGTTCAGCGCGAAGAAGATAAGGGTTTCCTGATTCTCCGAACTGGCCGAACGGCGATTGAGCCGAATGTCAGCACCGGCCTTGAACGAGTGATTCCCTTCAACAGAACTCAGAGTGTCAAGAAAATGATAGACCGTGCCAGTGCGGAACTGTTTAAACTGCGCAGGTCCCGGAACCGCGAAGGCCTGATCAACGAACGATAGATCGAATCTCGGCAGAGTCGATGGCCCGGCACCGACGTCGGTCACGTTGCGATTAATGCCGAATGCAAATTCATTGATCGTATTATTCGAGAATGCGAAGGTGTGCGAAGCCTTAAATAGCTGGACGCGCAATTTTCCGTCGGCTGTCTGATCGGTTCCGACGCCATACGGTGTCGTTGTTTTCGAATCGTTGATGTTGTAGCGGACCGAGAACTCGCTTCGTTCCGATTGCCGCCAATCTATCTTTACAGAACCCGTATCCTCGCGCAGATCGCCATCCTTTTGGATCGAAAATATGCCGACGTTAGGATCGGGAATACTGCTTCCGGCCGGGATAAATGGGGAAGTCGGAAGCGGGATGGTGCTCACGGTCGGACGTATCCGAGCTTCCATCGCATCGCGAAATGACTGGGTCGGAGTCAATGCGGTGAATGTCGTTCCGCGTGTCTGCCGGACGCCTTCGTAATTCGTAAAGAAGAACAATTTATCCCGGATCAGACGCCCGCTGACATTTCCGCCGAACTGATTCAACCTGAATTTTTGCTTCCCTGCAAAATAGTCTCTCGCGTCGAGCGCTTCGTTGCGGAAATAATCGAAAACGCTGCCGTGAAAATCGTTTGTTCCGGATTTCGTGATCGGGTTGATGACTGCACCGATCGCCTGGCCGTATTGAGCCGAGTAGTTTTGTTCGACCACCTGGACTTCCTGTACGCTGTCCAGGCTGACGCGGTTGACGCGTGATTCGATCCGCCCGAGTACGTTCGATGTTCCGTTAAGGTCGACGCGTCCGGCGTCGATACCGTCAACCAGTACGCTCGAACCACCGAACGTCGAAGGGATACCGTTAATGCTCGTTTGAAACTGGTTGGTCGTTTGAACGGAACCGGGAACGGTCGCAAGCAGACTGGTGAAATCTCGTCCGTTGACCGGATTGTTCGAAATCCGTTCGCTTGGTATCGTGTCGCCGATCACCGATGTTTCCAAATCGACCCTTGTCTGGTCGGCTACCGTCACCACTGCATTTACACCGCTGACACTCATCATTACGTCGACACGCGCTTTCTCGCCGACGGCCAGCCGCAGGTCCTTGACCGATGTTGCCTGAAACCCGGTCGCAGTAGATTCGACGGTGTAAACGCCGTTCGAGAGCCCAGGCACTTCGTAGCGGCCCTCGACGTCTGATTGAACGGTGCGTTTTTCGTTTGTTCCCTGATTAGTGACGGTTACAGCCGCGTTAGCTATGACGGCTCGGTTCTGGTCGGTTACGACTCCCGTGATCGAACCGGTGTTCGACTGCGCGAGAACGCCAATCGCCAGGATCAATGTGATTGCCGTTATAGAAGTCGCCTGTTTGATCTTATTGCAAATCTGAACGGTCATTTCAAGCCTCCAAATTCTTTCCAACATTTAAACTCGCGTGCAATTGCTCTTCGCGGAAAGCGCAGAAAGCGCGCCAATCGCCTCCAAGTTGGGAGTCCATGCGTCGTCAATCTTCGAGTAATACTTGGGCAGGAGTTCAGCCGTCATCGGAATCGTCGGAATTACGTCGCGCCGGTTTACGTTGTCGCCTCGGTGAAGCTGCATCACGCCGTCAACGCAACGCACGGCGACGTATTCGGGAAACATCGCTGCGCCGACCTTGAGGGGTCCGCCCGCGGTCAATAAATCTTTTTCGTTATTACCCGCCAGCCCGAAAGTCGCCAACGTTATGCGCGCAGGGTCGTGGGCTGCGTCCGTATATGCTTCGAGCGCTCCCTGTCCCGTTTCATCGTCCATCGCAAAGATCACGTCAACCTCTTGCTCGGCGAACACCGGAGCAGCGACGCGTTTGGCGATAATCTTGCTACCTTCACCGTTTAGCCGCGCCACGAAAGCAGCAGTCGGCTGACTTGATTGCAAGCCATCGATGAATCCTTCACTGCGGAGCAAGCACGGCCGTAATGTTGGCAATCCCATGTCCAGGACTTTTAGCGGCCCTCCCGAGGCACTTTGGATGTGCTGGCCCACCCACTGACCTAATGCGTAGCCGGCGTCGTAATCACAGATGGCAACCAGAGTCTTCATTCCCTCGACCGGGTTCGCCTCCACGACCACTGGGATGTTGCGATCGGCACCCATCTTTACGATTGATTCAAGTCCCTCCGTCGCTGCCGGTGTAAGGATCAGAGCATCGACTTCCGTAAGTAGTTCCCGCGCCTGTTCGATCTGACGTTCAATGCTCAACTCTGCATCTCGCACGATGACGGTCGCACCATACTGCGCCGCTCGTCGCCTGATAATTTCGATCAGGATTTGGTACCAGATGTGAAAGCTGTAATTGACTAAATACCCGACGCGCTTCGGCGCTTCTGCATCGACTTCAACCAGGGGTAGAGCAGCCAGAGCCTTGTCGAGCGTGGGCGGCGGTGTGTAGACCGCCTGGGGATGATCACTTAGACCGTCACCGGCACCATCCTTGCTGGTGGCATGTGCTCCTTCCTCGTGGCCCATAAGTTTTTAGTCCTCCTTATTCCAGATTCGCGTGCGGCGTGCCGCCGATAAGAGTCAGCAGTCCCCCGTCGACGGTCCAGACAGCGCCAGTCACAAAGGAAGCGCTATCATGCGCAAGAAATGCGACCACTTCGCCGACTTCTTCAGGTCGGGCAATACGTCCCAGCGGGTGCATCCGCGCGCAAGCGTCATAGACTGATTGTGGATTTGGGTCGAGCGAAGCGGCCCACCGCAGCATCGGTGTGTCGACAGTGCCCGGGCAGACTGCATTGACACGCACCTTCTCGGAGGCAAAATCCATTGCCATCGAGCGAGTGAGACCGATCACTGCGTGCTTACTCGCGGTATAGGCCAGCACGTTGTATTGGCTCGCCAGCGATTGAACCGAAGCGACGTTCACGATTGAACCGCCGCGACCTAACATATCAGGCAGGCAAGCCCTCGCCGCGTACCATGCACCATTCACGTTAACGCCCATGACCTCGGCCCATTGCTCGTTACTGGTAGTCAGCGCAGTGCCGTACCGTTGTATCCCCGCGCTAACTACCAGGATGTCAACCGGCCCGAATGTAGCGCGTGTTTCATTGATAGCGACCTGGACCTGCCCCTGTTGAGATACGTCGACTGCAAAGAAAAGGGCCTTCCCATTCCGGCTGCGTATGCCCTCGGTTGTCTCATTCCCCGCCTCTTGCGCAAGGTCGATCACGGCCACCGCCGCACCGCGCGCAGCCAGGATCTCAGCTGCCGCACGCCCAATTCCTGACGCGCCCCCGGTCACAACAGCAACTTTTCCGTCAAATCTCATGTAGCCTCTCGAATTCCGCTCTCAGTCAGCAGCACTCGTTACCGGCAGAGTCATTTCTGTCGTCGCCGTTTCCTCTTCTGATATTTCAGGCGCAGGCGGCGGCAGGTGTTTATACCAGGTGAAATAGAGCAGGATGCATATGACTATAGTCGTAGCGAAACAAGCGAACGCCGTGGTTTGCCAGTGGAGAATCAAGTAGAGCGTACCGACGTAGAGAGCGCAGATTCCGATCAGCGCTAGCAAAGTATTAAGCGCCTCAAGTGAAAAGGGTGTCTCTCGCTTAAATCTGCCGTTTCGCTCCAGCACCCGCCGGTGCACCGGTGACCAGGCGCCAGCCGGCTGCACGTTCTCGTAAAACTTTTCCAGCGTTGTCATGTCAGTCGGTTGCGTGATCAGAGCGACCGTTATGGTGATGATCGTTGAGGCGATCGCGATGACCGGGAATCCGATGTATAACGGGAGCGGAGTGCTGAATAGCGACGTGTCGGCGACGGCCTGGCCCAATGACAGGGCCATCCCACCAAACACACCCGCCGCGTATCCCCACCCGTTGAGTCGCCACCAATACCAACGCAAGACGTTCGGTGGCAAAATTCCCGCAGCCAGTGTCCCGAAGATCCAAAGGAAGGCGGTATTGATTGAAGTTCCGAAGTAGGAAATGACGATGCCTGTGATAATTAGTAAAGAGGAAGCGAGGTAACTGGCCCGCACCAACGTTTTGGAACTCGCCTGCGGGTTGACGTAGCGCTGGTAGACGTCTTTGACAAGGTACGCCGCGCCGCCATTAACTGTCGAACTGAACGTCGCCAGAAATCCAGACAACAGCGCCGCCAACATGAACCCGACCAAGCCCACCGGAAGCATCGCGCCGATAATCACAGGCAGCGCTGTCTCAGGATCGTGCTTAAGGGCGGCATCGAGGGCGGGGTTGCCAAGACCCATGATCGCCATTACGGCGATCGCCATGGCAAACGGCCAGCGCACCGTATGAATCGCTCCCCACAGCGCCCCCAGCTTGGACGCGTCACGCGCGTCACGTGCGGCGAGGAAGCGCTGAAAGTCGTACAACTGCTCAGGTCCGCTGAAACAGAGTAGTAGTCCTTTAGCGACCCACACTGCGACCAGCGCGCCGAAGAACGAATAGTCTGTCCCGCCGGCTACGACGCCTTGCAGTTCAGCGGGTCGTACCTGCGGCCAGAGGTTCATCCAGTTGCCTGACACCTTCGAGGCGAACACTGCGGAGTCGAAGTGTCTGTAGCCAATAATAGCGAATGCGATTGCCCCCGCACTCAGGATGACGGTCTGCACGATCTCAACACGCACAATGCCGTGAAATCCTCCGGCGACAACATACAGACCAGTCACGCCGAGAATTAAGACTGCGCAGATGAATGGTGAGAACGGCAGGAAGATTGCGCCGAACTTACCCATGCCGACGGCACCGTAGCCCAGCAGCGCCGTGATCGTCAGAATTGCGAAGAGGGTGTAGGAGAGTCGCGCTGTGTCGCCCGCCCGTGCGCGACCAAAACGCGTATACATCCACTCTGCTCCGGTCAGCACTCCGCTACGCCGAATCCACTTTCCCATGAAGGCCAAATAAAAAGCTGTGATCGGAAAGCCCCACAGCCAATGCACCCACATGCCCTTCAGGCCCAGTACGATAAAGGTCGACACAATCCACATCGTGCCAGTGATGTCGAAGTAGGACGACGAACCAGACATCGCGAGCGCCCACCAGGGCAATCGTCGACCACCCAGGAAATAAGAGCTCATGCCTTTTGCGGCACGTCGCTTCATGGCTAAGCCGATGCCCATGATTGTGGCCAGATAGGCGACTACAATCAGTTGATCAGTCAACGACAGTTTCATCTGTGGTCCATTTTGTTCTCGTGGCCAACAAAGGCGGCCGACCGCTTGCTTGGAGAAGGCCTTTTCAGACGAAGGTGACCCCGAATGCGAACCCGGTCGAGACGGAGAGAGTCAGCACCTCTCCGTCAAATCTCGATCTTTAGACTCTGGGACGAGCTAAAATACTTTGTCAACGCTCTTGACAAAGTCCTAATAGCACGCTTCGTTGGAACCTGTCAATAAACTTTTTCGTTGCGATAGCCATGCGCGAGGGTGAGGTCTTATGAGAAATCACTTTTGCAATTCTTGGATTGATCCAGGCGCGCGTTTGATCAACTCCAAGCTACGCAAACCAACGTTCAGCGCCTGCTCGGCACGTTACTTGTCATTAGTTGGGCGTACAGTCGCAGGACTTCCCGGACCTCCTGGTCCCAATATGCCCAATTGTGTCCGCCGGGGAGTTGACGGTATTGATGTGGGATTCTTTTTGACACCAGGATATCTGCAAGTTCCCGATTCGTGGCGAGAAAACCGTCTTCCAAACCACAATCAAAATAGAGATAGGGGAGTGAGGCAATTTGGGATGCACTAAGGCCGCGCGCGATTTGATGAAGGTCATTGGCCGTCCGGGTTTGGCTGTTTCGGGGACCGAAAACGGCATTAATGGAGGGCCGGAGAATGTCCCATGCAAATCCCGGGTTATCGTCCGTTCGCAATGCGGGATCGAGTGCGCCACTGAGCGAAGCAGCGAAGGCGAACTGCTCGGGATGTTTAAGACCATACTTGAGGGCGCCGTAACCTCCCATAGAAAGGCCACCTACGCCACGCGCTCGCCGGTCTTTAATTGTGCGAAAGCGCGCATCCACATCGGAGATTATTTCGCGGATAAAGTACGACTCATACTTATCTGTGGCCACACCGCCGCTGTCGGTGTACCAGCTATCGTGTCCTTCAGGCGTGATGATAATCACATCATAGTGGCCCGCGTATTCGGCCAGGTTGGTGCGCGTTACCCAATCGTCGTAGCGTCCGAACAGACCGTGCAAAAGATAGAGTACTGGATAGCGTTTGTTCGATTCAGCATAACCAACTGGCAACAAGGCGTTGTAAGGCAAGACCTGCCCAATCAACTCGCTCTTGAACTGAATCGTTTCAACATCAACTTTGTGCGTTTCTTTTGCGCACGCAGCAGTTGCTAATGAGAGCAGTGTCGCAACCAAAAGCAACGTACCAGCCAGCGACACCAGGTATGGTTTGTGAGCAACTTCAGTTCGACGCATGCTCCTTACTCCTGAGCGAGGCAACGTGCTCGTGTTCCGACTTAGTTAAGGGCGATGACAAAGCTTTAATATCATGGGGTCCATCTTGCGTCAATAATCGTCTAGGAAAGCCGGGCTGGAATGCGTCTTGCCGCGTTGAGAGAGGACTGTGGAACCGTGACATTGTTAGATTGATTGTCGCGGCCACCTCCGAAGCAATGTTGTAAAGCAATGGGTATCGCGCCGAAGAGACTGGGACGTAGCACGCTTGAAGGGCGTACTTTGAAGCTGATTGGCGGTACGATGTAGTTACTCTTGATGCGTGCTTCGATGATGGGACCGATGATGGGCCAGGCGCCGGTAATCTCACCTCCAATAACGACGACTTCGGGGCTGAGGCCGTGCACCAGACTAGCAATCCCGTCACCCAAGTAACGTGCGGTCACTTGAAGCGTCTCGAGCCCGGCAGCGTCTCCGTGTCCCGCAAGAGTTATTAGCTCCGTTACAGTGCGCACCCGACTCTTTGGTTTAGCCAGTTTTCGATAGCGATCTAGTGTGGCTCGGTCTGAGGCAAAGGTCTCCCAACAGCCGCTTCGGCCGCAGGAGCACGTCGGCCCTTTGGGATCCATCGTCATATGTCCGAAGCCGCCCAGACCGATGCTTGTACCCACGTGCAACTCTCCGTTAATAATCAACCCCGTACCCAAACCCTCAACAACCAGCACGCATAGGAGCGTGCGCGCGCTCACTTCATCGAGCGGCCCGTACCATAGTTCGGCAAAGGCCGCCGCGTTCGCGTCGTTCTCCACGTAGACCGGCAACTCTAATTCTTGTTCTAACAAAGCACGTACTGGAACAGCTTGCCAGCCTAAGTTCGGTGAAACGATTAAGGCGCCGGCCGCCCGGTCAACCAATCCTGGTACACTGACGCCTACAGCTTCCACCCGAGCACGCGGATATTGCGTCTTCACCAGAGCGTGGACTTCGCGCGCCAGCGAGCGCAAAAACTTCTCGGGATCGCCTTCCGTCAAAACCGATCTTTGGGTGAGTATTCGGCCATTGAAATCGCTTACTGCATAAATGGACTCTTTCACTCCGAGGTCTATGGCAAGTACATAAGCGCTTTCAGCATTGACGTGAAGATACTTTGGCGGACGTCCCCCGCTCGATGGGCCTTCGACTCCCTCATAAATCAGCTTCTCTTTTATTAGGCGATTGACAATAGCAGACACCGTTCCGGGTTGTAGGCCCGTGGCCTTCACAATGTCTGCACGTGATATAGGTTGGCGCTCACGTATCAGATGCAGAAAAATCGTCTGGTTTATATCCCGCAAATCGCGCACGCCTATCATTTTCAAATTGTGCGTGCCATGCCGTTTCATTTGAGACCAGCCTTTTTTCTCAAAAACTAGTTGCACCCCAATTGTGCCACCTCATGCTAAGACAAAGCTATCGTTTTCGAATTCCCTCTGAGTATTTGTGACTCGGGGATGGTGAGGATACCCACAGCAAACCGCTAACATAGTTTACGACTAACCTGAGGAAGGTCCGGGTAATAACGTCACAGGACCCGTTCAAGTTCGGCCGCGCTAACAGCTGAATAGTAACGTCCCAAGGACAGCAGGACCGGCCGACCGGTCCGGGAGAATTAAGGTGTTTGCCCTATAGCTGGCGCAAGCGGCAGCGATAGTTTAAGATGTCGGCGTTTACAGCAATAATCCCTCCAACTTGAAGCGCACTATCGGATTATGACATAGCCATGAATCGCATTCAGGCGGCCACAATCCTGCGCGGCGCGCTACCAATGTTTTTCGCCGCCATTCCCAGCGCGGGTCATAATAGCGCGGCAAACACCGTTTCTGGTTTACCCGCGCCATCCGGTAGTATTCTGAGAGGGAAAAGTCGCCTGGGCCAAGATCGAGTCCGATTACAAGCAGCGTCCAACGAATGAAGAAATACGCGCTGCCCTTGATTCGTTGAAGTGATCGATTCCCAAGGCAAGCGCTATTTTCAGGCCTGACGCTTAAAACGTCACTCACCGCAGTATCAATGTCAGCTATGTTTATGATCATTTCTGAAAGGAGCTCTTCGAATGGCGGATGAACTTTCGACAAAAGAGAATTCTTTCAAAGCGCGTGGCTGTGAGTCAGCGAAGACTGGGATGGCATTGATGCGTATGGGACTCGGTGCGATGTTTCTCTCTGTATTCTTCGAAAACCTGAGTAAGGGTTTGTACGGCAAAGATGGATACGCAGGCCTGATCAGTTACTACCTGGAAAAGGGTCACGCCCCCGGCTTTTGGAAAAGCATTATGAGCTTGGCGGCTAGCCGCGCAGTCGTCGCCGGCCCACTCCAAGCAGTGACGGAGATTAGCTTCGGACTGTTTTTATTATTAGGACTGCTGACGCGCCCGGTTGCATTGGCAGCCTTGCTGTTTCTGGCTTCTCTATGGATCTCTGAGTGGGGGACGGCATGGATTTGGGAGTTACTAATACCAATGATTGCCGCGTTCAGCATAATGGTTGGGGGTGCAGGCCGGAAGTGGGGCATCGACGCTAAACTAGCCAGGAGATACCCGAGAATTCCGCTCTGGTAAGGACCATTCACCGTGATAACGACCCAAGCTAAAAAGGCAAAAGACAGTGCGGGACAATTCGCGCTCGGCCTGGCTTTAACGAACGAGTGCAATCTGGCTTGCTCATTCTGTTACCGCGATCCGGATCGAGTCGATCGCCTAACGCTCGATCAGGTGCGTGCTGTCATGGAGCGCTTGCCGGTCCGGTCTGTCAATTTAGGCACTGGCGAGAACGGAATGCACCCGGACTTTCGAAGCATTATCAATTTTCTCAAGTCGCAGCAGGTTAAGCTCACGATCACCTCAAACGGTCATAGCATCGCAATCCTGAACGATGACGACGTTCGCGCGTTTCATGACATTGAGTTTTCGCTGGATTACCCAACCGAAGCTGAGCAGGACGCGCAACGCGGCGCGGGCAATTGGGCTTTAATACATGAACAGGCAGCGCGCTGTCGGCAACTTAGTGTTCCTGTCACAATCACGGCCGTGATGATGAAGGCCAATTACTCGCGACTGGCGGAGGTGGCGCGAGTCGCCAAAAAGTTCGCCGCGCCTTTACGCGTCAATGTTTATCAATCTGTCAGGACAGATGCGTTTGCTCTGAGTTACGAAGAATACTGGGAAGGCTTCCGGCGTTTGTTCGCGGAAACTGATGTCATCGTAATTGGCGAGCCCCTCGTGCGGGCGCTTTCCGGACTGCCGCCGCTGCCGGGTGGATGTGGTGTTGGGACAGTTCGGGTGACGCCGCGCGCCACGACGCAAGCATGCGTCTACTGGCGCGGCACCGGCGAGCCTTTATCCCTGTTGCTGGAAGCGGGCAAAGAGATTGTAAACACTCCGCCCTTTGTGGCTGTGCGGATGCTGCCACCGGCTTGCGAGCCTTGTGAGTTTCGTGAGACTTGTCACGGCGGCTGCGCGGGTCGCCGCCAATTACAAGGTGCGCTGGATGAACCCGATATGTACTGTCCAATCATTCGCGGTGAGCGGCCTCGCCTCAACATTAGTATGGCCGCTGCGCGAGACCTACCCAAAATCGGCAGCGCCTGCACGACGGTCGTGATCGCACGTGATTGAATTTTTGCTTTCTTCCCTTCTTGTGATTCTCTGTGTCGCCTGTAGTAAACATCTTATGCGATAACAAACTCATGCGCCGTTTTATTCATAGTTCTCTGTTTCGGAATCTGTTCCTTTTCTGCTCGATCTTTGCGCTGCTCGGTTGCGCGACAACTCAATTCACGAGACGCGCCACTAACCTCGCTGCATCTCCTTCACCCGCCGCCGCCGTCGAGTATGCACAAGAGCAAGCTGATGGGATCAATCGTCCCACGAGCAAGCCGTACACGGGCGAGCTTTCGATCTTTGAGGATCCAAAACGCGATGAAAATCTTCAGCCTAATCGGATCATGGACATTCTCGGTATCAAGGAAGACTCAAGCTTTGCAGACATTGGCGCAGGATCAGGTTGGTTCACTGTTCGCGCAGCGCGGCGAGTGGGAAACGCGGGCATCGTTTATGCTGTCGACATCAATAGCGCTTATCTGAAGTACATTGACGATCGAGCCAGGCGAGAAAGTTTGCCAAATATCCGTACGATTCTCGGCAAGGAAGATGACCCACTGCTACCGGCGAAAAGCATCGATGCGGTCTTGCTTTTGAAAACCTATCACGAACTTGCGCAGCCCATTCGTTTGCTCAAACGAACGCAAGAGGCCATGCGCGCAGGGGCTTTACTCGGCATCATCGACCGAAACGGCAAAGGCGACGATCATGGAATCGACAAGGAAGTAGTAATCAAAGAATCCGAACGCGCCGGATTTGTGCTGGTCAATCAATATGATTTTGTGAAGCCGGATAACGTGGATTATTTCCTGGTCTTTCGAGCTTCGGCTTTCCGCCCATAGTCTTACCGCCGCTCCAGTGCAATTCGCGACAGAGTCAGAAGAATACGAGCCGCCGCCAGAATCGAACCGCGCACAGTGCCGGCAATTTTTGAATGGCCACCGGCGCGACGGCGGTAATCGACCGGCACCTCGAGTATTTTTAAACCTGCACGGGCAGCCCGCATCTGCATCTCGAGCGGCCAGCCGTAAGTCTCTTCGCGCATTCCCAGACTCTCCAGCGCATCGCGACGGATGGCTCGAAACGGACCCATGTCGGTAGAGTGCACGCCATAGAGCAGGCGCAGAAAGATGCCCACCATGTATCCGGCAAACATCTGGTGCCAGTTCATGCTTCCAGCTTCCCGTCGCCCGCGCGTGCGCGATCCGATCACGAAGTCTTGCTTCCCTTCAGCTATTGGCTTGACGAGTCGATTCATCATTTCAGGATAATCACTGCCGTCACCATCCAGAAACACGACGATTTCGCAACCAGGACTGATGGCTTTCAAGCCCGCGCGAAACGCACGTCCGTATCCCCGTCGCGGCTCGCTTATCACACGAGCGCCCGCACCTTCTGCAACCGTCGCTGTTCGATCGGTGCTTCCGTTATCAACCACGATTATCTCGCTGGCAATGTCGCGCGGTACGGCGGCGATCACTTTCGCAATTGCCTCTTCTTCATTGAGCGCAGCGATGATTACTGAGACAAAAGGTTTCACCAGAAGATCATCCATCCGCCGATTACGCAGATTCCACAGATTCAGTTAAGACAAAGTCTCAAGCGTTGCTGATCCGTTTTCCAATACGGCGCCATCATCCCGATAAACCTATGAGAATCGGTTTCGGTGAGAGCCTCGATCATTGCTGTTTCTTATCCGTGTAATCTGAGTAATCTGCGGATAATATTCTTGAGTGTTTTCTGTGCTCCAACCAGAATGCGAGTACCACGAATAAAAAGAAGGGGACAAAGATCAGCGCCTTTATTCTGAAGACCTGGGTGTCCGTCCAATAAATCCAGGTCAGGTAAAGCAGTAAGCTGGACAGCGTCAGATAAAGGACGGGCACAGACGGGATGAAACACAGGAAAGGGATCAACCATGCGAAGTACCACGGAAAGTGGGGCGCGAAGAGGACTATGAACGCCGTGCCAACCACAAGACTCCGTTTCAAGTAGCCGCGATCATTGTCGTCCCGCTTGAGAATGGACCATAGCGCAAGCGCTAACAGGGCGGCAGCCGCGAACGAAAGAAAGGCGGCCTTCGGCAACTTAACGCCGAGCACTCTATCCACCAGACCCAAAATGAAAAACTGTTCGCCACTGACAATACCTCGCTCCTGAGCATAGCCGGGGATAAACCCGAGCACTCCCAGCGGGCCTACGCCGAGATAAGGCAAATAGCCGGCAACGATCGTCACGACGAGAGCAACGGGCATCTTCCAGCCCCAGCGTTTGTACAACGCGGGGAACAAAAGTATCGGAAATAGTTTCGCCAGCGTTGCCAGCCCAAGCGCGACTCCGGTGGTAGTTTCCCCATTTCTTCGCCTCGCCAGCAATGCCAGTGCAATGAACGCAAACGCTAAAGGATCGACATGACCACTGCCGGCAAACTCCCAGACCGCCAGGGGATGCCACGCATAGATCAGAATGCGCTGTCGCGGCATCCCAAACGACGCGAGCAGCTCCATCAGAATCCAAACAGTAAACAATTCGAATCCAACGATTGTGAGTTTCATCCAGGTCACTGATTCGCTTATGCGCGTCGTCAGGAAATACATGGCCTCAGCAGCGGGAGGATACATGGTATGCGCGTAATCACGGCGATTGATCTTTGGATAAATCTCCTCATCTCGCAGGCTTTGCAGATGCTCGTCGGCAGGAATGTAACGATAAGGATTAATGCCTGCTGCCTGAACTCGCCCATCCCACACGTAGCGATAAATGTCATCAGAAAGATACGGCGGGGCAAAGATGATGCTGAGGCGGAAGATGGCCGCGAAAAGCAGGACAAATAGCAGAGTTGAACGCACGCCGCGGGCGCGAACGATCAGCCAAACCGCTGTGAGATAAAGTGCAGATTGAACCAGGGCCAGTTTGATAAACCAGACGATGTCTGTGACGCCTCGGGAGTGAAGCCCGATTCGGTAGAGCACTAACAGGATAACGCCGAATCCCACGAGCAGGACATTCGTGACGATTGGCGCTGTCCGCTCACGTGACGCAGTCGCGATCATGCTCTTGTCTTTGCTCTATAAGCCCCGGGTATGAAACGCTCGTCACTATCTTTGGCGATCAGGCCCGCGAGATAGTTACGGGTATGAAGTGCCTCGAAACCACCGCCAAACTGCGCCCTGCCATCGCGACCATCTGACAATAAGGAGAATTCCTGACAAAGCAGGCGAAGAGTGGCTGCGTCGTCTACGTCGTACCACACTGGCAAAAGGTCGACAGGTAGTTCAATTTCTGCAGCACGCTCGATTGTGTGAGCGAGCACGTCGGCGGTGCTCCACGCGATGCGCTCGAATAGGTAGGCATGCGGGCGCTTCAGACCAATTAGGTAATAACCTCCATCCTGGCTGGGGCCGAGCACAACTCGGTCCCCCTCCTGCGCCAATAAGGACGCTGCAGTCATCAATATTTCGCCCGGCAGCGTCGGGCTATCGGAGTTGATTAGGCATACCGAATCAAATCCGTCACTCAGCAGTTCGGCAGCAGCATTGATCAGTCTCTCACCGAGCGTCTCACCGCGCTGAGCCAACAATCTAAAGCCAATCGGAACTAAACCACGTAACAACTTTTGGGCGTCTGCCGGAGTGTACAGCACCAAAGCTTCCCTTCCGTCTCCATTCAGATCACCTAGGTTCATCGTCATGTCACGCAAGAAGCACATGCTTAGTTTCGCTGCCTCTTCTGGAGTCAGCGGTGGAGTCAAGCGGGTTTTCACCTCGCCCGCAAAGGGCACTTTAGCCATCAGTGCAAGCGCACAGCGCGGCCCAATTGACGGTGAACTCGGTCTGAGATCGTTGTTCATTCTGCAGGGAAAAACCTATGTTCTGGAAAAGTTTGAGTAAACGCTTCAGAGGAAGCTCACAAGAATTCCAGCGGTGACTGCCAAAGTCCATATTGATGCTGCAACCACGGCAGAGACTTTCCAGTTCGTCGAACGCATGATAGTAAGCAGCGATGGAAGGTTGACTGAGGGACCAGCGATCAGCAAAGCCACCGCGGCCCCAATCGGCGCCCCTGACGCGAGCAGTATGAGAGCCAGCGGAATCTCGAAGAAAGTCGGCAACGCCAATGGAACAGCAATGGCGGCAACAACAAGGATTGCCAGGAACTTCGCGGCAGTTGAATCAAATGTTCGGACAGGAATCATCTGAGCAATGATCATTGAGAGTACTACTCCAATAATTATGACCGGAAGCACTCGCACGGCGACTCGCGCGCAGGCGTGCAAAAAATGAAGGAAGTCTGCTGGGCGGGCCTCGGCCTGCCAATTATCAGTGTCACAGTGAACTTTGGTCTCGCCAAGTATCCTGTCAGCGATGATTCCAGTGAACAGAACCGCCGCCATACTTACACCGAGGCGCACCGTTCCGACGGTGTAGCCGAAGAGCATGAACGTAAGAATCAACGCAGCAGGATTCAGCGCAGGCGCAGCGATCGTCAATCCGAGCGATGGCCCAAGCCGCGCAGAGCGCTCGTACACGCCGGTGAAGATTGGCGCCACACAACAAGAGCACAGCATCAGTGGCGCCCCCGCAAGTCCAGCAATTGCTTGTGAGCGCAGCGAGCGGCTTCCCAACAAGCGCGCTAACCACTGAGGTGAGACAAATGTGCTTACCGCTGCACTAATCAGAGTGCCAAAGAGCAGTGCCGGCCAAATGACGAGAAAATAATTTACCGTGCGCGTAACGACACCGGCTTCCGAAGCGCCGATTCGCGGAATAACGCTACCCCGCGGAGTGAACACTCCCGTAGCGGAAACTTTCCCAATCACAGTCAACGCGGCTGAACTCTTGTAAGCGATGAGCGCTCCAACAATGATCAGCACTGGCAATACAAAATAAACGGCGCGCTGTACGGCAGTCAGCGATGCTTGTCTTCCTCGCTTATCTATGTGTTCTGCTCTCATGAGTGATGCCTATCAGTGATCGATATGGAAAATCAGCCATACTCTATCAGGAATAATTCGCTAATCAACTCCACCCAAGCTTGTTCCTCGCGCCTGGGGTCAAAAAGGGAGACCAGCTTTTCACCCCGATCTCTCAATTCAGCGAGATACTCCGTGGAAGTTTCCACGCGTGTCAACAGCCGTGCAAGTTGCTTGGTATTGCCGACATCAAAATAACCCGGATAATCTGCGCCCAGGATGCCAACATTGCCATCAATACGCGAGGCGAGAATAGGAACGGAGGCGACGATCGCCTCTGACAACACGTTGGCCCCTCCTTCCATGCGAGATGAAAGCACACAAACGCGGCTCTTCTCCAAGATGCGGCGAACGCGCCAGCGTGGCTGCTCTCCCAGCCATTCATAGCGCTGATTAGCGCGCATTTCCCGGCGGGCTCGGATCGCCATTGCGTCAGTCATTGCGCCGCCGACTTGCAAGACGCGAAGGCGTGAAGAAGGAGGAAGGAGGCGAGCCGCCATGGCGGTGCGAAAAGGATCCTTTACGGCGCGCAGGTGACCGATTACACATACGTCAAAGCTGCTGGACTTTTTTTTAAGATCTGGCTTGCTTACCTTTGTTCTCTTTGCCTCGCTACCGCCTGCCAGGCCAACCATGTCTTCAACTGACTGATAAATTACGCGCGTCTTGTCTCGCAAATCCGGGTGCAGTTCTTCGAGCGCTTTAGGTTGCAGCACGACAATCCGGTCCGCCATCTCCAGCGACTTCCGCACCAGTTGATCGGTCCGAATATCGCGATAGAGATCTGTTCCTGTAAGAGCGACGATGATTTGGCCTTCAGCGTTATGGCGACGAAAGTTGTTGATTGACGGGTGGCTTCGCCGAGCGTGCAAAGCGACCAGTAGATCATAGCGCTTGCTATCGTATGCCTGTGAAATCGATACGTCGTTTTCTAGTCGTCTCAGAATCTTCGCCCAGCGGAGCGCGGTAATCCGATTTCCGAAGCGTGAATCCGGAGGGGCCGGAGTGACTATGCCAATCCTCATTCTTCCTAAGTCCACAGCGCACACGTGCGGAATCCCGCCCATACGTCGCGCCGGTCGGGTGGGTAGAAGTTTCGATAGGTGTTATGAATGAGGCGGGAACGGGTCACCCAACAACCGCCGCGAAGCACTTTGTGATTCCCAAACCAGGGCTCCGAATATTCTTTGTAAGGTCCAGCGGCAAAGCCAGGATACGGCCGGAAGTCGCTTGCCGTCCATTCCCAAACATTGCCGATCATTTGTCTGCACCCGAACGCGCTGTCGCCGCCAGGCAGTGCGTCAACAGGTATGCATCCCATCGCGCGCCAATCAAGATTTGCCAGTTCAGTAGTAGGCGCATTATCGCCCCAGGGATATCTCCGTTTGTCCTTAATCATTCGACCATCGGTCGCTGACTCTGCACTCGCGGCCATCTCCCACTCTGCTTCGGTGGGCAGCCGCCGACCCGCCCAGCGGCAGTAGGCGTCAGCCTCGTACCAGTTGACGTGGATGACGGGTAGGTTGTCATCAAGCGCAAGCCATTCATCGAAGTTGCGCCGCAACCATCGACCATTTCCTTCGCGGCGCCAGTAGACCGGAAGTTCGGCACGAACACTCGTCCGCCACCGCCAACCCTCCACCGTCCAAAATTCGCTTCTGCTATAGGCAGACTCTTCCACAAAGTGCGTGAATTCGCTATTGGTTACGGCGGTCTTCGAGATTGCAAAAGGGGCAATCTCAACCTCGTGTGCCAGCTGTTCGTTGTCAAAGACGAAGCCTTGTTCGCCGATGCTTCCGAGAGTGAAATTGCCGCCGGGTATTTCCGCGTCATCTGACAAGTCGGTTTGAGTGATGGGCGGGTTTGTTTCCGGCAACCGCACCTCGTTAGCTAGCCCGACATCGTCAACCTGTTTTAGCGCGATGCCGATTGCGGGCGCGGGATAGCTCAAAGTTTGACGTGTGTAAGTGATCGCTTCGTCGTGCATCTGCTCGTGTAATAGCACGAGATTCAAAAAATAATCTCTATCGTAGCCTTGAGCATCCGTCAGGCCGCGGCTCCGGCAACTGGCCTGCTCGATTGCCCGCTCAAGAACTTGCCGCATGTAAACCAGCGTTTCATCTTTCTCACATAATGGCAAATCCCAACGCGTGTCATGCGCAACCCGCGCCGAATCGTAAAGCTCGTCGCCGTGTTTGAGAATGGGCGGCTGGTTACCGAGGTGCCGTAAGACCCAGAACTCCTGAAACCATGCTACATGACCAATCTCCCATCGGAGTGGATTCACGATCTGCAAGCGCGGACCAATCAACCGCGTCTCGTCGAGGTCGTCAACAAGCTCCAGCGTTCGCGCGCGGGTCTCCTTCAGCGCTTCAATCAATTGAGGGGTGGTAACTCTTATTTGGGCCGTCATCAGCGGTTATACTTAACGCAGCCATATTTGAATACCAGAAGATCGCCACGCTGCTATTAAGCAGCCATTGCCATAAATAGCGTGTTGAGTGATTCTGCCAGCGTAGGGTGCGCGAATATAGCATCCTTGAGAATTGTGTACGGTAGCTGAGCCATCATCGCAATCTCAAACATAGCCATCAACTCACCGCCTTCGATGCCAAGGACAGCGCAGCCCAGTATTTGTTTCGTTTCGACGTCGACCACCGCCTTCATGAAGCCGCGAGTCTCGCCCATCTCGATGGCCCGGGCGATATTACTCATCGGCAACTTCGCCACGCGAATGTCCAAACCCTGATTACGAGCGTCTGTTTCGGTGATCCCAACCCTACCGAGCTGCGGATCTATGAAGATTGTGTAAGGAACTAGCCGGCCCTTCGTGGTTGCATGGCCGCCTTCAAGCAGGTTCGTGCGAATGATACGAAAGTCGTCATAAGAAATGTGTGTAAAGGCTGGACCACCTTTAACATCTCCCAAAGCATAGATTCCCGCTACGTTCGTCTCAAGCCGCTCATCCACCTTGATAAAACCCTGCTCGTCAGTCTCTATTCCCGTCGACTGCAGGTTAAGCCGGTCGGTATTCGGCCGTCGTCCGACAGCAACCAGCAAATGCGATCCTTCTAATATGGTTTCTTTTTCATTTGTCCTAACTGTCAGGCTGACGCTGGTATTGGTCCCTTTAGCGCGCATTGCCTCAGAGTTCAACAGCACAGTGATACCGTTCTCCCTGAGTATCCTGGCGACTTCGTCGGCCACATCCGGGTCTTCACGACTCAGTAGATGATCGCCACGGTGCACGATCGTTACCCGACAACCAAAGCGGCAAAACATCTGGCCGAATTCCAGACCGACGTAGCCACCACCCATCACCAGCAGATGTTCAGGCAGCGTTTCGAGTTCCATAATGGAACTCGAATCCAGGGTCGGGAAAGTATCTAAACCAGGAACGCGTGGCTCTGCTGGACGGGCCCCTGTGTTGATGAAGACCTTTTCAGCCGTAAGCAGACGCGTCTCCTTTTCACTTAAGACCTCAAGCGATTTTGGACCGTTGAAACGAGCCTCGCCTTTAAATAGATCAAGGCCTTGGGTCTTCTCGATGTTTTTGAGCCCACCCTCGCGAAAGCTTTCAACGATTTTCTGCTTGCGCCGTCGTACTGCGGACATCCTGACTGTCACCGGTCCGCTATCGACGCCGTAATCCGCGCTCCGCTTCGACAGATACGCCACGCGTGCGCTTGCCACCATTGCCTTCGTGGGCGTGCAACCCACGTTCACGCAAGTGCCGCCAATGTGGTTGCGCTCGACGATGGCCGTTTTCAATCCACCCTTGGCGAGGGCGATCGAAAGCGGTGTGCCTCCCTGGCCGGAGCCAATCACGATTGCATCATAAGGTCTAGCTTCCATGGCCAAAACTCCTACTTCAACCGCAAGTAAGCGCAAGTCATCCCGAGCATCCGACAAGTATTATCATTTGTGGCCGGACATTATACATTGCGCTCGAGAAGAGGCTTTAAGAGAAAAATTTGCAAATTGCTAACGGCTTGTCCGCCCAGTGATAATTACCGCGACCTTCCGCCTGCGATATTATGATCCAGCCTACTGTCGGTAAAGTTTTCGAAAGGAGAAGATCCCGTTTGCGAGGCGACAGAACAAGAGGGTGGCGCATAAGAATTCGTCAAAGAGTCCAGCAGTCACTCATGCAAACTAATATCGCCGCAAGCTGTAGTCAAGATGCGAACAGCCGAATGGATAAATCTGACCTTCTTTTCCTTCTTCGTTATTGCCTCATGGTTGCGACCGCTAACAAGTCGGGCTCGCCTGGCTATAGCCGCAATCGGAGCAACAGGAATCGGTCTAATCGTAGCTGCACAACTTGCACACTGGCTTCTGCCATTCTTCACGGTCTCGGTGGCCCGCGACTGGCTACCCGCCGCGCTCATGCCAATGGTGTATTGGCAGGCTGGCCGCTTCTCAAGCACGGTGAACGAGAGATTTCAAACCAGGCTTCAACGGCTCGATGACAAGTTGCTAAGGCGTTGGATGCCGAGCTTGTCAACGAAACCAGGTTACCGGTGGGTTGCGATCTGCCTGGAACTGGCATACCTCTCATGTTATGCGTTGGTTCCACTGGGCCTGGGTGTCCTTTACTTTGCGCACATGCGACAGCACATCACCGAATACTGGTCGGTGGTCTTGTCTGCTACATATCCGTGCTATGCCTTTACCGCTTTTGTACCGACGCTGCCGCCGCGTTTAATCGAGACGGGCTCAATGCTCCTAAGCACAGGCAAGATTCGCGGACTAAATCTCTGGATCGTTCGATGGTTCAGCATCAAGTTGAACACGTTTCCGAGCGCGCACGTCACAGCAACACTCGGAGCTTCACTCGTGCTGCTGCATTTTGTGCCGACTATTGGCTTGGTGTTCCTGTTGGTCTCGATCGGCATTGCCCTTGGGGCCGTGCTGGGTCGGTATCACTACGCGGCCGACGTTCTTTTAGGGGGAGCACTCGCCGTTGCGGTGTATACCCTGGAGGTATTCTTTAATTAGCAGATATTGCAGTCCCAAACCAGGCATCGTTCCGGCTTAAATTACCCCCACACTCTCGGCATATCGTATTGCTTCGAGGCGAGTATGAGCGTCAAGCTTTGTGAGAATGTGTTTGATGTGATTATTCACAGTAGCAGAGCTGATGTTGAGGTGATTGGCAATCGCTCTTGTGCTCTGGCCCTTTGCCAAACTCTTTAGGACCTCAACTTCACGAGAAGTGAGGCGTACGTTGATGCCTGGCGTGGGCGCCGAAGAAATCATTGGTGCGGCGTTCGGACCCCTCCCAGCTTGGGTTCGCACAAATTCGCGCAGTGCCTGTTCGAATCGCTTCCGCATCTCGCACGGGCGGACAATGTGAATAGCATGACGCTCCCCTGATGCCGGGTCACTCGCGATCAATATGGACTGATTACACCATTGCTTGCCGGTTTTTGTTTGAACTTGCAAATCGAAATTCACCAGCGGCCGATTATCTTGCGCCGCGCGCTCAACGACACAATGTTCGGAATAGACTACTCCATTCTCATCAGAGCACTGAAGAATCTCATGGCACCGAACGCTTATCGCCTCTGCTTCACTTAGCCCAAACAGTTCGGCTGCGGCGTTGTTCCAGGCACTGATTAGTCCGGCGGCATCAACGGCGAACGCAGCATCCGCTGTTCCCTCGACTAACATAAGAAATTGTTTCGAGCCCACGGTGGGTTGGCCTCAGTAAAAAATGACTCACATAGGCTACAAAAATGAGCCGAATGGATTATTGACCGAAACAGGCGTTGCGATCAAGGATGTCACCTCTCATACGCCCAGTATTTCACCTCCCGTAAAAAGATCAGAACGTTGCCTAGTACCGGAGAACAACACTTAGATTAGGCAGCGATTTTGCCAAAACGATTTTCCACGTTACGTAGTGAGGAGCTTGTCCTGCAACTTCCCGACATGCAGACGCTCCGCTTTTCTTAGGTAATAAGTTCAGGTCTTACGGAAGGCATTCTCCCTCCCGGAATTGACTTCACTCTTTTCGATTTCAAAAGGGCACTGACTGGCTATTTTGATTCGTGCCCACTTCGTCCGGCCAGATTAAGAACGCATTTGCTTCTGACGGTCCCCACGTCGTCTGCATGTTCTCAGCGCATGCGATCAAATCAGACGCACTTGCTCAACGTAGGTGTTCGAAATGATGCAAGGGAGTACTCACATGGACAAAGCAAAGATGGATCCGATCATTTCTCAGACTGAGAAATTGAGAATAAGCAGAAGAAAGTTTGTAAAGGGCGCCGCAACGGTAGCAGCCGTAGCGGCGACAGTTCCTCTTGAACCGTTCCTCGGCGGTCAAGGGTCGATCGCCGAGGCCTCGACCATCCCCTATGAATCTAACAAGCGTACGAATGACAGCTTCCTTTATCGCAGACGCGTGGCCCAGAACAATAAAATTGACATTGGGGTACTGCCAGACAATGGCGACAGGGCCAGGTTCACCGACTTCAGCGCGCTGCACAGCAAAGCCCTGCGCCACGACAACCTCGGCGTTCCGAACCGGAACTCCTACCAAAGTCTAATAGATGGCCTTCAGAGCGAGACCTTCTCAGGCCTCCAAAACGTCATTGTTGGAACACCCGGCGGGGGTCCGAATTCACGGCTGAACGGCCCCGCGACCTCATTCGCGTTCGACCTGGAGGGTCTCGACTCACATGCCATCTCCATCCCACCGCCAGCGCCGGGCGTGGCCACTGCGCAGACGGCAAGCGAGCAGGTAGAGCACTACTGGGCGGCTCTGCTGCGCGACGTGCCATTCACCGAATACCCGAATAACTCGCTAGTGGCTCAGGCTGTCACGGACTTGAATTCCCGGTCTTTCATCCAGAGCGCACAGAATAACCAGTTCCCGTTCCCCGTGACACCGCAGAACCTGTTCCGCGGGCGGGTGTTTGTGGGCGACGGCAATGTCAAGGGACCGTATGTCTCCCAGTTCCTGCTCCAACCGACGTTTTTCGGCGCCCAGAATCTGACCCAGAGATACCAAACCTTGCTTCCCGTTGGCGGGGGCGGGACCGACTACATGTTCGACGTCCCCAGTTATCAGAGTGTGCAGAACGGAGGGGCCACGGGTGAACCGAACGTTGACCCAATACTTCGGCACATTCGAAACGGCCGTGACCTGACTGCCTATACCCGCGTGGATGTGCTCTATCAAGCGTACTTCGTCGCCTTCCTCGTGCTGGCTGGAATAAGGGCACTGCCGAACCCGACTAACCCTTATATTGGCTCGAACACCCAAAAGGCCTTCGGCACCCTCGGTGGACCCGACGCTGCGGGGACGCTTGCGGAAATGGCCACGCGGGCGCTCAAAGCCTCCTGGTGCCGCAAGTGGATCACTGACTTGCGCCTGCGGCCGGAGGAATACGGGGCGCTGGTCGAAGCGAGGCGCATCGGCAGTACACCCGTTCCCCAGGCCTCCGGCGCGTTGCACTCCGACGTCCTGACCTCAGCGGTGCTGCCCAAGATCCTCCAGAACTATGGCACCCACTTGATGCCTCAGGCATTTCCCGAGGGCTCGCCGACACACCCCTGCTACACGGGAGGCCACGCGACGGTGGCCGGCGCGTGCTGCACTGCGCTGAAAGTCTTCTTTGACGGCAGGCAGAAGATCCGGCCGCTGCTTCTCGCAGCCCAACCCCAATCGGATGTGAAGCAACCCGCCACGGACGGCCTTTCGCTCGTAAACTACACTGTCTCGGACAGAGATAGTCTGGACATCAACGGAGAACTCAGCAAGTTGGCGTTCAACATCTGCTTTGGCCACGGAGTCCATGCCGGCATCCACTTCCGCAGTTCCAATTACTGGGGAGTGCTGTTGGGCGAGGCGGTCGCGCTCAGCGTCTTGGCGGACCGGGCCAAGTCCTACAACGAACCGTTCACGATGAACATCACGAAATTCGACGGCACAACTGCGACTATTACCAACCAAAACGCAGACGCCGACCTATTTGACCAGCCTTGCGCTGCCTAGCAGGGGCTCGGGATTCACTAACCTTTCTTCGTGGGGTGGCCCAGGTAGGTGGGCCGCCCCTCCTTTCAGCAACGAAAACCTTTTCGCCAACGCGTGGTGCCGCAGTCAATAGTGGCAGCGGTTTGTGGCGAAGACAACCACGATCATCTCTCACGACTAATGGCTATCTCCTGACTATCCGTAGCTCCCATGGCTATGGAGTATACCTATCAATTAGGGTACGCTCTGGCGCGACTGAGCCTGAGGGGTCAACCTCTATCTCTACCCCTACACTCCAAGCGCTGCCTCCGCTCGAAGTTGCTACTGCTCGCAAAGTAGCAGCGTTGGGAAAAGCACGGGGATGGGTAACGGTGGTCCAAGCCCGGCCGTCCCAGTGGAGAATCATGGGACCAGAGCCAAGCACACCGACTGCCCAGACGTCGTTGCTGGCAGCAGCTGCAACTCCAGTGAAATAGGCGTCAGATCCGCCTCCTTCATAGCCCTCAGGCGGGTTCGAACCGCTTGCGGCACGACAAACCTTTTCGGTCCAGCGGGCACCATCCCAATGCACAATCGTGGCGAACGTCTGATTAGTGAAAATTCCTTTAGCATCACCCACGGCCCAGATGTCGTTGCTGGCACTTCCGGAAACTGCAGTAAGCTTTTCAGTGCTTAAACCACCTCCTAGTCGCACGGAAACAATACTCCATGCGTTCCCGTTCCAGTGCAGGGCAAGTGGCGCTCCTACGGCAGTGCCGACGGCCCAGATATCGTCAGCGGATATTGCGGTGATACCGAAGAGCTGATTAGCCCCACCGGCTATATTGGGACTTGCCACCTGACTCCAACTGGCGCCATCCCAATGCAGGATGAGCGTTTCTATCGGTGTTTCTGTTTTAGTGCCCCCGCGGTATCCGACCGCCCAGACGTCGTTGGTTGAAGACGCTGCCACGGCACGAAGCTCGTTGAATTGGGTATCAGGGCTTGGGCTTGGAGCGATACTCCACTGCGTCCCGTCCCAATGTTCAATTAATGTCCGACTAGGAAGGCTCCCATTATTAGAGGAGCCAACAGCCCAGACGTCGTTTGCGGATGCTGCGGAAACGGAATGTAGTTCACTTTGAGTATCATTACGCCCATCCAAGCTTCGCACAATGCTCCAGACACTGCCGTCGAAGTGCTCAACCAAAGTACGTTTGACAAACGGTGGGCCATTAGGATCCTGTGCCCAGCCAACAGCCCAGACGTCGTTTTCGGATACCGCGGCTATGCCCAGCAGTTGATTGTTGACCGAGGTTGCACCACTAACATTCGGGCTGATGACCTGCTGCCAAAGGCCGGAAACGGGCGGCACCGTATCCGGGCAACTAGGAAACGTTTCGAAACTGCCGGTAGCTGTGATGCATCCTCGCTTGCTGCAACTTGTCACCTTAAAGTAGTAAAGGTTTCCTGGTGTTAGTCCGTCGAGTTGAATATCGTGAAGAGTAACCTGACTCGCTGAGTACACCTGCAGTGCAAAGGCTGGGACCGGATTGCTGGTGCTGTACTGTACCAGGGAATCAGAAGCAATGTCGGTATTCCAAACCACTGCTGCCGAAGTGGTGGTTTCTGCAGTGGTGTAGATTTGGGTAATTTTTGGCGCCTTGGGCGCAGCGATTACAGGCGCGTCCGACATTGACACTCCCAGCAAGGCTAGCGCGAGCGGGACAACGATGTATTTCTGAATTTTTCTCATGCTAAAACCGAACACCCTCGGAAGACGATGTTCCTTCTCGATCATTTTCATCATTTTGTTCTCTCCCTTTTTCATTGGTCACGCTTATGAAATTAGGGGTAATGTTGCGACGAAGCGCCTTGCTTTAAGACCCGAAATCCACATCCTTTATGGATCATTTCAAACGCGCGCAAACAGCCCGTCCTCACAAGTGCTTCAGATTCACAGCCGAGAGTCGCGTTTAACCCATTAATAGCCATCAATATCTTCAAACTAATTTCTATTGGGGAGAACTATCCTGCCTGACAATTGTTAACTAAACATCGCGATACCTTTGTTTTGAAGTGTCCGCGGCGGCTCGGGTGAACGCACAGCGCCATTTTTTCTCTCGTCAGTGTCGGGGTTGGCTGAAGTGCAATGTGACACCTCACGCAGCTTTGCGATTGACAAAACGCTATTCTGGCGGGTCTGAAGCCAGACTAGGTTCAGAGTCCTTATCCACGTCAACAAGCCGGCCAGGTTTTGCGGCTGGCCGATGTTAGCTGGTGGTTGTGTCAAATCTAAGAAATCAATCCTTGCGCTTTGAAACAATACGATTATTCGAGTAGGGGAGGATTGGCATCAAGGCAACATGCGGCGGGGGTTCATGAATCAGTTGCTCAAGCTGATGTGGACTTCTTGGGGACTTCTTCGGGAATGGAGGAACAGAGGGAACCACTTGTGAGTCTGTTAAACCGTTGTCTTTTCAGTAAGTAACAATTTCAACGCCCGCTTGGCTCAGTAATAGGAAGGACGCTCGGAAGTCCTTCCTATTCTGATATTTACCGGCACTTCCCAAAAGGCATTGACGCCTTTTTGACGCGGCTTTTTGTGTGCACCTTTATGCTTGATTCACGGACCTTCTAATGCTCATTCTGGACAAGCCAGACTATTTCCACCTACTCGAATTCCCAGTTATGCAAAGCTGCGTGCGTGTGCCGCACAACTCGCGCGCTCAAAGCGTGTGCGATCATCACGGGGCACGGCTGACAATAATCGATTATTTCGCCGGCTTGAATATTCCTTGGGATCCTCCGTTTTTGGTCGGATACTTCACGTGTGGGAACAGGAATGTGGTTACTAAATATCGGGTGCGTGGTGATGGTAACGAGATCCACTACACTACCCAGAACCAAAGGGGACTCACAACGCGCCCACGAACATAAGCTGGGTCTCTCGGAAAAAGCCGACAACCTGGCCCGTTCGATAAGAAGGAGGGTGGTTGCCTTCGAACACAAGGTTTGCTTCTTCGCGACTCAAAGCAAACCGAACTCCGGCGTGACGGAAGGTGTCTTCAAGGCGATAATGTGTGGTAACACCGTCGTCGTTAATGAACACGCGAAGGTTGTCGGCTCCCAACTCGCTGATCTTCTCTTCAATTCTCTGTCTGTATTGTTCGCCCATGATCTTCTCCAAAGATATCCTTTACATATTTAATTCTCTTAAAGAGTCTCAAGATAGGACAAGCAAGCAATTACTGTCTGTCTCGGATAATGCTCCATGCGTTGCATTGAAGCGAGTGACAACCTGCAAGGGAGCAAAAAGCTCGGTAGTTCGCCAACTCGTCGCCGCGAAACAGATACCACAGTTCCAGCTGGAGGAGAATTCAGTTGTGCTTATGCAAGGTTAAGCGATATTGGATGGCCTCAAGCCACCGGCCAATGCCATCTTTGATGATGCGGTAGCACTCGCAAGCCGAAGGTCTAGTCCGTTGCGTTCGAGCATGGTCATGTCCGGCCGCCACCGTCGGCGTGGGCTAATGGGCGTTATGCTGTTCTCCCGCGGGAGCGTGTGGTTCATGGCCAAGGGACACGGCGCGTTGATAAGCTGCCCACACAGCCTTTGAAAGCACGGTCCGCAGACTTCCCTTCTCCATCTGATAGATAGCTGCAGCCGAAGTGCCTCCGGGTGAGGTCACCATATTGCGCAACTCTGCCGGATGCTTTCCTGATTCTTTTGCGAACAGCACCGAGCCGAGCATCATTTCGACAACCAGTTCTTCAGCCACGTGACGAGAGAAACCGAGGTGCACGCCGGCATCTATCAACGCTTCCATTACCAGAAAGAGATAGGTTGGCCCGGTCGCGCTCAAAGCCGTGGCCATGTCGATCTGTCTCTCGTTTTCCACGCGCATGGATTTCCCAAGCGCTGCCAGCATTACGCTGACCTGATCAGCCTGCTCTTTGCTGACTTCCGCAGTCGCCATCCACGCGGTGATTCCCTGACCAATCTGTGCCGGCGTGTTGGGCATCGCACGCACCACAGCCGGATGATTCAATCCGCTGGCAATCGTTTCCATTTTTGCGCCCGCCACAATGGACACTATTAACTGGTTCGGACCGATTGCTCCCTTCAACTCCTGAAGTACTCCGGTAATTCGCTGCGGCTTAACCGCCAGGATCACAATGGAAGGGCGCGCGGCTACCTGTCCTCGCTCTTCACCTGAGTCGGCGCCGGCCGCCGCCTCGCGATTGCTCCCTGTCACGCGGATGCGGTACTTCTCAACCAGTTCTTTACGACGATTCGCACGCGGATGACTGCCCATAATCTGATCGGGTCCAACCAGTTTTTGACTCAAGAGCCCGGCGATGATCGCTTCCGCCATTACGCCGACGCCAATGAAAGCAAGCCGAATTCCGTCAAGGTGGTGATTGCTCTTTTCCGATTGTGAAGCAGCTTCTTTACTCGTCATAAGACTTGATTCTTCCCTGGCAAGCGTCTCAATCAACCTTTACCTGCAACATCCCCAATCTCATTCACACCGAGGCTTCAGCCCGGTGATCTGGGTCCTGGATAATCACCCCGAACCGTTTTAACGGTTTCGATCGTCCACGATTCAACCACTCCGTCGCCTTACCCATCCGACAAACCGTTGAGACGGCATTAACATACTTGAATCACCAATGTGGTTATTGCTTGAGTTTGAAATCTGACGTAGATGGCTGAACAGGACGAAAGTCTCCCCACAGCGATATTGACCAGGCAAAGACTCAACGAATGCCACGCAAAATCAGAACTGTGAGCGCAGCGACCAGCCAAGGATTCAACTCACGAAAAACGTACGCCGGACACGCGCTTCGACTTCACAGAATTTTCAGTTGAGTCTTCGGCTGGTCGCTGCGCTCCCAGTTCCGATTTTGTCTCACCAGTGTTGAATGCTCAACTATTTGCTAACCCGGCGGACATCTAATTCAACCGAACCAATCCCAAGTGGGTGATTGCTTGAGTTTTTGAAATCTGGCGTAGATGGCTGAACACGACGAAAGTCTCCCCACAGCGATATTGACCAGGCAAAGACTCAACGAATGCCACGCAAAATCAGAACTGTAAGCGCAGCGACCAGCCAAGGATTCAACTCACGAAAAACGTACGCCGTACACGCGCTTCGACTTCACAGAATTTTCCAGTTGAGTCTTCGGCTGGTCGCTGCGCTCCCAGTTCCGATTTTGTCTCACCTGCTGTCGTAACCTTAGCGAAGGCACTTGCAGTCCTTCCGTAATTACTGGTATGCGCAACCGCTGGCCTTCGTAAGAGAAAAAGAAGAAGGTTTTATTCCGGCCGCTCCAAAAGGGTTTGCCACCTTCCCCAAAACGGGGCAGCATGACGGGGCCACTGAACGTTCCTCCAAACTGGTTCTGACGAAGTTCAGATTTCTCCTGCGGCACTTTGTTGAAATAGTTTCTTGCATCTAGGGCATCGTTCCGCAAGTATTCGAACGCTGACCCATGAAACTCGTTGCCGCCTGAACGGGTAACGAGTTGCACCTGGCCGCCGGGCTGACGGCCGAACTCAGCGGAATAACCGGAAGTCTGGATTTTAAATTCTTCAAGTGCGTCAATCGAGACCAGACTGGCCGTGGTACCCAAGGCGGTCGTCCCCGGTATCGCTCCACCCGCTTGCTGACTGAACTCGGAGGCGAAACCGGCCGGTGACGTAGCAACGCCCGTGTTGGCGCTGACACCGTCTACGGTAAAATAGTTGGCGTTTTGTCTCTGACCGTTAACGCTGAATTCACCAGGGTGGAGAGAAGAGTCCGACGCCGTCGCAACAACCCCTGGTGTCAGCAAAATCAGTGACTGGAAGCTGCGACCACTCAGCGGTAGCCTGCTGACGAACTGTCGATCAATGACTGTTCCCACGGCTGGCGATTCATTAATTAACTGCGCATCGGTGGTTACTTGCACTTCCGCCTTGACGTCCCCCGCCTTCAACTGGATCTGCAGCGACTTCTGATCGCCAACATTCAGCGTCACGTTTCTGACTTCCACTGGAGTGAAGCCGTCTCGCCGCGCAGTGATTGTGTACGTACCTGGAGGCAGGAGTGGAATCGTAAAGGACCCCGATTCATTAGTGCTCGCCTGCCGCTCAAATGATGTACCCGTGTTCTGAACCGTTATGTTCACCCCGGGCACGACCGCGCCGTTTTGATCTTCAACGGTGCCACCAAGCGTGGCCGTTGCGCTCTGCGCGTGCGCCGAAGCAAAGGGCAAAGTGCAAAGTGCAAAGAGAATGACGGTGCGCAGCAAAGAGCGGAGTGCGAAGGGTAACAAGGGGCGTTGGGTCGTCATGGTGATTTCTCCTTCAGAATTCAGAACATTTTCCATTTGTCATTCGCGAATTCAACTTGGAAGTGCAACGGGCCTGCTTCGCCCTGTAGGGGCGAGATGTTTATAGCCTGATGCTGCTTTTTAGATCCGGCGCTCCAGAGGAGCGCAATGTTTTGTGGCCAGCCCTGGCAGTCACGAGATGTTTCGCTCCTAACGGAGCGAGGTCATGTTAAGGCTGCATAGTGGCTATAAACATCTCGCTCCGCTGGAGCGAAGTCGTCAAAGTTGCACTTCGAACTTGAATCCACCATTTGACATTTCTCATTCGCCATTTGGGAACTAACTACCCCCGCTGCCGGAGGCGGTGCTGCAACTTCGTCACTTCATCGTGGCGCGATGGCCTGGATACTTTTAGATAAACCTTCGGCAGCGCTGAGCGCTCGCCAGAATTGCTGGGTTTTAACCGGCGCCGTCGACGGTCTTTCCGCGGAGAGCGCGAACGATTGCCGAACCTGCTCGTCACAAGCGACGCTCAGTTCGTAAAGGCGGCGCACCGCATCTTGAATCTGCGCATCACCGCCGATCATTGGGCCGCTCGTTGCTGCCGCAGACAACGCGGGAAAGACCTGCTGCAAATCTCGGCGCAAGGTCGCTATTTCACGGTCATACTCACGCGCATGATCTCGCAGCAAACCCAACCAGCGCGCGCGGTCAACGGAAGAAAGGGTTTGCAAATCAGTAAGCGAGAATCTTTCTGCCAACTGCTTTAGCGCTAAAGCATGCCGCCGCGCCCGGCGCGAGCGACTCATAACCCGATCCGCAAAGCGTCGAGCTTCGTCATCGGAAAACTTCTGTTTTAGATCCGCATAAACAGCGCTAGTGCCCTCAGTAGTTTCAATGCGTTCGACAGTTACGTTGCCTGTGCTTTTAGGTCGTTCCCGCTGTGACGCCTCGGCCACTGTCTCGACTTGAATGTGAACCGCTGGATTGCCCCGGACAGTCGAAAGCGCTCGCAGTAGCTCAGCCTTTCTCTCAGTCGTATCAACCAATCCTGAGACCAGCAACTTTCCCTCTGAAGTGCGCGTTACGCTCAGCTGCTCCCCCATAAAAGCATTTGCCTGGTTGAGCAGTTGCAGCACTTCGACTTCGAGGGCAGGGGTGGCAATAACGGGGGCCAGGGATCGGGGATCGGGGGCCGGAGAATTAGTCTCGAGTTTGGAGTTTGGCGGTTCGAGTCCGGCTGATGGGAGCAGTTCCAGATCCGGCTCGAAGGCGGCAGGAGCGACCGCATCGTTCGGCCTACGTTCGAACGAAGTTTCGCTAATCCGATACGCGCGCACTTCCGTCCCATGTTGGATCCACAACGTCTGCTCGACCGCGTGGAGATCGTCGCGCCCTAAAACAAGCGTTGCGCGAAGGATTTTGTGGGTCGAGGTTGGTGTCGCGCTTTCAAAACTGAGCACATATTGATTTGCTCGTTCAGCAACGCCGACATGCTGAGTGTCACCCAC
>DASXQM010000072.1:0-9209 GCA_036507195.1 Pyrinomonadaceae bacterium | reverse complement strand
TCGCTTTCATTCGACTCACCTTCAAATATTACCTGAACCCGCTCGCCAATCCTCGCTTTGTTTCTTTTGCGTGAAATGCGCGCCTGCTCTTTCATCAAGCGCGCACGCCGCTGTTTCGCCATCCTGGGATGGACTTTGTTAGGCAGGTCGAACGCCGGCGTTCCTTCCTCGTCCGAATATGTAAATACTCCCACGCGATCGAATTCGAGGGTCCTCACAAATCCCAGCAACTCTTCAAAGTCTTCTTCGGTCTCGCCAGGGAAACCGGTGATGAACGTTGTGCGCACCGCAATTCCGGGAACGCGATCGCGTACTCGCTTGATCAGTCTTTCAAGCGAGGCACGATTGCCGCCGCGCTTCATCAGTCTTAAGACATTCTGAGAAGCATGCTGCAAAGGCATGTCGAGATACTTGACGGCCTTTGGTTCTTCAGCCAGGACGTCGAGAAACGGATCGCTGATGTGCGTCGGGTAGGTATACATCACGCGTACCCATTCGATGCCATCGGTATGCGACAGTTCACGCAGCAGATGCGCCAAGGCGTCCTGTTTACCAAGGTCTTCTCCATACCGCGAAGAATCCTGGGCGACGAGTATTAGTTCCTTCACGCCCTCTTCAGCCAGTTGCTGCGCTTCCGCCACGATCGAGCCAAAGCGGCGGCTGCGAAAATGGCCGCGCATCTGCGGTATGAAACAAAAGGCACACGGCCGGTCGCAGCCTTCGGCGATTTTGATGAAGGCGTAGTGGCTCGGCGTGGCCAACACGCGCGGTGTCGATTCGTCGTACAGATAGGTTGCGCTCTGATTGCCAAGGGAGATGACCGGAAGCGAACGCGTGTCTGTCTGCGGATCGCAAACGGCGAGGATGTCGTTTATCTGGCTGGTGCCGATAAAGGCGTCGACTTCCGGCAGTGATAGCTTCAATTCATCGCGATACCGTTCGACCAGACAGCCGGCCACTACCAGGCGAGTGGCTTTGCCGTCTGACTTTAGTCTGGCTGCTTCCAAAATAGCGTCGATGGATTCCTTCTTCGCTGCGTCGATAAAGCCACATGTATTCACTACCACCGTATCAGCCTCATTGGCATCCGCGGTGAGCTCATACCCATTTGACTTCAGTTGGCCCATCATCACCTCGCTATCGACGAGGTTCTTGGGACAACCGAGGCTGATAAATCCAACTTTCTTCATAGATTCCTTAGTTAATTATTGGCCTCGAATTCGGCAAGCGTTTTCTCGATTTCCCGCAACTCTGCCTGCGAAAGCCTTTGCCCGCCGAATCGCACGCGATTGTAAGCGCGCGTGATGGATAAGGCCGGTTGGAAATCAAGACCGCTCGCAAATTCCAGCGGTGTCAGATCCGGATCGCGTTTCACTCCGCGGCGTGCCAGCAACGCCAGCAGCCGTTCGTAAAACACAACCGACGAAGCGTCATTGTTTACCTGGCGTTTGGACAACCTCAACCCGCGGCGCCAACCGAACCGTCGAACGCGCTTGATTACGAACCAGAGCAGAAAGCCGGCCACGCCCGTGAAACCTAGTAATGCGATCGCTCGGCTGCGCGAAGTAATCGCCTCCCGCACAGCCGAAAATATTTGTACGAACGAACGGCGATACACAAACAACTGGTTATGAAGAGAAGTGGCCAACGAGCGCTGCTCCTGCTTGTCGTAACCCACCACGTATTGAAGCCAGATCAGCTCGAACGCCTCCGCATATTTTCCTAATTGCGAGACAAAACCTGTACTGACTGGCTCGGTTCTTCCGGCCGCAGGCGTGGGGTCAAAAGTTACCCAGGCCTGAGTCTCAGGAAAATAAACTTCCACCCAGGAATGAGCGTCGCTTTGCCTGACTGTGTAAGCGCCGGCTGCTTCGTTGTATTCGCCAGGCAGAAAGCCGTTCACCACCCGAGCAGCGATCCCGCGAGTCCTTAACATCACGGCCATGGCGGTGGAAAAGTATTCGCAGTGTCCTGACTTCACCTTGAAAAGGAAGTCGGACAGGGGGTCGGGGCCCGCAGCCCTCATCTGTAAGCTATAGCCGTATTGTGTTTGCAGCTCCGATTCGATCGCCTTGGCCTCATCGTAGCGATTGCGCGCGTGCGCATTTACGACTATGGCACTCGCCAGTGCGCCTATTCTCGGATCGAGTGTGGCTGGTGGCTGTCTATAGCGTTCGAAGGCGGCCGGGTAGGGACGCACGTCACTTCGCAACAGGGCGACGTCGGGTTGGGCCGTATCCGAAAGAGCTTTGTAGATAACGCGCTCAAACTCATGCCTGCGCGCCTGCACTGACCCTTCACCATCGACCCACACCAACCGGAAGTCGCCCTGTATCGCGATCGGCCGAGACGCCGCAAACAAAACTGGAGATTCTATGGACTCCAAAAAAATCGTTTGCGTCGTGCGCTGATGCAGCGCTTCGGTTGTGCCAATTTGGAAGAAACCCTTGTCGTTCTTTCTCTCCGTAAGGCGCTTCGCCTCGGCGGATTTTCTCCAACCTCGCCCGGTAAACTCATCGAGGGCTACGCCACGCCACCTGAATCCACCCGCGGGTTGCGGTTCCTCAATGCGGACATGCATTACCAGAGCGCTGTCGCGTTTGAGATCCCCAATCTCCCCCAGCGTTACGTTTTCGGAAAACCCAACGAAGTTTGTGAGCGATCCGCCGCCGCGAGTCAGCGCTGCCGCACCAGAGCGTGGCGCGACAAGAAATAAGGGCAAAGCCAGGACAAAAATCAGCAGCAGCAGTACCAGCGCCACAAACGGAAGGCGATTGGCCTCGGCAGTTCGCTTGCCGCCTCGACGGGCCGCATTCCTGAAGATGCGCGAATCCGGTGGCACCAGCAGGTGGGTCTCGGTGACCGCAAGCGCACGCCTTGATTTCTGAATCTCGAAAGCAATTATCGTCGAAAGGCCGCAAAGCAGGTAGAGAGTTAAGGTGCCTAAAAAGACCGGGCTAAAACTCAGGCCGGCGGCAAGCAGTACTTCGAAGAAGGAGATGAGATATAGGAAGACCCAGTCGCGGTCTTTCTTCGCTTGTAATAGCTTTACAGCTGAAAGGAAGACGATGAGATGGGCGAGCGCATTTACGCCGAGTCTTCCGGCCGGCTCACCTATGCCCTGCTGGTATTTCCAATCGACAAAGAAAAGCGGAATCGAAAGCAAAACTATCATTAAGCCGGTGCGTTCTGAAAGTTGCCATCTCGTCCCTTCAAGTCTCCAGGCTGTCACCATCAAAAGCCAGAGCAAGACAGCGAGCGCGACGGAGAGCCCGCCCGCCAACATGAGTGTTAGCGTGGCCACGGCGATCGTTGCGTAAGAAAAAGTTTGGAAACAGGTCTTAAAGCTCATTAGAAATGCTTCGCCGACCGGCTATTTTCGAGTTATGCGAATTTCGAATAGTTTCGGCCATAGTTTGCCCGTCACAAAAAGTCTGCTATTCGTGTCGTCATACGCAATGCCGTTGAGGACCGCCTCTTCGTCATGAACTTCACCGCGCGCGAGCAGACCCGTTAAATCAATCCAGCCGACTACACGCCCTGTCTGCGGGTCAATACGAACAATACGATCATCGTGCCAGATGTTTGCATAGATTTCACCCTGAACGTATTCGAGCTCATTGATCTCTATAACCGGCATGTTTCCGTCTAAGACTGCGATCGTTTTCCGTACCTGGAAGTTGTCCGGATCGAGAAACCGTATGCGATTAGTGCCGTCGCTTAGAAGCAACGACTGACCGTCGTTTGTGAGTCCCCAACCTTCTCCCTGAAAGTTGAACTTACCAATCTTTTCGAAAGTCCAGGCGTCATAGATAAAGCCCAACTGCTGTTGCCAGGTCAACTGGTAGATCTTCCCCTTCAGGAGGGTTATCCCTTCGGCAAAATAAGGCTCAGGCACGTCGACCTTCTGCAGTACCTTACCCGTCTCAAGCTCCACGCGCCGGAGACTCGACCGCCCCACCTGTCCGGTGCTTTCCAGCAATTTGCCGTCATGGAAAACCAGGCCCTGCGTAAACGCACCCGGATCGTGCGGCCAAACATGAACTACCTCGTAGCCGTAAATCGGCACCAACTGATTTCCGAGAGTCTTTTCGCCGGATAGGTTTGCGACGGTTCCCGACTGGCAAGCAGAGCTAGTGAGCGAGAATGCAAGGAGCAAGATTAGAGCTATTCGCGTCGTGACATTCTTGGGCCCACCAGAAAACGGCGAAGGAGAAAACAGATGGCGGCTCAAAGTCGCTACAGTTATGAGAGTCGACGAAGGCATGGAAATCATCCTGGACAACACAGAAAACGGATCAGCCTCCAGCTTAACATCAGGTGGGGTCAGGGGATAACCCGCGACAGGTGACGAGGAGAGCAGCCAAAGACAAAGCCCGCGCGGTATAACACCGAGCGGGCTTCTTTAAATAATCCCAAGGCGACTTCCTACTCTCCCACGCAGTTACCCGCGCAGTACCATCGTTTCCAGTCCCGGGGCATGCAGCAGCGCCGCTGGGATGGGAGCTGGCTTAACTTCAGCGATCGAAGATCGGAATGGCTGTGACCCTGCCGACTATCATTGTCGCGCGACGAAGCGGTTTCCATCTCGGTGACGGACTAATCCATTCCTAACTCTTGCCTCAAGGCTGAGATGTCTGGGGCGGTGATATTGTCC
Source organism: Pyrinomonadaceae bacterium (assembly GCA_036507195.1). Lineage (GTDB taxonomy): Bacteria > Acidobacteriota > Blastocatellia > Pyrinomonadales > Pyrinomonadaceae > PSRF01. The sequence continues at coordinate 4,552 of DASXQM010000072.1, read as the reverse complement.
GGCGAATAATCCTGCCGACTTTCGTAAAGCAATAACAGACTCTCCAACAGTTCGCGTCCTTCTTCCGTTTTTGCGGCCGCGCGTGGCGTCATGTTATTGAGCGCAGGTACGGGGAGGTCAAACCATGACTCCCAATGTTGCCTGGCAATCTGTTCCATCATCGCCCGCAGCTCCGGTTGCGCATCGTCGGCAGCAATGAAGCCGCTACTCTCCGAGTTCTCAGCTTGGGTTCGCGCTGACAAGCCAGTGGTCTCGTCCACTGCCGTCTTCCACATTTCGGCAATACGAGATTCCACCGGTTCAATCAAGGTCGTTTTATAGGTTGCAAGGCTGCCAAGACGCTCCTGAATTAAGTGTCGGATCAACTCGCCTCGTTGTTTTGAGTTCACTTCGATTACTAGGCGACGATCGTCGATCTTCAGAAGTCCTAGCAAGACTGGCCCACCAAGGCGTGTTCTGGCATCTTCCGTACCTCCGAGCCAGGGAATGTCGGCTTTCACTACCATCCCACCTCTGATCGTGGCATCTGCCAACAGATCGCTCTCACTGCTGCCTTCCGCCAAATCTTTTAACGCGTGAAATGCCTTGTCGGCAGACTCAAGATCAAAATAGAACTTTTGCGGTACGAAGGGATCTCCGTCTGTGTTTGCCAGACGTGGAGGAGTAAGCATGCTTTGCAAATGATCAAGATATAACCCGCGAATGTCTTGCTCAAATTCGTGCAGATGCTCTGTCGTTATTTCCTCGCCGCCAATCTCGTTCATGATCCATTTTCGCAACTCCAGGACGTCTCTCTTCGCCGTGGGCCGTAGCGCGTAAGGGCTTGTGCCAATGTTGGAGCTAACGCCGGCAACATCCGTCGTAGCGCAATAGATAATCTCGCCGCGTTTGAGAGTCTGCGAAGCAGACCGCTCGACGACTTCGTATTTGATTCTGCGGAGCAGATCCAATTGCGTCATCCCTACCCCAGGCTTCACCTCGACCACTTCACATAGAGTGTAGGGACAGCGAATGGTACTGAGCAGAAGCGTCTCCTCGTCAGAGCTGATTTGCTTTCGATTATCAATTAGAAACTGTTCAGCTATAGTTGTCTCGACGAATTTACTGCTCCCGGTTGGCTTTAACTCCAACATCCAAGTGAACAGAAACCAGGGCATGAAGACCATGTTCATCGGTGAGGCTGGATCGAAGTCTTGCACCGCTTCGTGGTCGTTAAAATCCTGCCACGCCCCCTCTACAATCTCGAGCCCGAGAGTTTCGAACGCAAACTTAGTCAACCGCGGAATCAGCCCGGCCTCGACTTGGCGCCAGTGCCGGTATTGAAAGCCAGCGTCCGCCGCAGAAACAAGACAACACTTCTTGTACTTCCTTCCACTGCCGCAAGCGCAGGGGTCATTTCGTCCAGGCTTAACCATCGGTTTTGACAACTCAGGCGTTTAGAGGGGCAGTTTACTCGCCAGTAGATCCAAATTAATGTCGAATTGCTTTAGCAGCATACAAGAAACTAGGCAGTAGAACTATGGTAACAGCGGGCGACGCACAATTAATAACACCCTCCAACCTCTGTTACGATTTGTGGCTACTAACGGCTCGCAGTTTCAAACAGCACGAGCGGATAGGAGTGCGCAGCCCCAACGGTCTATAATCGTATGACGAAGTTCGAGTGGGATGCCGACAAAGCAAAGCTAAACATTCGCAAGCATCGGGTCTCCTTTGAAGAAGCAGAAACCGCCATGTTAGATGAACTTTCGAAGACGACTATGGATCCCGACCACTCGTTCACTGAGAATAGGTTCATCACCTTCGGCGTTTCGGCGAGACGAAGACTACTGGTTGTTTGCTACACTCATCGCGGCGAGTCAATTCGCATAATCAGTGCGCGAAGCGCAACAAGGCGTGAGCGAGAAATTTATGAAGAACATTAAAGCAGATCCAGAAGACTCACTAAGATCAGAGTACAAACGGTCGGATTTCGGTGAGCTTGTCCGTGGCAAATATGCGACAACCCAAGTAGATTTTCATCAGCTTACCGGAGCGTTACTGACCTGCATTGGTGAAGATGAAGGCGTGAAGTTCATGCACCATTCAATAGGTAATTACCTCGCACAACACAAGCCTGGCGATTGGACATATGAAATTGATAACGCCGAACAGATCACGCTGCGTTATTGGAGGAGTGAATTCGGCAGTATCGAGGAGGCGATATCAAATCCACCCACCGTTACGACATCCACGGAGAGGACCGAATTGCAGGACGCCTTGCACAAAGGTGTAATGAGTTTGAAAACAAGAGTGACGGCACTAAAGGAACGGCAATAATTCCCCGGTTGTAATATATGGACGCTTAAACAACGATGAATCGCTTTGCTATTTTCGGTCGTCCGCTGCGCGGACTCATCCTCGCGACCACCTATCGCCCGCTGCTACAATTCGTCCTGCAGATCGGCGAAACAAATCGATGCCTGAGAATTCACAAATACTAGAGATGATGAAGACTCAGCAGTTCGCCGAGGTTCTGCCCTTACTCCATCAGGCAATTGAAGCGGCCCCGTCAGATTGGTCAAATTATTATATGGCGGGACAGTGTGCTCGTTTTCTTGAAGATTTGGATAGCGCAGTGATCCATCTCAAGCAGGCGGTCTCGCTGAAGCCCGACGATCCAGCAGTGCTGCTGGCGTACGGAATCGCGCTCCAGTTAACAAAGAACTTTCCTGAAGCCGTTAACACATTTCGGTCTGCAATTACGTCCGATCCGGATTACGAGTTGGCCTTTAATAGCTTGGCTCTAACACAAGAAGAGCAAGGCGACTTCGCATCGGCGCTGGAAACATATGAATCAGCCCTCCAAGCGCTTGCGAGGCGGCTCGCTAAAGCTATGCGAAATAACCGTTCAAATCGAATAATGAAGCATGACGAATGCCAATTTCATCTTTGGTTTGAGTATGCCACATACGGAGCTTTGTACTTGTGTAGTCGTGATCCTAACGTTCAAGGTATAGCGATGCCGTCAGCAAGCCTGGCTTTGGAAGAGGAACAAACGGAACGGAACGGCGGTCTTTTCTGGATCGACCAGCTCGACACTGACAATAAACAAGTTCGTATGTTTATGCCGAATTACTTCAACACATTTAGAGAAGCTCTAAGAACAGATCGAACCTACGCAACTATTCTCGATAACAAAGGTCTCCTTCTTGAGCAACAAGGAAGACTTGAGGATGCAAAGCAATGTCTTGGTGAAGCGCGGCATTTCCTTAGACCGCTTTACTCCTACTCGTGATGAGTCTTTTTCGAAGAAGACGAAAGCAGACTGACGCGTCTGGGTTATTCGCGGCAACGCTTTTCGTGGTATGGAAGGAGATTGACGAAAGGTGTGTTCGATTCTACTGGCCAACCGTTAACATCGACGTCGCCGAAAGAATCTCTGAGCACTATGAAGGTTACGTATCATTACTTATTCGTCTCTTCTTTGCTCAGCTGCTACAAACGGGAGCGCTGAAAGCGGATACAATGATCTACCACGAAGGACAATTTGAAGCCGCTTGGAATTCGGGATTAAGAACCGCGCTGAAAAACCGCGCCCGCGACGAGGACTCCCAAACAAAGAGCTTGGATCGGTGCTTGGCAGCAATCGAGGATTATTCCCTGGCTTATGAGAAACACCGCGCCGAACCCCACGGCGAGACTACAACTCGATACTTTTCCGCATGCCAACACTTTGTTGATTTGGTTGTTGTGAACTTACGTTCGAGAATACACCAATCCACACTGACGTATTTCACATTGCTAACGATATGCACGGACTAGTTAAGACGGCTTGTATCTCGGCCGCTAAGAGGTTTGAATTGACCGCTGTCTGATTTTGAGGTCAACCGAGATCCGGGCTTTTTGGCGAAACACGGAAAAGCCCGCTCGGCTTTCGACCGAGCGGGCTCGTGTGGAATAATCCCGGCGACTTCCTACTCTCCCACGCAGTTACCCGCGCAGTACCATCGGCTCCAGCAGGCTTAACTTCCGTGTTCGGGATGGGAACGGGTGTGACCCTGCCGACAAAATCACCGGAAAACTTTTTCCGATTAGAGATCAGTTTTCAAATCTGAGATCTGAAATTTGAGATCTCAGATCTCAGAAGAGAGCTTTGAGAATCGAATAGTGCTGTTAGGCAAGTCGCAAATCTGATTTCAGATTTGAGATCTGAGATTTGAGATCTCAGACTCGCGCAAGCGCGAATTTGTTGCTTGAGTAAATTTTATGGTCAAGCCAAGGGACTGATTAGTAGTGGTCAACTGAGCACATTACTGCACTTACATATCCACCCTATTAACGTGGTGGTCTACCACGAGTCTCACTGGCAGGAATAATCTTGGGTCTGGCTTCACGCTTAGATGCATTCAGCGTTTATCCATGCTCCACATAGCTACCGAGCGCTACGGCTGGCGCCATAACTCGTACACTAGAGGTGGATCCATCCCGGTCCTCTCGTACTAAGGACAGATTCCCTCAATCCTGCTCCGCCCACACCAGATAGGGACCGAACTGTCTCGCGACGTTCTAA
>DASXQM010000071.1:0-26799 GCA_036507195.1 Pyrinomonadaceae bacterium | reverse complement strand
ACCCCGGCGCGGCAGCCGCGCTGGGGTGGTGGTAGCGACCGGATGCTACGCTCAACCGGCCGACTCGCTCGAAGAAGTTATGACTGAACAGGACTTAATTAACGCCGTTGCCTATGTTTGTATGACCAAGGCGAACCTTGACCTTGACTAAAGCGGTGAGGTTGAGCGTAGCATCCGGTCGCTACCACCACCCCAGCGCGGCTGCCGCGCCGGGGACCCCGGCCCGCCTCACGGTTCTGTAGTTGAGCTGCCGTCTTGCGAAGTGGAGTGGCAGCGTGCGCTGCTGACAGTTCGTGGTTAGAAGCCAGCCCCGAACGGATCCGGGCGACGATGGGCCTACACATTTACATCAGTACCAATTGTGATTAGTTGTCAAAAAGGTCAGCGGTTTTCCGTTTTACACCAGTAATCACCCAAACTCAAGGCAGCGTCGTCGCCAAAATGACTGATCCTGTTCGACAAACGTTGGGACAGCACTAATGGAAAATCTATTTAAGAGCGTATGACGAATTCTCTCGCACTTGCCGGTATGGAAAAACGGTTTGGACCCACGATCGCGCTTGACGGCGTGAGTTTGGAGCTACGGCCGGGTGAAGTGCACGCTTTGATCGGTGAGAACGGGGCCGGTAAAAGTACCTTGATGAATGTCCTTGCCGGTTCGCTGCGCGCTGACCGGGGGAAGATGGAAGTCGACGGCCGGCCTTACGCTCCAGCCACGCCTCTCGATGGCCGGCTTCGCGGAATCGCCCTCATCCACCAGGAACTCTCCTTGTGTTCTCATCTTTCAGTTGCCGAAAACATCATGATGGGGATCGAGCCTGGCCGATTCGGGTGGCTCGACCGCAAGAGCCTGCATGAGCGGACGCTCGATGTGCTGGAAACTTTTCCTCATCCGGAGATTCGTCCCGAGACAGTTGTGTCGGATCTATCAGTCGCCGCGCGTCAAATAGTTGAAATTTGTCGCTGCATTGCCGCGCGCGCTCAGATCATCCTGATGGATGAGCCAACCAGCAGTTTGCAGCGCGAAGACGTTGACCGGCTTTTCCAACTCATTCGCAGGTTGCGCAGCGAAGGGCTGAGCGTGATCTATATCAGCCATTTTCTTGAAGAGGTGCGCGAGATCGCGGATCGCTTCACGGTGTTGCGAGACGGTCGCAGCGTTGCCACGGGAGAGATTGCGCAAGCAAGTGATGAAGAATTGATCAGTCACATGGTCGGGCGCAGGGTGGATAATCTTTTTGCGGGGCGTTCAAGCCAAAGCTCACTCCGATCTTCGCCAGGCGCCGGGGCTGCGCTAAACAACGGTCAATCCACTCTCTCAGACGCTGTCCTGGAGGTGCGCGATCTGGCCGCTCCGCCCAATCTGAAACGCGCAAGTTTTGCGTTGCGCCGTGGCGAGATCCTGGGAGTTGCCGGCTTAATGGGTTCGGGGCGTACGCAACTTGTGCGTACCGTCTTTGGCCTTGATCGGGCACAGTCAGGGACCATCAGCATAAAAGGTAGGGCCCTTTCCGCGCGCGGCGTCGCTCCCGCAATGCGACTCTTTCAGGGTCTTGGTTATCTGAGTGAGGATCGTAAGGGCGAAGGTTTAGGGGCGACGCTTTCCGTCGCCGACAACATTACCTTGACTCGGTTTTCCTCATGTTCGCGTTGGGGCTGGCTTAATCTTTCGCGCCAGCGCAAACAAGCGGAGAAGCTAATTGCCGCGCTTAGAGTCAAGGCGCGCGGGGCGGGACAGTCCGTTAACGCTCTTTCCGGCGGCAATCAGCAAAAAGTGGCACTGGCGCGGCTGCTGCATCAGGATGCGGACATTTTTTTGCTCGATGAGCCCACTCGTGGTATCGACATTGGCAGTAAGGCGCAAGTGTATGAAACGATTTTTCGTTGTGCCGAACAAAACAAAGCAATCCTATTGGTCAGTTCCTACCTTCCGGAACTTTTCGGAATGTGTGATCGCCTGGCAGTGATGAGCCGAGGTCGCTTGTCCGAGGCGCGACCGATCAATGAGTGGACTCCTGAATCGGTAATGCAGGCGGCTGTCGGTGCCGAGCAGCGCAGCCAGAGAAATGGAGGAGGTTGAATCTCACGAATGACCCGATCGATTGCTATAGGTCTCGCCTTGTTCATCTGCGCGGTTGGGATCCTGGCCCAGTCACCCCAATCCACTTCGCCACCGCCCGGGTCTCCGCAGGCTGAATCCACTGACTGCACCCAGGCGAAGGCTGCCGTTGCGCGGCTCGAAACCAAACTCCAGGACTGGCCTGCCGTAGCGCGCTATCGCGAAGACAACGCCAGGACCGCTCCGCCCGTCAGGAAAGAGAAGCGGGTAGTTTTCATGGGCGATTCCATAACTGACTCCTGGGATAACCCGGTGAATGGCGGCTTCTTTCCGGGCAAGCCTTATATCGATCGCGGCATCAGCGGACAGACCACGCCGCAAATGCTCATTCGCTTTCGCCCCGATGTGATAGCGTTACGACCTCAGGTGGTGGTGATACTTGCGGGCACGAATGACATTGCCGGCAATACAGGACCGATGACACTTCAGGAAATCGAAGACAATCTCTCCTCGATGGCTGAACTCGCTCGTGCCCACGGCATTCGCGTGGTGCTTTCTTCTTTGCTTCCGGTCAGCGACTATGAGAAGACACCGGATGGACAGCCGCGCATTCAGACAACACGCAGGCCGCCGGAACAAATCAAGGCGCTCAACGATTGGATGAAAAAGTACGCGCTGGAGAATAAACTCACTTATCTCGACTACTACTCCGCAATGATCGACGATAAAGAATTCCTGAAAGATGAATTGAGCAACGACGGCCTTCATCCGAACATAAAAGGTTACGCGGTGATGGCGCCACTCGCGGAAAATGCAATAGAGAAGGCTTTGAAAAGGAAGTAATCGTAGCTTTCACTTCATCGGTGTTTTCGTCGAAGGCATTCCCTCGGCATAAACCTTAATCAAAATCATGGTGAAATCCTTGCCTGCGGTAGTGCGTTGATGAGGCGTGCCCCGCGGCACAATGATCAGATCTCCTTTTTTTACCGCAAACAGCTGTCCGCCTATGATGTGCGGACTGCGCCATTCGCCGGGCTGAACTTCGCGCGGCGCCTCAAGCTTGCCGCCGAGCATGAGCATAGCCGCGCCCTCCAACACGTAGTAAACATCATCAGAGGCGTCGTGCAATTCGGCAGCGGCATCCGTCTTATTCTTTTCGTGCTGGATAGCCACGCGCAGCTGCACACCTTCGCCGCCTATCAGCTCCTCGGTCTTGTTCTCCGGTTGTAACTTGTGCTGGACTTCACTGAGCGATTGATTGGGCAGCACAACAAACGGACGGGCCGCCACCGTTGGCGACCTTTGCGCCGAACTCGAATCCGTCTGCGCCGAAATGCCACTCGCCAGCGCGAATGTAAAAATAACGGCCAATATTGCGAGCTTCATTTTCGTCAACATGTTGAGCAGTTCTTTCAGAGGTATCGTATTGACTGTCACCATCGGTTGAAGATCATTCAGGAGGCGTCATCAGCCATTGCGGCGCGTGCTTCGCGCACAGCCACCACGTAATTGCGCGCAGCATCTACGACGCTCTTACGATCGCCCCCTTGAATTGCTTTGGTGTCGACCAAATCGGCGCCCACGCCCAGAGCCCATGCTCCGGCAATCATAAAATCTTTCACGGTCGCGAGCGAAACACCACCGGTAGGAATCATTTTAATCTGCGGCAGCGGCGCTTTTAGAGCACGCAGATATTTAGCTCCGCCAACAGCACTGCACGGAAATACCTTTACCGCATCGGCGCCGGCTTGCCACGCAGTGACAACCTCGGTTGGCGTAAGCGCGCCCGGGAAGATAGCGATCTCCTGGTCCCTGCAGCGCTCAATGGTTTTCAGATTGAGCGAAGGACTGATTATGAATTGCGCACCAGCTTCAATACAGGCACGCGCCGCGCCGGGGTCGAGCACAGTTCCGGCGCCCACCAGAACTTCATTACCGTAACGCTTACTGATTTCAGCGATGACGCTGACGGCGCCCGGCACAGTCATGGTGATTTCCAAAAGGGGAATACCGCCCTCGCTGATGGCCTCAGCAACAGCGATTGCCTGGTCGCTGGAGGCGGCGCGAACAACGGGAATGACTCCGACTTCTTCTATGCGTTTAAGGACCTCAGCCTTTCCCATCTAAGTCTAGCGCGCCACTCGCGCGGTTCCCCCTTTCATAACGCGTTCAACTTCCGCGAGCGTGGCCGTCGTCGTGTCCCCCGGTGTGGTCATCGCCAGGGCGCCATGTGCCGCGCCGCATTCAACCGCCCACTGTGGTCCTTTACCTTCCAGAAAGCCGTAGATCAATCCGGACGCGAATGAATCACCGCCGCCAATGCGATCATATATCTCGAGACCTTCACGCGGCGTCGCCTGATAAAGCACGCCTTCAGAGTAACAAACCGCGCCCCAATCGTTACGCGTCGCAGTGCTCGCGTTACGCAGAGTAGTGGCAACCACTTTGAGATCAGGAAAATCCTTTACGGCGCGTTCGATCATGCGCTGGAAATTCTTCACTTCGAGTTTCGCATGATGTTCGTCGAGTCCTTCAACCTCGAAACCCAGCGCCGCGGTAAAGTCCTCTTCATTTCCGAGCATTACATCAACCAGCGGCGCGAGTTCACGATTAACCGCGCGTGCGCGCGCCTGACCGCCGATGGCTTGCCAGAGTGAGGCACGATAGTTCAGATCGTAAGAGACGATAGCTCCACTTTCCCTGGCCGCCGTCATTGCTTCTTTGGCGACCAGTGGCGTTGTTTCGGATAACGCGGCGAAGATGCCGCCGGTGTGAAACCAGCGCGCGCCTTCCTGTGAGAAGATCGCCTGCCAATCTATCTCGCCGGGCTTTAGTTGTGAGATAGCCGTGTGGCCTCGATCAGAACAACCCAACGCCGCGCGAATGCCGAAACCGCGCTCGGTAAAATTCAAGCCATTGCGCGCCGTACGACCGACTCCGTCAAACTTGACCCACTTGACGTGCGACTGGTCCACGCCTCCCTGATTCATTAAATCCTGCACTAATCGTCCCACCGAGTTGTCGGCGAGGGCCGTCACAATCGCAGTGTCGAGATTGAAGCAGCGCTTCAGCCCCCGCGCGACGTTATATTCGCCGCCACCTTCCCAGACGCGGAAGCTGCGCGTGGTATGAATACGTTCGTCACCGGGATCGAGGCGGAGCATCACCTCGCCCAGACTGACGCAGTCCCAGCGACAGAGGTCTTTTGTTTTAGGCTTCAATGGTCCGGCCATGGTGATCGAGAACTGGTTTCAAATCGAGAGCACATCGGGCGATTGGTATGCGCGACCATTAACCTTCACCGAAATCTGCGGCCAATCGGGAGTGGCGGTAATCAGCTCAACCCCGTCAGCGAAAGCGACGCAGGTCTCTTCAACCTTGGTCCCCGTCACTGAAGGATTCCACGCGAACGCCTGGTTGAGGCAAACTTGCTGCGCCGATAGCGGCTGGGCCACCCAATCCCTGGTGCGATAGCCGCAGGCGCCGCCCTGATGGTGAAGTCGCTCCTCACCCTCAAACCCTTCGCTCGCATAGGTCTGCGCAGCAAGTTTGTACAATTCAGCCCCCGTAGCGCCGGGACGAGTGGCCGCAAGCAGTTGCGCATTTACACGTGCGGCAGCGATTGTGCGCCGGCGCAATTCGTCCGGAAGACTCCCGCTGCAGACTATCCGTGTTAGTGAAGCGATTAAACCTCCGCGTCGCGCGCAGGCTACCACCAGCAAAACTTTCTTCCATTTGAGATCAGTGGGTACAGGATGACGAAAACTTTTGATCCGTTCATCCGCGGCTATCAAAGTCACAACTGCGTAGGCGCCACGCGCGGCAAGCGCGCTCACAACCTGCGCGGCTACTTCTCGCTCCGTTTGACCCGGATCGAGAGTTCTAACCAGTTCACTGATAGCTTGTCCGGCATCGAGCCCCAGACTCCTAAATCTTTTTAATTCCGGCTCCGTTAACTGATATCTGCAGCGCGCGACCGCCGCCTCGACGGTACGGGTGTTGGCGTTAAGAGGCAGGTCTGAGCCGAGCAGGCCACCCTGGCCAAGTAAGGCGCGTGCTTTGTCCACCAGAAACTCCGGCGATGCATATTCGTCCTCCCACGGGAGCTCAACCGGCTCGAAATCACTTTCAGGAAGCTCTTCGGCGAGGAGTCGCGGCATTTCGATCCGGTTGGCCAGCACAAAACACTTTCCGTCCTGACGCACTACTAGTCCACCAGCACCAGACTCGCGGCTTAAATCAATGCCGTTTCTTGCACCGCCTGTCAACCAGGAAAAATTGTGTTGCGAGCGGAGGAGCACGCCGCCCAAATTCTCGGCGGTAAGCATCCGCACAATTCTATCGACCTTCTCCGCGGTCTCGGTTGTCATGCTAAAACTATTTTCCCCGTTGTCAGGTACCGGTTCAGTTTTGATATCTAAGAGCACGCAATAACTCGTCGAAGATTCAGAATCTCAATCCAGAACCGAGCGCGGTAGCGCCGGATGCTAGAGGCTAATTTGGCGACAAGTCCAGGCAATGCCGCCGAACACTAAAGTCTGTTCATCTCCCCAGCCACCCGCCATCAACGACCAGCACATGGCCGTTTACGTAATCGCTCGCCGGTGCTGACAGAAAGACTGCCGCGCCCGCGAGGTCTTCCGGTTCGCCCCAGCGTCCGGCAGGTATGCGTTCGAGTATTTGGCGGTTGCGCGTCTCGTCTGCCTGCAGAGCAGCGGTATTATCAGTTCGCATATAGCCCGGAGCGATGGCATTAACATTAATTTTATGTTTCGCCCACTCGTTGGCCAGGGCTTTCGTCAACTGCGCCACACCACCCTTCGACGCAGCATAAGCAGGGACCGTAATCCCTCCCTGAAACGAAAGCAACGACGCAATGTTGACAATCTTGCCGCCGTGTCCCGTTTCGATCATATGTTTCCCAGCAAGTTGTGAGAGACGAAAGACGCTTGAGAGGTTGACCTCGATCACGGTGGCCCAGTCTTCTTCGCTGTAGTCAACAGCCGGAGCTCGTCGAATGGTTCCGGCATTGTTGATGAGAATGTCCAAACGCCCAAACTCAGTGAGCGTTTCCGCGATTAGTTGTTGCGGGATGGTTTTGTCTGCGAGATCGCCGCGCACTGCGAGACTGCGCCTTCCGGAGCTCTTGATAATTTCGCAGGTTGCGTCGGGCTGGCGCGAGTTTCCGTGCGCGACGACATTTGCTCCGGCTTCCGCCAGGGCTACCGCAATTGCCGCGCCCAGACCAGCAGAAGCGCCGGTCACGAGCGCAACTTTGTCGTCAAGCTTGAGTGCGTCAAGGATCATCTTTTTTGCGAATTAACGGGAATCGTCCCGCGCTGCTTATTTTCTCGACCGTGCTGCCGAGTTGTTAATCAATAAACCGCCAATAACTCCGATGATGGCGCCGGCCAGCCCCCCCAGCACCATGTATTTGAACAGGTTTGGCCCGGCTACTCTGGAAATGAGCCCAGTTAACCAGCCGGCAAATGAGCCAAATACGAGGCCGACAAAACCGAACCCCACGATTGTGCCAACGGAGATTGAACGGACGGTCCTGCTCTCAATCTCTTCGACGGGCTGGAGTCTCGGCGCGAGCAGGTGAATGATCAGCAACGCGAGTAAGTATGTTGTGCCAGCGATCGTGAAGACAATGCGATAGTTGCCACCCGTGGTTTGCAGAATATAGCCGGTAGCAACCGCCATGGTCGCGCCTCCTATGGCGCCGGACATTCCGCCGATGCCCACGATCGAGCCAACGGCCCGTCGCGGAAACATATCGGACGCAGTAGTGAAGAGGTTTGCCGACCATCCCTGATGCGCAGCCGCGGCGAGTCCAATCAGGCCCACAGCCAGCCAAAGATTCTTTACGTTGGAGGCGAACATGATTGGCGTCACCGCCAGCGCGCACAGCAGCATCGCTGTTTTGCGCGCGCGGTTGATGGTCCAACCACGTTTGATGAAGTTTGAGGAAAGCCAGCCGCCGCCGATGCTCCCCACATCCGCCACTACGTAAATCACCACCAGGGGTAGACCGATGGTAGTCAGATCCAGCTTGTGACTATCCCTGAGGAAGTTTGGTATCCAATAAAGATAAAACCACCAGATGGGATCGGTCATGTACTTGCCAATCGCGAAAGCAGATGTTTGCCGATGCGGTATCAATTGCACCCAGGGAATTTTTGCGGCGGGCGGGTCTGGCGGATCGCTTTGAATATACGCTAGTTCTTCTTTAGACACTCGCGGATGCACTTCCGGTCGCGCATACATGGGGATCCAAAGAAGCAACCACACGAAACCGATTGCGCCCGTCATAATAAAGGCCCAGCGCCAACCATAATTGAGGGCGATCCAGGGAACGGTTAGGGGCGCGACGATGGCGCCCACATTAGTTCCAGCATTGAAGATGCCGGTAGCAAACGCCCGTTCCTTTTTGGGAAACCATTCGGCTACTGTCTTGATGGCCGCGGGAAAGTTTCCTGCTTCGCCTAGTCCGAGTGCCGCACGGGCCACTCCGAAACCAAAAGCGGAACGGGCCAGCGCGTGGGCCATGGCCGCCAGGCTCCAAAAGATTAACGCCACCGAATAACCTATTTTCGTGCCGAATCGATCCATCAAGCGGCCGGCCAGAAGGAGTCCGAGGGCATACGCCGCGTTGAAAGCGGCGACGATATTCCCGTAATCAACCTCGGTCCAACTAAATGCTCTTTGGAGGTCTTTGGAGAGAATTCCCAAAACCTGTCGGTCGATGTAGTTAACCGTAGTGGCGAAGAATAGCAACCCGCAGATCACCCACCGATAACGACCGACACGGCTATGGAGAGTGTCGATGGCGGCCGCGTCCGAGACCAGGGAATTCCGAGTTGTTGGTGTTCGGGCAGCGGCGACTTCGTTACTCATCGGACGAGTCTCCTTCGTCTTGATGTCCGACATACTTCCGTTTGTCGTCAGTCGTTACCGTGAGCTGGATTCGTTAAGATCGACCAACTGAAGATTTGTCGGACAGACCTAGCTTGCCAGAAAGTCTTCACGTACGGGCGTGAAGATATCAATTAGCACAACTTCTTCGTCCATCATAGTGGCGCCGTGCCAGCATCGGGGTGGAAAGTGAAGCACGTCGCCTGGAGCCGCGATGCGCTCATTGCCTTCAATGAAGAAACGCACGCGTCCGCTCACGACAATCGACATCTGTTCATGCGGATGTTCATGTTCAGGGGTGACGAGAAAAGGCGCGAAGCGGAAACGGCAAACCATTAGACCTTCTCCGACCACCATCTGTCGCTGAACGCCTTCGGCGACGTGCTCGATCGGAATGCTCGACCAGTTCAGGTGTCGTGCTCGGCCAATATCGCCGGGAGTTGTTTGCACTTCGTTTTGGGGAATAGTGGACATGCTGTTATTTTCCTCGGGCAGCTTCCAGACCGGATCCTCCAGCGGCATATTCGGGTTGTACATTGACAACGCCATACTGCCGGTCTTCGCCTTCGCGCATTGCCGCCATCATCCACAAGAAGTTGATCTGTCCGCCGGGCGCGGCAACATTTGGATGATAACCTCTGGGCATCAACACGCAGTCGCCCTCGCGCACCACCTGCACCAGTTCCGGCTTCTCAGGATTTGTGTAAACAAACTGCACGCCGAAAGAAGGAGGGGGCATGTCGATAAAGAGATAGGCCTCTTCAAGCATCCGACCATGCTCATGCGGAGGCCATGAGGTCCAGTTGCCAGGGGTGGAGAACGTGACGCCGGCCATGATTCTCCCCGCTTCGACATTGGCACCAATCAGGATATTCAAATCCCGTTCGGCCGGCGGCTTGCCCGCGGTGAGATGCAACTTTGGGTTTTGCCGGATCTCGGAAAAGGCAACAAATTGCACCGGGTAGCGTTGGCTGACCGGCGCGGACATCTCGGCCAGATCGCAACCTTCGCTGCCATTCGCCTGAACCTCAATACTCGAGTCTCGTGGAATGTAGACTGAGTCGTAGCGCGAGAGCTCGAACGTTTGCCCGGCGGTGGAAACTTTTGCTGCGCCGTTGAGGCAAACAAGCCCCGTTTCGTGATCGTTGTTCTGGAAACTGATAGGCGCATCGTTGGTGTCGAGCGTGATTCGTCCATAGTGTAAGTAACGCGCGGCAGTATCGCCGGGCGCAACGGCGGTCCGTCGTCCTTTGCCTTTATGCGTGGCCGGCACGAAGCAGGTTTCAGGCGTGATGTTGATTGGAGCTAGTTCCTGGGCCATAAATGTTCTCCCTTTAGTGCTTTAATTAATAGACGCGACAACTGGATTTGACTCCGAACTGACTGTCAGCGCCAGTTTGCAGTGCAGCGGCGTTCCGGGTTGTACGCTGCGCAAGTTATTTGAGTCGAACACAAGATGCAACGGAATAGCACCGCGCACGCCGCGTCCAAGCGGGCCATCGCCGCCGGCAAGAGTCCGGATCGTCAGCGGAAAACTCGCCGTGATCATTTTCACCTCAAGACTTCCTTTGACGGAAGTGAAGCGGTCCACACGAGTATTGTGATCGAACTCG
Source organism: Pyrinomonadaceae bacterium (assembly GCA_036507195.1). Taxonomy (GTDB): domain Bacteria; phylum Acidobacteriota; class Blastocatellia; order Pyrinomonadales; family Pyrinomonadaceae; genus PSRF01. The sequence goes on along the minus strand of DASXQM010000071.1, from coordinate 16,209 downwards.
GTTTCAACATTAGCATAACTAGATGGCACCGCGAGCCACCAGCGACGGATATTGACGGGCTGTTGGGCGCTAATTGTCTCTTCGCGGGTCAGCGTATCTTTTTCGAGTCGCCAGACGACTTCGCTTGTCAGCCCGACATCGAATAACTTGCCCGGCTGATCGCCGCGAACCGCCCAACGATTCCAGCGCACGCGCAACGCTTGTCCGTCGGCGGCCGGGTCGATGACATCAGCACCGTCAGTGGCAATGATTGTGCGACCGTCTTCCAACTCGATAAAAGGTGTCAGTGCAGGATAAATTTGTTCCACCGGCGCGGCAAATCCCGGCAGGCCATGGGGTGCCGGCAGGTAGTCGGCAACACCCGGCTTCGTGCCGGTCGTAATCGGCAACGCGAAGCGCAATGCGCCCTGACGTACGAGCCAAACGCCGGCCGAGCGTTCATTGTTTTGCCGAAAAAACTCAAAGCGAGCAACGCGAGGCAAAGCGGGCACGGCGGGAAAAGATGCGACGCCTTCTCGTTCGAGCGCGTCCATGAGGCGCGCGTGTGAATTAGCGAGTTTGCCAAAGAAACCGGTTGTTTGTTGCCACTCTCGCTCGCGGCTTATGTATGCGTAATTGCCACGTCCGAAGGCAAAGAGAGAAAGCAGGTGAGCATCATCGCGGTAATCGTTTCGCAGGTAACGCCAGGCTTGAAAGTAGTGGGCAGCAATATCGGCGAGCGGCGCCGGGCGAAACTCCGGATGCGCCGCGAGAAAACCGGCAATCTCAGGTGTATCCAGATAACTGACAATGCCCTGGCTGCGCCCCCAGTTGTAACCATAACCATCTTCCGTTACTAGATCCCACCAGAGACGCATCTGTCTCCGGAGCGACGGCCGCAACTGTTCGAGCAAGTCTTTGCGCCCGGTTTCTTCTGCCGCCTCCCAAACGTAGCGCGCATACTCGTTTGAGTAGCGATCGTAGCGACCGGTGGGTGGAGCGTCGTCGGCGTAGATCGCACCGCTCGTGAAGGGAACGGCAGCGCGGTCGAGCAGCCGGTCAAGAAAATTGCGATCGGTGGAGATGCCCAGTTGATAACTGATACTGGCGATTCGTGCCGCGACCCCGAGATAGTTCTCCGGGAGATTGATGACCTTGTTGGTGCGCGGATCGTAGAAGCGTTCTGGATTGAGTAACGAGCGCCACGCAGTCTGTTCCTCGGGCTTGAGACTCTGCCAGAGTGGGTTTGTCTTTAAGTCGCGGCCAAAGTGTCGCAAGGCCAGCGCCGCGTAAAGTTGGGAGAAGGCCTTGCTGCCGGCTTTTGCTTCGATGAGTCCAATCTTGCCAACCCACTTCGCCACGTCCCGCCCTGCCAACTCGCGCTTACCGGTGGTGTCGGCGTAGGCGGCAAGAGCGCGCATAAACGTGCCCCATGAATATTCGCCGACAGTTGACGTGCCGATCACTCGATCCGGTGGCGGATCGAGAGTCTTAATGTCACCCAGATGGGCGGCAAGTTCTTTGCCAAGAAAATCATTTACCTCAACACGCAGAGCGGCTGTGGTGACAACTGGCGGGTCAGCGATCGCCGGCAATGGTGGGCCGGCGCTGCCCGCCGGGGTTACGCCACTCAGCAAACTAATTACGAGAGTAGCGTAAACGAGCGCGGATCTGTTTCCTGTCCGCTTCGTAGCGAGGTCTTGATTCATGTTCAGGACAACTTTAGCGCGTCAGACTGTTCTTCAGAAAGTTAATTTCAAACCAAACTGAATGTTGCGCGGTGGTCCTGTGCTCCCGACAGTGCCGAATCCTCCAGCACTTAGATTGTTTTCGAGATCGCGGAAGTTGGCACGGTTAAAAGCATTGAAGAGGTCAGCTTGGAGCTGGAGTTTGAATCTCTCGTTTAGCGCAACACGTCTGCGGAGGGAAAAATCCCAGCTCTGCGAGCCCGGACCCAGTAGGGTGCCAACTCCGCAGGTACCTCGCCGGCTCTCCGGCGCGGCAGCAAATGCTGTTCGATCGGCCCAGTTATTCGGTCCACGCTCGCCGTTGGGGATAAGACCATCGCCGCCAAGGCAGTCCGCCCGGCGATTTCCGAGGGCCGAGGCGGTTCCGGCGCTGGTGGCGGTCACGGTGAGATAAGGGCCTGACTGGAAACGGGTGACGCCGCTTATCTCATAACCATCAAGGATGGCTTTGGCAAAGCCCGTAGTGCGACTAAACATTTTCACCGTGTACGTGTAAGTGGCAGCGAAAATGTGGCGGCGATCGAAGGTCGCTGGCCCGTAGTTAAACTTGCGGTTAAACGGATCCTCGGGGTTATCGTTAAAACCGCTCGCATCGGTCAAAACTTTCGACCAGGTGTAGGCAACGGTCGCTAATATGTCACCCTGGCGCTTGGCTGCATAAAGCTGCATGCCGTGATAGTTCGAGGTTGAGTCACTGAGGCGCATCCGGATGGCTGTGTAACCCTTGAAAGGCCGCAGGGCGTTGATGTTTACGTTCGGACCACCGGGAGGAAGGTTCGCCCGTAAGGCCTCGAAACTCGGCTGATTGATGTCCGGCTGACGGATCAGGTGTCGGCCCAAATTTGCAACATAAGCCGCTTCAGCGAAAATGCCGAAGGGCAGTTCGCGCTGCAAGCTCAAGCTGTAACTCATTGTGTAAGGTGTATCGAGATGCGGATTTATAGCATTGATTTGAGCAAAGGGTGTGACTGCGGAGGTTCCGCCAGTGATATTACTTAGATTCGCGTTAGTGAACTGTGCGCTGGGCGCGTAGGGTGGATTGCTCAATGAAGGAAAGATCAGGTTGCCTTCTACGCGGTCGTAGTACATGCCGAAGCCGCCCCGGATTGCTGTCTTGTTGTCGTCAAAAGGCGTGAACGCGAAACCGACGCGCGGCATTAGATATTGATGTGGGCTGTAAAGCCCGCGCGGCGCACCGGTAGGCACTGCAAGCACAGCGGCGCTATCACCTCCGGGTACGCGACCCAGTTCTTCCGGCGGCACACCGTTGCCGGCGCGTATCAGTCCATTGAAACGATTGCCGCCGCGGGAGGTGTCGATATTGCCGGCCTGGGCGCCGGTGCCGAATATAGTTACAGCCAGAGTCGGGTTGTAAAGTGAGGGATCGAAATTAGCAAGGTTGTTAGCTTGCGTGTAAATTGGCACGCCATATTGAAATCTTGCGCCCAACTCCAGGCTAAGCTTTGGACTAAGCCGCCAGCTGTCGGCCAGGAAGGCCTCGTACTGTGAGAAGCGGAAGAATCCGAGGGGATCGACCGCCTGTTCGCTGTAGGTTCGGAAATTTCCGAGCAGTGCATCAGCAAAAGAGTTGTTCGACGTGCGAGTATTACCGCCGGTGTTGAAATCAACCTGGCCCGCATAAGTTGTGCGCGCGTTTTGGTCAATGCGGTTGCGAGTGACAGTGGCTCCGGTCTTGAAGGTGTGATTGCCGCGTACGTACGTAAGGGTATCGCTGCCAGTGATGTCGGTTGTTGGCGAAAGTAATGAGCGGGCTGCACCGAAGAAGCTGGCGAAGCCACTTATAGTGGTGTCAGGAATGGAGTTTTCGAACCGCCCGCCGCCGGTAAAGAGCTGTTGAAATTGAAAGCCGTAAGTTTCGCGCTTCCAGAGGTCCCCTGCGGGAGGAATGCGTTGTGCCACCCAGGCCCCGGTTAGTTTCGCCTCATTGATGAATGCGGGGGTGACCAGCCAGGTGTGTGAAACCTGAATCGACGTTCCCGGACGCAAGCGATTGCTGGGGATGGTCGGCAGTTGCGTAGTAATAAAGGTGCCGAACGGGTCGATCAGAACGTTCTTGTCGTGGATGTACCGGCCGTAGACGCTGTGTTTTGAATTGAACCGGTAGTCAAGGCGAACAAGGTCCTCACGGTAATCCAGCGGGTTCGGTTGCTGGAACGTAACATTGTTGGCAATTGGACTATTCGTAAAGCCGGTTGAGAGGCCTATTGCCGTGCGAAAGACGTTGGCAATCGCAAGACCATCAGGAGTGATCCGGTTGGTGGGAATGATATTCCGCAGCGCTATGTTGGTGCCGCCGAAACATCCGGCCCTGTTTGCGGTAGTGCACGGTAGAGTGCTTGACGGGTCTTTCAGAAGACCATCGTCCGCCGTACCCACAATGCCATCAGCCCCCCGCAGGCGGAATGAAAAGTTTCCGTTAAGCTCTGCCAAGCTTGGTACAGTGCGCCGCTGCGCATTCGAGAGACGCCGGATGTACTTCCACTCCTGGCCACCGAAAAAGAAGAATTTGTCTTTGATAATGGGACCGCCAAAGCTGTAGCCAAAATTGTTGAAGCGCAGGGTGGGCCTGATCGGTGCGAAAAACGAACGCGCGTCGAGCTTATCGTTGCGTATGAACTCGAAGGCACTACCGTGAAAACTATTTCCGCCGCTTCGGCTGACAAGACTGACCTGAGCGCCGGAGTTGCGTCCGTACTCGGCAGAGAAATTCGCGGTCTGTATTTTGACTTCCTGGATGAAGTCGATACCAAGATTGTTGATCTGGCTCGCGTTGCTACCTGATTGCAGATTAATGCCGCCGTCGATGGTTACGTTGTTCGTCTGACCGCGATTTCCATTAATCGACTGGTTACCGGTCGCAAGGCTAGTGGTCAGTTCTAACTGATCGTCAGTTGTCAGAGCTACGCCGGGTACGAGCGAGAGTAGCTGAATGTAGTTGCGGCCATTGAGCGCGAGATTCTGGACCTGCTGCCTGTCGATCACCCGCGACACCTCCCCCGAGGTTGTGTTGACGGTTTCGCCGGCAGTGGTCGCAACTTGGACCATTTCTGATACCTGGCCGGCCTCGAGCGTCATATCCACAGTCAGCTTGGCATCCGCTGATACGCTAATGCCTTCCTGTACAGCCCTCTTGAAATTCGTTTGCTCGGCAGTGACCGTGTAGGTACCGGCCGGCAGATTTGTTAAGGTGTAGAAACCATTCCCATCGGCGCTACTGCTACGTGCCAGGTTGGTAGCAGTGTTGGTCGCGGTGACAGTAGTGTTTGGGACCACCGCGCCGGAAGCGTCTGTCACTGTACCGGAAATTCGTCCAACAATCGTTTGGGCGCAGATGCTCGCGGCGCTGCAGGTCATGACCAGGAGAATGCCGCAGAAAAGTCGTAGAGAAGAGCCGTGGGAGCGGGTGTTTTTTTCGCTATGCATGTCCGAACCTCCAAAGGGGATTAGTAACGGGGGCAGGCAAGACCAACTTCCGGATACTTTGTCAGAAGGCCCAGCAACGCCTTAACTGGAGAATTGTGTGGCGCGCAAATTGGCGCCGCACGATCGAAAACGGGAAACTGAACGTTCCACTGTTACGCCACCATGGGGGCGGCGAATGCTGGAGCTGCCACCAGGGCCGCGGCTCCTCGCAATCGTGGATGTTCTTCTACTGACACTGTTCTAATCTCGGTTCGCGCAGCGAGATCCGTCAGAGCCCGCTCCGCCAAAGCTGCTTTCACAGACGATTCGATCAAATCCCACGCCGCAGTTATTTCACCGCCGATGTAAAGCCGGCCTGGATCGACAGCATTGATGATGGAAGCCAGGCCAAGCCCGAGGTAACGGCCCGTCGAGTGCAGGGCGGCAAGGGCTTTTCCGTCGCCGTTTCGAGCGCGCGAAACCAAATCCTCGATGGTAAAGGTTGCCATTTCCGCTGACATTGGTTTCTGCTCGTTTGGATTGCGCCCAAAATAACGTGACAGCGTCGCCAGATTTGAAACGTAAGCCTCCCAGCAACCGGTCGCACCGCAGGAGCACCGTGGTCCATCAATACTGAGCGGAACATGGCCAAACTCGCCGGCGATGTTATGCTGCCCGCGCAGAATCTCTCCATTAACGACGATGCCTACTCCGACTCCGTCAGAGACGCTGACAAACGCCAGATCGCCGATGTGCGCGTGATCCCGACTGGCCCATACCTGGGCCAGAGCGCAGGCTCGGCCGGAGTTCTCTATATGGACCGGCAAATCAATTGCGGTAGATAGTGGATCTTTTAGGTTTACATTTCGCCACCCGAGGGTTGGAGCATGCAGCACTCGGCCTGACTTGGGGTCAGTCATGCCAGGTACGACCACGCCGACTCCCTGACAAGTCGCCACGGCCTTGTGGTCGGCGACAATAGATCTGATCTTCTGACTTAAGTTGGAAATCAAGATTCCCAGCGTTCGGTTGGTAGAGAAGCTGGTGATACCGACCAGCGGCTTACCGAGCAAGTCGGTAGCCATGAGGTAGGTGCGCGTGGCGCGTATATCCACGGCGATGACGTAGCGCTCTCGTGAGTCGATGTAAAGAAAAGTCGGCTTGCGTCCCCGACCGCCACCTTCTCCGGTTGCGCCTTCGAAGATCAGGCCCTCTGCGAGTAGTTCGTTGACCAGTATCGAAACGACGCCGCGCCGTGTACCCATGAGGCGGGCCAGATCCGCGCGGGAAACAGGTTGATGCGTCCGGATCAGCGTCAGGGCGATCTGCCGGTTGATCTCGCGGGACGTATGACGTTTGGCGATTTTGAAGCGTTTAGGATCGATTTTGCGCATCAGAAATACCCCACCTTCGGCGGCCAACCAAGATTCCTGAGAAACAAACCCACATGCTCGTTTGCAATTCCCTGGCAGGGAGTTGATTTGGGAAAAAGCCGGAAAACCCCTAATGAAGGGATATTGTCCAAAGAAGAGACATATTACATGAAAATGAATTATACGCAAGCCTTGTTTTGCCGAAACTTGCCAGATCGCAATTTCGCGGCGCGGCCGGGTGGCCTAAAACTTTTTCGTTCGTGAGTAAGAGTGACGAAACTTGTCAGCGCGCAAAAGCAGGAGATGAGAGTGAATCTCTGCAATTGTGAAGTGGGCGTTCCGTTCTCAAGTGTGGGACCCTGATGGAGATAGATTCCAGGTAAATCATATGTCAACTAAGGCCAGGCCAATGCAATTGCTCACTCTGCTGCTCATGTTTACCAGTCAGTTCGCTTCCATTTCAGTTGCGGCACAGCAGAGGGAAAGCCAGCTAAACGCCGATGAGCAAACCTTTCAAGAATTGGTTGGTGCAAGGAGAAGCCCTCTGCCAATCCTTCAAGAAGAAACCTCTGACCTGGGACGGATCGAGGCTTTGCTGTCGAAGAACATCAGCGCCGAAATCAAAGGCGATGCTCTTGCAAGAGCTGCCTCGTCTGGAGATGTGGAACTGCTCCAGCTTCTGATCCATAAAGGCGCGAATGTAAATTACGCGGGGGAGCAGGGACAAACAGTTCTAATGCTCGCGGCAGCCGGAGGCTTTTCGGTCCAATGCGGGAACGACCCTGTTGTTACCTCCTACCGCGGCAATGTGGAAGCCGTCAAGAGCCTGCTTGACGCAGGGGCAGGAGTCAACAACGAAGATCGTGATGGAAATACCGCCCTTATGCTGGCGGCGCAACATGCCCGCAGCGATAGCGTTAAGTTACTGCTTGATGCCGGCGCGAACGTTCATGTCAAGAACAAGTATGGCTGGACCGCGTTGATTCACGTAGCCAATTCGAGCGGTTACTATGACCCGGCGAACGTGAAGGAGATTGTCGAAGCATTTATTGCCGGCGGGGCTGACGTAAATGCGCGAGATCGGGAAGGCAAAACTGCTTTAACGTATGCGGTGCCGAGCGCGGCTATTACCTCGATGTTGCTTTCCGTTGGCGCCATCGAATGAATAAAGGCCGCCCCTAGCATAAATCCAGCTAATTGGATTAGAACGAAAAACTTCCGTAAAAGGCGCTATTCTCGCCGGACCTTTGCCACGCATCACCGACAGCATCGCCGGTGTATTGCGCCCTGGTTGTATAGCCAACTTTGCGATTCTCCAGCGGCACGAGGGGCGAATACCAGACAAGATTCGGCATCTTACAGCAGAGATCATTCGGCATGGCTTCAACGCTGATCGAAGCCACGTCATTCGCAGTCACCGAATAGGTTTTGCCCTGATGTGCAAAGCTCAGAGGCCCACGACGAACAGAGACGATCTTGCCAAAGGATGTCATATATCTGCCCTTAAGCGCTTCCAGAATGGCCCGCGACTGTGCGTCCGAGGCATTGCTGCCTATAACAATCTCAGAACGGCGCGCCGCGTCATTATCTGAGAGATTCGCATCGGCGGTAACAATAGCCACAACCGTAACGCCTGCAAGATCAACGCCACGCCACTGACCCGATTTTACGTTCCAGGCCATCAACGCATCACGTCCGGTAGTGGTGACCTCGCCGTTGTAATGACATGCTCCCGCGAAAACGCTCGCAGTGCGCACCTCAACGTAATCACCGCGAACGGCCGGCGACTCACCGAGTGAGGTGATAGTTATAGCGCTTGAAAACATTGCCACAACGAACAGTAGAATTGGAATAACCCAGTATCTTCGCATCTTCGCACCTCCTAAAACTTGTGCAAACGAGCTCTTCCCCTAGATGGAGGAAGTGTAGCACGATCGGCCGGGCGTGCAACGGCTGGGGGTGGCGCGACCGCCGTCGGGGCCGATCACTTGCTGCGTCTCCCGGCACCAACAGTGATTACTGGCGTCGAGATATTGTTCCGCATCGGTCGCCAGCGCATCGAGCATAAAGAATTTTTTTGAACGGAGCGAGCCGCAGAAGGCGGTCTGGATTGCAGCCGAGTGTTCCGGCGCATTTTCCGGCGCGCTTTCTTGAAGCTTGGATAGTTCGTCTGCCATTGGCTACCTCCCGACTTCTTCACGTAACGCAAACTGTTAGTTTGCGACGCAACCGCCGCCCTCGATCTACCTAATAACCGCAACCGCAAAAGCAAACTAACGGTTTGCGTTACATCTATGAGCCTTAAACTGGAACGCCTCCCGCTTTCGCCAGTGCGCGTCGAACAAGAGTCTGCGTCAACGGAATCTTGTAAGCATTCTTTTCCAGTGGCTGCGCTCCGGCGAGCGCCAGTTTTGCAGTTTCTTTCAGCACCTCGCTGCTTAGTGTCTTGCCCGTGAGGAACTTCTCCGCTTCAGGTACGCGCCAGGGAATGGGAGCCACGCCGCCTAAAACGATTCGCGCCTGAGTTACCGTCTTGTTTGTGCCAAGCTGAACCGCCGCCGCAACCGCTGCGAGCGCAAAATCCAATGATTCTCGTTCTTTAAACTTCAAGTAAGTCGAGTGTGCGGCAAAGGATGAAGCAGGCACGTGAATCTGCGTAATGATGTCATCATTCTTCAGAACATTTTCACGTCGAATACTTCCTTCAGACGGTAAGGTGAAAAACTTATCGAGCGGAATCATGCGCGTGCCTTCGGCCCCGACCACGGAAACGCTGGCGCCTAACGCGACCAGCATTGGTGCCAGGTCGGATGGATGGACAATATACGAGGGACCACCGCCGAAAATGGCGTTGTATTTGTTCTCCCCCTTTGCCGCATAACACTCGGAGCCACCTTTTTTCAGACAGATAACGTCTTCCAACCTGAAATACCAGCAGCGCGGACGCTGGCAAAGGTTGCCGCCGACTGTGCCCAGGTTGCGAATCTGCGGCGTAGCGATTGAGTGCGCCGCTTCGGTAAGTCCCGGGAAGCTTGCGCGGGCTACGGCGTGTTCCTCCAGTTGGCTCAAAGTCACCAGCGCCCCAATTGTCAATCCTCGCCTGGCGTCGCCCTGAATCAGATTGAGTCCGCGAATGCTCTTGAGATTGACTACGCGCACAGGCCGGGTCGTGTAGTCTTTCATGGTTGTCAAAAGATCTTGTCCGCCGGCAATCGGTCGCGGGGCATCATCCATATCGCGCGACGCAGGAGCGGCGCTTAACAACCGCACGGCCTCGCTGGCACTGCTCGCATTGACCCACTCAAATGCTTTCATGCGAGGTTCCTCCCGTTCGGCATGCCCATTAGTATTTTGTCCGGCGTGATTGGCAACTCGCGCACGCGCACGCCGCAGGCATTGAACACAGCATTTGCCAGGGCGCCCAGCGACGGAATGATGGCTGCCTCAGCAATGCCGATGACCGCCTCTCGCTTATCGTCGTCGTCAATGATTGGAACCATTTCGGGCATCTCCAGCGATCCTGGCAGTTTGTAATCGCCGAAGCCTGGATTGAGCTGCATTCCGAGTTGGGCATCCATCACGCGCCCTTCCCAGAGGGCCATGCCGAGTGACTGAATCATGCCCCCATTGATCTGGCTTTCCATCGTTAGCCGGTTGAGCGGGAGGCCGCCGTCCTGCACCTGGGTCATCTTGATTGGACGGATGTGTCCGGTTTCCAGGTCTACCTCAACTTCGGCAAAGGAAACGCCGTGTACGCCTCTGGCTTGCAGATCCGAACGCCACTCGCCATGGGCAGTAATGCCTGAAGAGGGAAGGGCGGCACTAACCTGGCGCCACGTAAGCGATTTTCCGCCCCCTGTAGCCTGCCCGTTTGCAAATTTTATTTCTTCCGGCTTCACGCCTCCCAGGAGGGGTGCGATTTTCTCGGCAACTGCCAGGCGAGCTTTGATGGCCGCATCTTTAACTGATGGAGATAGAGAAGCGGCAGTAGTTGAACCACCAGATGGATTCGCCGAGCCCAGCTTTGAGTTACCAATTTTTTCAACAACATCTTTGATTTGCAGTCCCAACTCTTCAGCGACAATGGCGCGAGTGTAAGTGCGCGTGCCCGTGCCCAGGTCTTGCGTGCCGACGGCTACTACGACCGCGCCGTCGCGCGCTACGGTAACTTCAACCTTGCACTGGTCGTTGCCACCACCTCCCCAGGTGCCGATGGCGCAACCCAGCCCTCGCCGCAGTGTGCCAGTTCCTTCGGATGTCGGTTTACGCCGTTCCCAGCCGATCTCGCGAGCCCCGCGATCCAACTGCCGGTGATAAACCTCATCCCGCAGATTTATTTTGCGAAAGGCAATCGGGTCCATGCCTATCTTGTATGCCAGTTCGTCCATCAATGATTCCATTGCGAATGATGCCTGGGGATGTCCGGGCGCGCGCATGGCTACCGAGGAATCCTCGTTAGTATGAAGAGCGAATACTTCTCGGTACGTATCCCGCACGCGATAAATGTAAGGCTGGCCGGCCTGGGAGCCGTCGCCCAGGCCACCCAGACGATACTGCGTCGCGTGCAAAGCAATGAGGGTTCCGTCTTTCTTCACGCCCGCCTTGAGCTTCTGCCAGGAACCGGAACGATTACCAGCCATAACGAATTCATCGGAGCGTGTGAGCATTAACTTCACGGGCACTTTTGTTTGCTTTGAGAGTTTGCAGGCGAGCATGCCTTCAACCCCAATACCAAACTTGGAACCAAAACCGCCGCCCATGTGCTCAACGATAGAAGTCACCGCGCTCTCAGGAAGCTCGAGGGCTTTGGCGGCGTCACCGGGAATGGTGAACGTTCCCTGCGTGGAAGCGTAAACCGTTGCGGTTTCGCCGCCGCGGTAATCAACCGTCAGGCCATGCGTCTCGAGACAAGCATGATGAATGCGCGGTGTTTGATACTCGGCTTCGACGACCGCATCGCATTCCGCGAAAGCGGCGTCAGTTTTCTGAGCGTCCCCGCGTTTTTCCTTCTCTTCAAGATTAACTTCGTCGGGCAGTGCCTTTGGCGATCCCGGCTTGATTGAATCAGCGGCTTTGACTACGTGTGGAAGTATTTCATACCCCACTTCGATCGCGCGCAGGGCATCGCCGGCGATTTCTGGTGTAGTGGCTGCGACTGCCGCTACTGCCATCCCGTGGAAAAGGAATTCTTTGATTGGCGTCTGAATAATGGCCTGCACTCCGGGAATCCTGGAGGCAGCGCTGGAATCAAATTTCGTCAGGCGTGCGTGCGCGTGTGGGCAGCGAAGAATCCGACCATAGAGCATTCCCGGCAGACGAACGTCGTAAGTGTATCGAGCTGCTCCCGAAACCTTGAGTGGTCCGTCAACGCGAGTCAGGCGATGATTCAGAAGGGTGTGCTTGTCGTTTGGCCCCCAGCCCGGACCTCCGTCGTCATCGACTTCGATCTCAACCATCGTCTCGATGCCGTTAACGACTCTCGGAACTCTGACTTTCTTTTTCTTTTTGACGGGCGCCTGCTGCATAAATCTCTCCGAAGTATAGTTCTTGTGAAAATCCGAAGGAGCATCAACCCTGATTCCCTGACTTCCCAATGCTCCATTCGATAAACCGGGGGCGGCTCTGCCGCGGCACAGTGCGGAAAGGCTTAGCCTTTCCGACCGGTTGTATTTGTTTCTTTCATGAGGCTCCGCCTCGTGAATTGGAGGCGTAGCCCCCAGTTCGTATCCGCGACCTTACGGTAAGGCGGAGCCTTACCGTACTGTGCGGCGGCAAAGCCGCAGGCCTGAATAGAGTGATACAACCTCGCAAACTAACAGCTTGCATTAAACGTTACCAGCTCCTGCTTTCGCGGCCGCCAGCGCGGCTTCAAAAACTCTTGGATAGGTACCGCAGCGACAGAAGTTTCCTTTACACGCTTCGCGCACCTCGCCCAAACTTGGATTCGGATTCTTTTTCAGGTAAGCGGAGATCGTGGTGACAAAACCGGGGGTGCAGAAACCGCACATCAAGGCATCATTCTCGACGAAAGCATGCTGTACTTCATTCAGCGCCTCCGGTGAGCCCAGCCCTTCGACGGTCGTGATCTGCTTGCCAACAGCATCAACGCCAAGTACCAGACAGGAATAAACAGGCTTGCCGTCGAGTAACACCGTGCAAGCGCCGCACGTACCCATGTCACAAACGAGCTTTGGTCCGGTGAGCGGCGGCTCGAGGTGATTGCGTAGAGTGTTTAGAAGGGTAGTGCGTGGCTCGATCCGAGCGGCACGCTTCTGTCCGTTTATTTGCAGCACGACCGGAACATCGCCGGACAGAGGCTCGTTTGCCGCTGCCTCCGTCTCCTCTGCTTCGATCAGCAGCCTGTCGGCAAACGCGGCTCCGGCGCCCACTATGCCGACTCCCTTCAGAAAACGGCGGCGGCTGGGATCATACTTGCCCTCACTCTTGTCCTCAATGTCATCAGAGTCTTCGGCCATGATTACTCCTGCGTTTACTTTTAATTAGAGCCTTGCGCGCAGAGTTCGATTTTGTTTTTTATGAAGGCAATATGAATAAAGCGGAAAATACTGTCAAGCGATTTTTTGATTATTGTACCGGTGCAGTTGCTGCCAGACCAGAATTGAGGGGCCCTCTTTGCCAAAGCTGCGCTCGATACAGAACCGTGAGCGGGTAGCGACCGGATCCAACCACTCAACCTGTATCCTACTGATCTTTCTGCCTTGGAAAGCGACGATTGCAGGTTGAATGTAGGATCCGGTCGCTACCCGCTCACGGTTCAGTATCGACTCGCGCACGCGGCGTAATGGCATCCGAGCCTGGCTTACGGTCGGCTCCTTATTTAATTTCAAATTCACCGGTCTGGCGAATGTCCGTTGAAGATGAGCCGATCATTACACGAAACTTTCCGGGCTCAACAACGAAATGCATGTTCCGATCCCACAGAGCCAGGTCGTCAGGCGTCAGGCTAAACGTCACTGTTTTCGTTTCGCCCACCTTGAGGTGGACTCGCTCAAAGCCTCGTAGATTTTTTTCGTAGGTAGTGACGCTGCTAACCAAATCTCGTGTATAGAGTTGGACAACTTCGTCACCTTCGCGCGCGCCGATGTTCTTGACCTCCACAGTAACGACCTCGGCGGATCCACCGAGGTTCAGCACGGTTAGCGGACGAATATTCAAATTGCTATACGCAAACGTGGTGTAGCTCAAGCCATGGCCAAAATAATAGAGGGCGCCGTTGACGCGAGTCTTCTCGCCCTCCCACTGGGCGTTGGGTTTGGTAGGAAAATTGAAGGGAATCTGCCCGGCTGTCCGGGGAAACGTGATGGTTAGCTTTCCTCCCGGATTGAAATCTCCAAACAATACGTCGGCGATTGCCGTTCCTCCCTGTGCGCCGGGAAACCAGGCCTCCAGAATTCCGGGAACATACTTGTCAATCCAGTTCAAGCTTATTGGACGGCCATTGATTAAAACCACAGTGACAGGTTTGCCGGTCGCATAAACGGCCTGGACTAATTGTAGTTGTCGACCCGGTAAATCCAGGCTGGTGCGGCTAGCACTTTCGCCCACAGTTTTGGAAGAGTCGCCCAAAACCACCACTGCCACATCCGAGTTCTTTGCAGTCGCTACCGCTTCATCGATGGCGACTTGTTCTTCATTGGTCAGCGGTTCCGGCAGGACTTCCGTTTCCGGCCAATGCGCGTCAACGATCTCACACCCCCTGGCATAATTTACTTTCACTCTTTCGCCCAGCTTTTGCTTGATGCCCGCCAGCACTGTGACTCCATTTATACCGTTCGGCCCATAACGATAGCGCGTCAAATCGTCATCATCTGCGTTTGGGCCGATTACGGCGATGGAACGAATGTTTTTACTCAAGGGCAGAACGTTCCGATCGTTTTTCAGAAGCACGATGCTTTCACGCGCCGCTCGTAAGGCCACTTGCTGATGAGCTGAGGAATTGACAAGTCGTTCAGTTGCCTGCGCATCCGGGACGTAAGGTCGATCGAAAATCCCGACGAGAAACTTCACCCGCAGGACATCGCGCACGCGGTCGTCGAGTGTCTGCAGCGAAATCTTTTGTTCCTTGACCAGTTCACGCAGCGGCAGAATGAAATCGTCCGGTGGGGTAAAGTTGGTCTTCACATTCAAGCCTGCTTCGATCGACTGACGTACCGCATCTTTCATATCGGCGGCAACTGCATGTTTGTTATACAAGTATTCCACTGCCGCACTATCGGAAACCACGTAGCCATTGAAACCGAAATCGTTTCTCAACCGCGTCGTCAGCCAGTATTTGCTTCCCGTAACCGGTATGCTGTCGTAGTCGTTATATGAGCTCATGATCCCCAGGAGGCCGCCTTCTTTGATGGCCGCCTTGAACGGCGGAAGGAAAATGTTTTCGACTTCGCGCGGCGAGGTTTGCGGATCGGTACGGGCCTGTCCCTCTCGGGCGCCCTTGTTGTTGCTGTAAATCGCAAAATGCTTGGCTGTGGAGGCCACGGTGTAGTTTTGTTGCAGACCCTTAACCATCTCTACGCCAAGACGAGACGCAAGATAAGGTTCCTCACCATAAACGTCTTCAATGCGACCCCAGCGTTGATCGCGCGCGACATCCAGAGTAGGCGCATAAACGTTTGTGTAACCCAGCGCTCGGGCCTCGGCGGCAGTAATTTGTCCAATCTCTCGTACCAGCTGCTTGTCCCACGTGTGTCCCAGGCTTAGTTGCGAGGGGAAACTGGTGGCCGTAAAGGCAGCGACCCCGCGAAGGCCCTCATTTGTGAAATCCACTGGAATGCCGAGACGAGTCTCTTCGACAAAAAAACGCTGAACTTCGTTCATGGCCCAGACATGCTTTTTGATGTCACGAGCATAAACGCTCGATGAGCCTGGGCCCCATCCATTCAGGTGCTCATCGATATTGGCGATGCCGTCTTTCCAAATCTGATGTTTCCACTCGGCGGTTGGCAGTTCATCCTTCAGGACCCGATTGAAGCCATACAACGTGGCGGTCTGACAGGTTTTCTCTTCGAGCGTCATTTGCGAGAGCAAGTCATTGATGCGTTTTTCGATCTCCGCATGAGGGTCTTCATAGATGTCCAACTTGCCATTCTTGTTTAGATCGATCCATTCATTGTGATAAATGTCGGCGCGTTGGATGGCGAGGTGGCCGCTTGCTTTATCTGGAAGGGACCAAGCAACGATGAATACGGTCAGGAGGAATGCCACTAGAACAATGTGAACGCGCAGCATTTAGCAGTTCTCACTTTATTTGAGCTGGCAGAACTCGTTTGGTTGAAAGAATTGAAACAGGTGCGCCTTATAGCACTTAGGATTTGGCGCAGGCAAGTTGATCAAGCCAACAGTTGATCAAGCCAACTGCATATCAGTACCGAGAGCCCGGATCCCTTTGGGTCTGGCTTCTAACCACGAACTGTCAGCACCGCACGCTGCCACTTCACTTCGCAAGAAGGCGCTCAACTACAGAACAGTGAGCGGGCCGGGGACCCCGGCGCGGCAGCCGCGCTGGGGTGGTGGTAGCGACCGGATGCTACGCTCAACCTCACCGCTTTAGTCAAGGTCAAGGTTCTCCTTGGTCATACAAACATAGGCAATGGCGTTGATTGAGTCCTGTTCAGTCATAACGGCGCTCAACTACAGAACCGTGAGCGGGCCGGGGTTCCCGGCGC
>DASXQM010000070.1:0-8695 GCA_036507195.1 Pyrinomonadaceae bacterium | reverse complement strand
TAGCGGGGAGAGGCTGGACTTGAACTATCCACCCACTGCCGTGGGTGGGATTCCCAAAGAATCCGCGCTGCCTCTGGTAGGTCGGATCTGAAAAATCCACCCACTCCCGTGGGTGGGATTTCTGAGTTTTGACACAGGCTCATAGCCGCCACCGCACATCTGAGGGCTGAGCCCCGGGCGATTAGCGTTGGTGTGGAGCGGAAGCGAAGCGGAAGGATCAAGGCCGCGCAATAACACAGCTTTATCTTGATCCACTTCTTGGGGCTTATACCCCAGGGCGTACCCTGGCGCTTGCTTCGCAAGCTCAACGCGAGAGACTGTATACTCCCGCCAAAATGCTTGTAGGCATTGCCCTGTCCAAAGGAGTCTAACGAATGATGCGTCGCGCTTTCCTGCTGTCTTGTCTCCTGCTGTTCTCGTTCATTTCCATCCAGGCTCAGAAACGAGCTTTCACGATTGGAGATCTCTATCGAGTCAAGAACATTTCCGATTTGCACGTTTCGGCCGACGGCCGGATTTTAATCTTCGTAATTGCAACCTCCGACCTCGCGCGCGCACGACGAAACAGCCACATCTGGGCTATGGACACTAACGGGCAGAACGCGCGCCAATTAACGACCGGTGACAAGAGCGAGTCTTCGCCCTCCTTCTCGCCGGACGGCAAACAGATTCTCTTCATCAGTTCCAAGGATGGAAGCGCGAATTTTTACCTGATGAATTCAAGCGGCGGCGAATGGCGCAAGCTCACTAATATCTCAACTGGAGTTTCCGATCCACTCTGGTCACCCGACGGCAAGTGGATCGCGTTTTCATCAGACATCTATCCGGAATGCAATGGAGACGATGCGTGCAATAAGCGGATTGCGGAGCGTTGGGAATCAGGGCCACTGAAGGCGCACATGGCAGACGACCTTCTCTATCGCCATTGGACAGCCTGGAAGGACGGAACACGCACCCACACCTTTATTGCTAACACCGCGACCGGAGAAACAAGGGATGTGACACCAGGCAAATTCGACGCGCCCACCTTTCAACTCGGCGGACCCTTACAATATGATTTCTCACCCGACAGTAAGGAACTGGTTTATGTCTCCAATCACGATCCGGTTCCGGCAGTCTCGACGAACAACGACCTCTGGACCATTTCGCTGGAAGACAAGGAACCGAAGCCGCGCAACATTACCGCCGATAATCCAGCTTATGATGGTAGTCCCAAATACTCACCGGATGGAAAGTACATTGGTTACCGTAGGCAGCAGCAGCCTGGTTACGAGTCGGATCTGTTTCGTATCGCTCTGTACCAACGAGCCACCGGCAAATCAACTGTCCTGACTGAGTCATTTCGCAATTGGGTTGACGAGTTTCGCTGGTCTAAGGATTCCAAAACCATCTACTTCCTCGGGCCGTTTGAAGGACAGAATCCCATCTTTCGTCTCGACATCAACTCAAAACAAGTCACACAGGTTTTAGCCGATAAGACGATCGACGCGTCGGAATTTGATCCGAGCGAGAGACGCTTGTTCTACATCAAGCGTTCGGTCGGAGAGCCTCAAGAGATTTACAGCGTCGGGGTTGTTAACGGTAGAGGCATGACGCCACTGAAACTCTCCCATGTAAACGAAGTTTTAATGAGCGAAGTTGATATCCGTCCGGCTGAGACCATCTGGGTGACCGGAGCGGATGGCGTGCGTGTCCAGGTCTTTATTGTGAAGCCCCATAACTTTGATCCGTCGCGCAAGTATCCTCTGATCCTGAATGTTCATGGTGGTCCCCAGTCTAACTGGGCGGATGCGTTTCGCGGCGACTGGCAGGTTTATCCGGGCGCAGGCTACGTCGTCGCCTTCCCCAATCCGCACGGCTCAACCGGCTTTGGTCAGGATTACACGAGCGAGATCTCCGGCGACTTCGGCGGCCGTGTCTATGAAGATTTGATGAAGGTGACAGATACCCTCGAAAACCTTCCTTACGTCGACCCCACGCGAATGGGCGCCATGGGTTGGTCCTACGGCGGCTACATGATGATGTGGTTTGAGGGACACACGGATCGCTTCAAGGCAATTGCCTCTATGATGGGCATTTACGACCTGCGTTCATTTCACGGCGCCACCGAAGAACTCTGGTTTCCCGAGTGGGACTTGAAGGGGAGGCCCTGGGACTCACCGGAGTATGAAAAGTGGTCGCCCGCAAATACCGTCAAAAATTTCAAGACACCGACGTTGGTCATTTCAGGCGAGCGTGATTACCGAGTGCCCTACACGCAGTCATTGCATTTCTTTACTGACTTGCAGGAAATGAAGGTTCCTTCAAGACTGATTATTTACTCCAACGCCGGCCACTGGCCGAGTTGGTACGAGATGGCGCTCTACTACACTGCCCACCTCGAATGGTTCAACAAATATCTCGGCGGCGGCCCTCCGCCGTGGACAACGGAACAGTTTCTTCGCAACGCCGTTTTTGATCGGACGAGCGGCCAGCGAATCGAAACACCGGATAATGAGAAGCCGAAGATCCAGCAGGGAAAACCGGACGTGAAGCCTACAACGCCTTAGCGTAACTGTGCTGGTACATTTTCATTGAGTTGTTCCGACTACGCAGCATGGGCAGTGTGTTACAGAACTGAGAGCGGTAGCGACCGGATCCCAGATTCAACTTGCAATCGACGATTTCGCCTGCAGAAAGACCTGTCAGAGACAGTTGAGTGCGATGTTAGGAATTCAGCCAGGGAGGAACTATGACGACTGCCAGCACGGCCGCAACCCAGACCGGCCCGGAGCTTACCACTCGTTCCATTGTTGTAGGACTTGTCGTCGCGCTGATTATCGGCAGCGCCTACCCCTACTGTGTCTTGAAGCTCGGCTTTGGACCAAACCTCTCGGTGGTATCGGCCTTCTTCGGTTTCATCGCGCTCGTTCTTATCCTGCGCGCAGCGGGAACGAATGCGCGGGAGAACAACATCGTGCAGACCATGGGTACGAGCGCCGGGCAAACGGCTTTCATGTCCGTGCTGTTGGCGGCCTTCGACATGCTCAACGCGAAGGGCGTGCTCAATCCGCCTATTCATCTCGGCACCGCGCAAATCTTTTTCTGGCTTTGCAGCGCGAGTTTGCTCGGCATCTTGCTGGCCGTTCCTATGCGCCGCCACTACATCGACGAAGAAAACCTGACCTACGCAGATGGGATGGCCGCAGGAGAGACGATTCTTGTCTTGCATGAAGGACGAGAAAAAGGCGCTTCCGCACGTCCGATGAAAGCGCTTGGTCTCGGCGCCCTGGCCTCAGGTGTGCTCATGGTTCTTACCAGCTTCCTCAAGCTCTTCCCCGATACCTGGCTGATACCTGGGATGCAGGACATGAGAATCGGCTTGAACTGGAGCCTGTTGTCGTTCGGCTCAGGACTGCTGGTCGGCTTTCGCATCTGCCTGTCTATGGCAATCGGAACATTCATCAGCTGGTTCCTGCTGCCAAGATTTCTTCTGTCGCAAGGAATGATTCCTGAGCTGACCTACCCGAGGACGTTGCTTTGGGTCATGTGGCCCGCAACGGGATTGATGGTCGCCGGCGGGCTGACCTCACTGGCGTTGAAATGGCATCTTATCGTCGAGACATTTCGTGGATTGAAAGATAGCAAGGTCGGCGCAGCGGAGAGTCCTCGTGAATTTCCCATGCAGTGGGTCGTCATTGGCTCGCTGGTCATGACCGTGGTGATTTGTTTGGTTCAATACTTCAGCATGGGCATTCCAGTGTGGCTTTCATTTATTGCGATTCTGCTGTCGCTGCCGCTTATGCTCGTGGGCCTGCGCGTGCTTGGCGAAACAAACTGGGGACCGATCAGCGCGCTGTCAAACATGATGCAGGCCATCTTTGCCTTTATCTCGCCCGGCAACGTGCCGGTTAACATGTCTTCGAGCGGACTCACCGGGACCATCGCAGTAACTTCCGAAGCGCTAATGCAGGATTTCAAAGCCGGCCAGTTGATCCGCTCGAACCCTCGCAACCTTACTATCGCCCAACTAATCGCCGCGCCGGTTGGATCCCTGGCGACGGCCCTGGTCTATCCGGTACTGCGCGACAAGTTTGGCATCGGCCCTTCGGGCTTGTCTTCGCCGATTAGCGTTAAGTGGGCGGGCTTTGCCGAACTGCTTACCAAGGGACTTAGCGCATTGCCGCCTGGCTGCCTGGTGGGTTTGGTGATAGGAATCGTGGTGGGCATTGGCCTCACATTGCTGGCTGAGAAGTATGGCGAGAAGGTTCCGTCTCCGGCGGCAATTGGTATCGGTATGCTTATTCAAGCAGCAGTGTTGATTACTTTTATTCTGGGCGGCGTGGCGCAGTTGATCTGGGCAAAGACCTCGCCCAAGTCTGAAGATGACTTTCGGGTTCCGCTGGCGTCGGGGCTGATTGTCGGGGAAGCTATTCTGGCGGTCGTGTTAGCTCTCCTCGCAGCTTTCGGCGTCAACTTCTAGTCGTTAGACGTCTTGAAACCTAAGTTCTTCAAAACTCTAGCTGATTTTCGTAAATGGTTTGAGGCTCATCACGTCTCGGCACCGGAACTGTGGGTTGGTTTCTACAAAAAAACCTCGGGCAAACCGAGTATTACCTGGCCTCAGTCTATCGACGAAGCTCTTTGCTTTGGCTGGATTGATGGGATCAGGAAAAGCATTGATGACGTCAGCTACAAGATCCGCTTTACTCCGCGCCAGCCGCGCAGCACCTGGAGCGCTGTCAACATCAAGCGAGCCCAGGAGCGATCAAGGCCTCAAACGCTAAGGATGGCGGTTTGCTTGTGGAAATAAGGTTGCCGATCGACATGGCGTCTTAGTACCTCTTATGTGACAAAATGAACGTCGGGCTACGGCCCCGAAGATGCCCGTTTTTGAAAGAGATCGTTGAGTTCGTTGAATGGCGCCGCGTCGGCAAAAGCATCGAATGAGCCGCTCTGTGCGATGCTTCGCGCTGCTCTCATGAACCCGCCCCACGCAACGCACGCCAACGCTGAGCCGACGGAAACGCGACGAACGCCAAGGTCGGCCAGACGGGAAACGGTTAGATCAGAATTAAACCTCGAGACCAGTACGTTGACTGGCTTTGGTGAGACAGCCTTTACGATTGCTTCGATTTCATCGGGCAGATGAACGCCCGGTGCGTAGAGACAATCGGCGCCTGCGTCGGCGAAAGCGACGAGCCGCTCGATAGCAACGCTGGCAGGATTAGGATGTCCGACCAGCCAGGCCTCACAACGGGCTGTAAGAACGACCGGAATTCCCGAAACATCGATGGCCGCGCGCGCCGCCTTGATGCGTTCGACCGCCAGGCTGTGCTCATAAAGGGGTGAGCCGTTGTCACCCGTTGCATCCTCGATCGATAAGCCGGCCACACCCGTCGCGATACAGAGAGCAACGTTTGTAGCAATACCTTCCGGTTCATCAGCATATCCCGTTTGGAAGTCTGCATTAACTGGCAGCGGCGTCGCCTCAACGACTTCGCTGATATGAGCTAGCATCATGCCGCGAGAAACCGCGGAGACCGAATCAGGCAACCCTCGCGAAAATGCGAAGCCGGCAGACGTCGTGGCGAGGGCTTCAAAGCCAAGGTGCTGGAGATACACCGCAGTTCCCGCGTCCCACGGGTTTGGCAGGACAAAGCAGCCGGATTCGTGCAAAGCGCGGTACCTTGCGACAGGGGATGACGGCGGGGCTGCGCTCGTGTCGTTCATGCTGTAATCCTACTATCGGGAACGATAGTGCGCCAGCTTCACCGTTAGACAATAAGGATGTCGATCCACGTTAGTAGCTAGTAGCTCCGGAATACGAACAGCCCGGACAATGCCAAATCAAAATTTCTTGCATGCTTATGCCTCGGGGCATGATGCTTTTTGGCAGCGGACGGTCTGAGTTCCGGGCTGATTGCAAACTGAACCGGTATCGTCTGTTTAACTTCATTGACAGGTCCTGTCAAAGAAGCCTAACCTACGCCCGTTTTTACAATACTCGTCCTCCGCACGTCTCATAACTGCTCAAGTCCATGGAGCCAGCGAAAATTGTTATGCAGTACGCCCTCGACAGTCCCGAGTTCATCGCTAACCCCTACCCGACTTTTGAGCAGATGAGGAGCAATGACCCGATTTTCTGGAGCGTGGAGAACAACTACTGGATTCTGACTCGTTATGCGGATATTGCCTCTCTGATCCAGAGTGAGCAGTTGTCATCTAACCGGATAGCGGCTCACTCCGGCCGCATGCCCAATGAAGCGAAAGAGTATTTCAGTCCGTTTTTTAATGCCGTCTCTTCATGGATGCTGATGATCGATCCTCCTGATCACACGCGATTGCGGGGACTGGTGAACAAAGCCTTTACCCCTCGCGTCGTTGAAAATATGCGTGGGCTTGTGCAGGATCTGGTAAACAATATGCTGGCGGCCGTGAAAGACCAGGGTCGCATGGATATCATGACTGACCTCGCCAATCCCCTTCCGGCGACGGTCATAGCCGAGTTGCTGGGCGTGCCCGGAACGGACCAGCGCCAATTCAAGGAGTGGTCGGATGACATCGCGCTGGCACTTAGCGGAATCGACACGGCGACTACGAAAGAGGAACTTTTCGCTCTTTATAACCTCGCGCAAAAAAGCTTCCTCGCCTTGTCTGACTACTTCAGAGAAAGAGTCATCGAGCTCCGTCGTCACCCGCAGGAGAATCTGTTAAGTGCTTTGGCCCAGGCTGAAGAACAGGGAGATCGGCTGACAGAAGACGAACTCTTCGCGAATTGTGTACTGCTCATGATCGCCGGCCACGAAACGACGACGAATTTGATCGGTAACGGCATTCTTGCCTTGCTGCAGAATCCCAGCCAGCGGGAAGCACTAACCGCCAACCCTGAACTCATCGTCTCCGCTGTGGAGGAGTTACTTCGCTACGATAGCCCGGTGCAAAAGATGGGACGAATTGCCTTGGCAGACATCCACGTTCGCGGCAAACAGATCCAGAAGGGCCAACTCGTTTGCCTCAGTTTTGCGGCAGCCAATCGCGATCCGGAACAGTTTGAAGCTCCTGAACAGCTTGATATCACTCGCAAGCCAAATAAACATCTCGCCTTCGGACACGGGTTGCACTATTGCGTCGGTGCAGCCCTCGCTCGTCTCGAAGGACAAATAGCTGTCAATAGCATCCTCCGTCGCCTGCCAAAGATCCAGTTGGCCCATGAAAATCTGGAATGGCATCGTAACTTCACACTACGCGGTCTGAAGTCGCTGCCGATCGTTTTCTAAGCAACTGGCCTGTGAATACGGAGTCTGTGGCCTAACAGCCGCCACCCTCACCGATGACCATTGGGCTGTTAAACGGATAATTATTCAGCCTCTGAGGCGGTTTTGGAATGAGATGAGAGGGAGAACAAATGCGTAAAAGACTAATTCTCGCCATAGCTCCGATAGTTATGGCGTTGGCCATAGCGGGAGGTTTTCAGAATCCAACGAGCGTGCACGGGAACAGCTATGTCGCCGCCGCCGATGGCGACCTGTTGTGGTACCGCCACGACGGGCGAGAAGACGGCACTCGCAGGTGGGCCTACGACGCCCCCAAGCAGATAGGCAACGGGTGGAACTTCAAGCAATTGTTCTCCGGGGGTGACGGCGTCATCTACGCCGTCACCGCCAACGGCGACTTGCTCTGGTACCGCCACGACGGGCGAGAAGACGGCACTCGCAGGTGGGCCTACGACGCCCCCAGGCAGATAGGCAACGGGTGGAACTTCAAGCATTTGTTCTCCGGCGGTGACGGCGTCATCTATGCCGTCACAGATAACGGCGACCTGCTGTGGTACCGCCACGACGGGCGAGAAGACGGCACTCGCAGGTGGGCCTATGACGCCCCCAAGCAGATAGGCAACGGGTGGAACTTCAAGCAATTGTTCTCCGGCGGTGACGGCGTCATCTACGCCGTCACCGCCAATGGCGACTTGCTCTGGTACCGCCACGACGGCCGAGAGGATGGCACTCGCAGGTGGGCCTACGACGCCCCCAGGCAGATAGGTAACGGGTGGAATTTCAAGCATTTGTTCTCCGGCGGTGACGGCGTCATCTATGCGGTGACGGACAACGGCGGCTCTTCCGGCGCCAGTTCAGTTCCAGGGCCGTTGGAGCGTGCCGTTCCAAAACCCGGCGGGCTGGAGGCTCCGCGCCAGGAACAGTTACCGCCGCCAGAAAATCCAACATGTCGAAATTATGCATACCGGGCAATTGATCAGTACAAGCTGACCATTAAGTATGCCAAGTGCCGGGTTAACAGCGATGCCAGGTGGAATGCTGATTATAAGGGCCATTACAACTGGTGCCTGACTGCGCCGCAAGCAGCACGAACAAACGAGCTAAAACTGCGCGACGATCACCTTTATCGTTGCGGTGCTCAATCTACGTACGACTGACTCTTGGAGTGCAATAATTACGCTGAAAGCGTTCGCTAATCTCAGCCCGGGGTTGCGCTTTGTGTTAAGTATCATGACATCGTTGACACTTTCCTATCATGACATGGTTGACAGTCATGGGGGTAATCTACGGCTCAAGGAGGAGCTGAGATGCCCTGGAAAACGGAGAGTGTGATAGAGCAGCGACTGAGCTTTGTGATTGAAGCACGCAAACATGAAGGGAGTCTGAGTGAGCTGAGTCGGCGGTACGGCATCAGTCGACAGACCGGCTACAAGTGGCTG
>DASXQM010000069.1:0-36841 GCA_036507195.1 Pyrinomonadaceae bacterium | reverse complement strand
GTGATGTGGTTGTTGGCAGGAGCGGGTGGGAGCAGCAGTTAGCGGCGAATAAGGAATCGTTCATCGGCAGTTGGGTAGAGCGCGCCGCTTTCCGTGCCGCTTACGACAGTTTGTCAAACGACGCCTACATTGCCGCGCTGGTGTCGAATACGGAATTAAGCTACGCGCAGGGCGAGCGCGACGCTCTGCTGAGCGGCTTAAACGCCGGCAGCCTTTCACGCGCAAACGTGCTCGAGCAAATCGTCATCAGCGAAAACTTTGCGAAAGCGAGATTCAACGAAGCCTTCGTGATTATGGGATACTTCGGCTATCTCCGTCGTGATCCGGATGAGAATGGCTATCAATTCTGGCTTAACAAGCTGAACCGGTTTGGCGGCAACTTTGAGCAGGCGGAAATGGTTAAGGCTTTCATCGTCTCGGGCGAGTATCGAGCCCGCTTCCGATAATGAGTGAAATCGGTTCGGTAAAGACGCACTCGCGAATGAAATCAGAACCGGAAGCGGTAGCGACCGGCACAGCACGCAACTTTGGTTATTAGCACTCGAGTGGTTGCGATCCAGGCTGCTGAAAAAGGAGAAATCGGCCACAGAGTCACAGAGTCACAGAGAAAAAGCACATCAGAATTCATCAGAAACGCCAGTAAACTTGGCCTCCTCTTTGATTTCATTTTTCTCTGTGTCTCCGTGTCTCTGTGGCTAATCAGTTTTTCAGCAGCCTGTTAGGATGACGACATTCCGTCCAGAGTCACAACGCCCAATCTCAGCGCATGTCTTACCAGGCTCGCGACGTCCTTGGCGTCAAGACGTTTCATTAATTGCGTGCGGTGGGATTCGACGGTCTTCACGCTGATCTTCAGCAGCAACGCAATTTGTTTAATAGATTTGCCTTCAGCGATCAGTTGCAGAATCTCGCGTTGCCGTGGAGTCAAGGTGCCGGTTGGTCCGCGTGCTCCTGTAACCCGGCGAATGTACTCCGTTATCACGTATCTGGAAACTTCCGGGCTAAGATAAGTTCCACCTCCCGCCACCGAATTCACGGCCAGATTAAGCTCAACCAGCGAGCCACCCTTCACCAGGTAACCCGCAGCGCCGGCCTGTAAAGCTCGCCACACATACTCTTCGTCCGCATGTATCGACAAAAAAATGCTATGGGTCCCGGGAAATTCCTTTGTCAACTGTCGCACGGCTTCTAATCCACCGAAGTCCGGCATGGATATATCCATGAGCACCACCTCGGGTCGCAGTTGTCGGACAAACTCAATAGCCTCACGTCCGTTGCTGGCCTCTGCGACCACTTCCATGTTCGGTTCTTTTTCAAGCAAGGCGCGGATTCCGGCACGCACCAGGGCATGGTCGTCAGCAATCACTATCCGTATTCGCTTCAAGTCAATTATTCTCTTCTTTTGCTGCCGTTGAAAAAATGAACTCTAACTTCAGTTCCCTTACCAGGAGCTGAGTCGATTTCGAGTTTCCCTCCGACTCCGTGCGCGCGTTCTTCCATACCTCGCAGTCCCAGACTACTGGGCAGCTCACCATTTGTATGAGAGTCCAAATTGAACCCAATGCCATCGTCTTTGATTGCAAGCGAAAGGGCGCCGTTCATAGTTCTAACATCAATGGAAACATTTTTTGCTTGCGCGTGCCGGGCCACGTTTGTCAGCGCTTCCTGAACGATGCGAAAACATGCAGTCTCGAGCTCACGCGGTAAACGGATCTGGCTCTCAAGACCGATCGCGATTTTTGTCTGAATACCTGTGCGTTGCGCGTAGCGGTCGGCATACCGGCGCAAAGCGGCGGTCAGACCAAGATCATCCAGCAGAGACGGTCGCAGTTCGAAAGAAAGATCGCGAACTTGCTGAAGGGCTTCATCGACAGTCGCAACGCCCTCATCGATCAATGCGTTTGACTCAGCCTGGTTTGAGGAATTACGGATGGTCTCCAGATTGATCCGGATCGCAGTCAATGCCTGGCCAATCTGATCGTGAAGTTCGCGGGCGATATTCTGGCGTTCTGCTTCCTGGGCCAGGATTAGCTGCCTGGAGTAACCGCGGAGGGCTTCCTCGGCGCGTTTGCGTTCGGCAAGGTTACGGGCGGTTCCCTGCACGGCAACAGGGACGCCCTCCTCATAGATCAGGCGGCTGTTAATTTCTACCGGCACGCGGCGGCCATCTTTGGTAATGACTTCAGCTTCATAAATCGTTTCGCCCTCATGTCGTAACTTCTTACACAGGTTCTGGCGCATGTGTTCTGCGTACTCAGGGGCTACAAAACAACTAAAGTCTTTTCCGAGTATCTCCTCACGTGGATAGCCGCTAAGTCTCTCTGCGGCGCGATTTATTGAAGTATATTTGCCGCTCAGGTCGTGAACATAGATGGCGTCCTTGGCGTTTTCGAACAGTTCGCGATATTTCTGCTCAGCTTGCCGAAGTGCTTGCTCAGATCGTTTGCGCTCAGTGATATCGTTGGCAATTCCTTCGTAACAGAATACCTTTCCGTTTTGATCGCGCATTGCGTGTACATTGTCTGAAACCCAGATTCTGCTACCGTCCTTGCGATACGCTTCATACTCAAAGTGGTGGACGATACCTTCTTCTTCCAGCAGTCGCTTGAATTCGTCGCGGCGCTTAGGATCAACGTAGTGCTGCTTTGAGATATCGGCTCTTTCTCTAATTAGTTCCTCCGGAGAACCAAATCCGAACATGCGTGCCAGTGCCGGATTAGCGACGACGAACCGGCCATCGGGAGAGGTTTGGAAAATGCCATCCAAAGCGTTCTCAAAAATGTCCCTGTATTTCTGTTCTGCTTCGCGCTGGGCTTCCTGGGCATGTCGGCGTTGGGTGATGTCGCGGGCGGACGATACATGAACGCCGGGCTGGATGTTGGCAACGGCGCGAAATTCCAGTTGTATAACCATACCGTCCTTGCGAACAGTGGAATATTCACCGCTCTGCGTTCCTAGCTCCAGGAACTGTTGCCAACTCGCCCAACGTTCTTGACGATACTCGGCCGGCGTAAGGTCGAGGAAGCTTAGCCGCATCAACTCCTCACGAGTGTAGCCGAGCAGCGAGCAGGCGGCGGGATTGGCATCGATGTAGCGGCCCTCATCATTGATCACGAGGATAGCGTCCAATGAATTGTCGAACAGGGCTTGCAGATAACGCCGGCTCTCCTTCAGCGCATCTTCGGCCTGCTTGCGCTCAGTGATGTCTTGTCCCAGACCTATCTTTGTTCCGTCCGAAAGATTGACGATGGACCAGATCGTATCCAAAACGCGACCATCCCTCACTTTGGTTTTGAGCTCAAACGGCTTGCCATTTGAGTTTGCCGCCAGCGCAAACACCTTTTGACGGTACTCCCGGTCCGGGTAGCCTTCAGCCATTAAATCGACGTTGTGATTTAGTATTTCCTGCAAAGACCATCCCCGCCAGCGCTCCCATTCTCGATTGACGAGGTTGATGCGTCCGTGAGCGTCAAAGAGGCTGATCATCGCTGGAATGTGGTCAAATATCTTCTGCAGAATTTCCTTTTGGGTTCTCAGCGCATCTTCAGCACGCTTCTGCTCAGTGATATCCACGCAGACGGCGCCCACCATGGCGACTTTGCCGTCGTCGTCAAAAATTGGAAATTTGCTGACCAGCAAAAAGTGTTCTTCGCTACCTATGAAATAAGACTCAACCGTCTCCAACGTTTCCCGGCTGGCTACCACTTTTAGATCGGTGGCTCTGTGGTTAGCGGCCAAGTCCGCGGGCCAAAGTTCGCCGTCAGTTTTTCCCAGCCAGCCGTTTTGGTAAGGAGACAACTGCCGCAGCAGTTTGCTGGCGTACAGGTACCTCCCAGCGGCATCCTTGATCCAGGCAAAACCCGGCAGGTGGTCCATGAACGCCGCAAACAACTGATCACTCTGCGCGAACGAATCAAGATGTTTGCGATAAAGAATTGGGAAGACAGTTGAAGTAAGAAACGCGTTTAGGAGGCTGATCGACAGGTCCACAGTTTCAAAGCTCGCAGCTTCGATTGAAAAGCTGCAAAAGGGGATGGCCAGTGCGCCAAAGAATCCCACCATCATTCGTTGCCTCCAAATGCGCCGAACGACCGGGCCAACAAACGCTAGGCAGAGGTTAATCGCCCCGGGCGCCGACGATAAGCAGTAACCAACGCCTACAGTCTATTTACGGGACTTGAGAAATTCTTGAGGAATCCTTGAGAAGTGGGGACCTCAAGCATCTTGCCAGAAAAGGATTCGTCCGCTACAGCAATTCAAGTGATTTAAGCAGCGCCACTACAATCAGAGTTGCGAAGGCTGTAAACGCGACTAAATGCACAGGCCGCGGCGTAAGACGATCGCAGC
Organism: Pyrinomonadaceae bacterium; assembly: GCA_036507195.1. Classification (GTDB taxonomy): domain Bacteria; phylum Acidobacteriota; class Blastocatellia; order Pyrinomonadales; family Pyrinomonadaceae; genus PSRF01. Next base: position 32,494 of record DASXQM010000069.1, on the reverse strand, counting down.
GCGGACATTTGATAGTAAGGCTATCCAATACCTGCTCACAGTTTGCGCAAATCCGTCGATGCCGATGTCGTCGCCTTTTAGAGGTTCTCTGGTAAGATTGCACGCCGCCACTCTCCTTATTAAAAGTCTTAAGGAAAACATTTGGGCGACCTGATTGTTCGCTTGCGTTTAGGCCGGAGGTCAGCAAGCGGCGGCAATAATACATCCAACTTTCGAACTTACCAAGCGCCTTCTAGAGGAGGTATGGAAGTTGGGCCAGACTTATTGCCTGTATATCCTGACGCGACGTGGAGCAAATGGACCAGCCTGCGATTCGCTCAAACCGCGTCAACCATGAGACTAGCGCCTCCCACACTTAAGGGTGCCCGATCCTCTTTGAGTTCTGAGCCGCCCTGAATGATGGAGTTAGATAGCAGCTTCTTACTACGTTTGTGATCGTACATCGCCTTATCCGCCTGCTTGACCAGTTGGTCCATACTTAGATTGCTGTTGTGAGCAATCCAAACAGCACCAACACTCAGTGACAGTTGATAACAATCCTTGTTCGGTGCGGAGTTTGTGCGAAGATTTTCTTCCAGGCGAGCCATGATATTGGCTACCTCATCGCTTGGAACATTTTGCGCGAGGATTGCAAACTCATCACCGCCGAGGCGGGAAACGATGTCAGAGTTGCGAAAAGTCTTTCTCAGGACCTCCGCGGTTTTAGAGATTACTAAAGAGCCTTCACTATGCCCGAACGTGTCGTTTATTTCTTTGAGACCATCCAGATCAGCATAAAGCAATAACGAATCCTGGCCTGTCCGGCGTGCGGTTTTCAGGTGGTGTTGCGCCAGATTAAAAAAACCACGATGGTTATATAGACCGGTCAAATCATCGGTTAAAGAGAGATTGCGCAAAGTGTCCTCCGCCCGCTTGCGCTCAACAATGGCGGCTTCGAGTTCTTGCACGCGTTGGGCCAGACTGCCCTGTAGTCCGACTATCCGCACACCTGCCTGTAAGCGCACCTGGAGCTCATTACGATCAAATGGTTTGGTGAGATAGTCATCCGCGCCAGCCTCGAGTCCTTGGACCATTTGTTCTTTGTGGCTCAGTGCTGTCAACAGAATGAGGTAAATAGGCGCCGTCTTTATGTTCCGGCGAACCCTGCGGCAAACTTCCGGACCTTCGAGCCCGGGCATCATCCAATCAAGAATGGCTAGCCGGGGGGCATCATCTTTCTGCAACGCAGCCCATGCTTCGAGCCCATTATTAACTGTAACGACCTCGTGTTCCCATTTACTCAGGGTGGTCGCGAGAACCCGGCTGGAGACTGGGTCGTCTTCGGCAATCAGGATTCTCATGGCAATCGCCTGTGCCGCTCCGCGAGAAAGACACGAAGGACTTGTTCAAGCTCATCAATGCTGACCTTCTCGATAGACAACATGGTAATTATAGCGGGACGCTTCTGGGAGCCATCTTGTTGGTAAGAAGTATTCTCAGCGTGCTTTGGAATTGGTTGGTGTTGAAAGGTTTTGTAAGGAAAACCGTGGCGCCGGCTACGAAGCTCTTCGTCATTAGCTGCAAGTCGCGCTCAGCGCTAATCATCATCACTGGTATACGCTGTAGCCGTTTCTCGGTTCTCATATAACGAACGATGTCTAAGCCTTCCAGGTGGGGCATCATCATATCGAAGATCCCGGCTTTAAAATCGGCGTCGGATTGCAGGATACGATACGCTTCACGTCCATCTTCGACCACAACCGCATCGTAGCCCTCCTTTCTGACTATGGACGTCAGAAGATGTCTCATTACCGGATCGTCATCGGCGATCAAGATTCGTTGTGAAGATGGCCTGCCTTGAAGTGTCATTCTTTTGCGACCTTTTACCTAAACTGCGGGTTGCGCCAGATTCTCCTGCAGAAAAATCTTCACTCGCTGAAGCTCGCTTACGACCTGTCGGCTGAGAGCCTCCGCGCCATCGAGACAAGCTTCTCGTCCCATTTGTTCCAGCTCCCGCAGCGGCCGCACCAGCGAGACCATGCCGCAATTCGCGCTCGTACCGGCGCAGTTGTGGGCGATCAAATCTACTTCGCCGGCATAACCGGTAGCGATCGCTGCTCTTAGTTTCTCGAGATTCTCAGACATCTGCACGAGATAGATATCCACTATCTCGAACAACTCGTCGCCCATCGCTTCGTGCAAGCGGGCCATATCCACTGGGGGCGAGAACTCTTTTGCTACGCAGCTCACTTGATCTTTATCATTGTTGGAACCAGCGAAAACTCGTTCGAGCACTTTCGCGAGCTCTTCTGATTTAACTGGCTTGGAAATGTAGTCGTCCATGCCGGCCGCAATACACTTCTCCCGATCTCCCTGGAGCGCGTTAGCTGTCATCGCGACGATAATCGTATGTTTCGTTTCTCCCTCACGACGACGGATTTCCGCCGCCGCCTCATACCCATCCATCTCAGGCATCTGGCAATCCATTAGTATTACCTCATAGGGAATTCTCTCTAAGGCCTCGACCGCTTCACGTCCATTGGCAACCGCATCCGCACGGTAACCAAGCTTTTGTAGCTGACGCACCGCGACTTTCTGGTTCACGATGTTGTCTTCTGCAAGTAGGATAAGTTTGTGTGGGGTCATAGTTTTTCTCTCAGGGCATGTCGTGTAATTAGGGCCGGTTTTTCACTGGATAATTAGTTGTTTTAAAGTGCCGCTGGTGATTTTGACGCGTCTTTAGGCCGTTAGAAGCAAATTTCAAGCATTAGAGTCGAATGGAGCTGACGCGAGGTGGGGTAGGCGTTTGCGCCTCAATTTTCGAGTTGGTTGATGAGTTCACATTACCCTCAGTTCGTTTAGGAACGGACATCAACACGCTTTTGACGGTGTTACCTTTAGCCGCATTGTTAATCCAAAGGCCCTGGCGCACAATTGGCGCTTTTGAGTTCGCAAGCTGTGGGCTGTCTAACATGCCGAACCGGTGATTCAGATTGCGATAGATCTCGCCGGCGACTGCCGCTGGGAAATGTCCGCGAGCATCCGGGCCCAAGCCGATCACCACCACTGTGAGGCGAGGATTGGCCAGGGGTGCGTAGGAGGCAAACAAACCTACCCAAGTTCCCTCTTGAATGCAGGTACCCGTTTTGCCGGCAATCGTCTCAAGTGGATTGAAGGCCCGTCTTCCTGAGCCGTAGTTGACCGCTCCAATCATGCCCGGAACCATGTGACTCCAGACTTCCGTGTCCATCTTAATCTGGCGCCGAACGCGAGGTTGAAGTTCTTCCTGCGGAATGTGTGGAGCGTTTGGAATATAGGGCGTCAACAATTTGCCGCCATTGGTCATAGCGGAGACAAGCGTTGCGAGCTGCACGGCAGTCACTTGAAAGTCGTCACCATGGGAAGACATGTGATTAAGGGCGAAGCCCGACTTGTTGAGGGGAACGCGTCCCGCGGATTCATTGCTGGCGTTAATGCCCGTCTTCTCGCCGAGTCCAAGCTGGCGGGCGTAGAAGAGCAGCTTCTCAAAACCAACGCGCCCGCCAACCTTTTGAAAGTAGGCGTTGTTGGAATGGGCCAGCGCCTTGGTGAGGTCCATCCGGTAGTTGTTGGAAAGGTTGGTTGGTTCAGAGGTGTCGATGAGCTTTTCATTTAGTCCCGCCAGTCCGGTCACGAGCTTGATAGTGGAGCAGGGCTTGAATCCTTCGCGGAGTGCCCAATGCTGGTTTACGATCGAATATATCCGGCCTGTATTAGGGTCCATCACTACAACTGTCCCCGCATGATTGCCCAGGGCACTCAGGGCGACACGCCGTACTTCCATGTCTTCACCCGCAGTTTCGTCTATGGCAATCATTGATTGCACGCGGTTGCGTAGAGTGTCACCGGAGCGACTTTCACGAGCCTGATGGGCACGCGCTTTGGTTTTGCCCTTACGTTCGCGCGCGGCCGTCCGCGATATAAAGGGGGAAGTAGCGATTAGGGCAAACAGCACAGAACCTAAAACAACGATTCGCAGAATTATCTTGATGGCACTCATGTTTGCTGTGGTCTCACTTCTTCTTGCATTTGACAGGAAAGTCGAGCGTGGTTGGGACAGGAGGCGCGTTGATTTGTTGAGGAAGGCGGCTTAGCGGCGGTGGGCTGGAGGAGGAGGCTCCGCAGCGAGTTACTCAGGAGCCCTACGGGCCAGAACCTTGATTACCTAACGTGCGGGCAGGGACAATGCTTTCTCGGGAGACTGTATCGGCCTATGAGAGTACCCCATCCACATAGGCAGTCTCAAAACTGCTTTGCCTCAGACGACTGTATTCGGAATAGGTGATTGGCGGATGCTTCTGTTTGCCCAGTTCTTCAGGAGAGAGCTGCAACAAGACTTCAATGACCATGGGATCAAACTGTTTTCCTGAACGCTGAGTCAGAAATTTCATCGCCTCATCATGGGTCATGGCCGCTGAGGCTTTGGGTAAAACCATTTGATCATAATCGTCGGCAAGTCGCAGGATGCGGCAGAGCAACGGTATTTCTTCCGCCCTTAAACCCATTGGTGTCCCGGTGCCGTCATAGTTCTCACTGCGGCACTTGACTATCTCTGCCACATTTGCGAGTTCCGGAATCGCATGCAATAGTCTGGCTTCACACTCTGAATGTGCTTGAACCATTGTCTGCGCAACTGTAGACACTCGCATATTCGTCGCGCCGTTAGGGGGAACATCGATTCGGCCGAGGTCGTGTAATAAAGCTGCGATCGAGAGCTCTTCTCCTTGTTCCTCGGTTACACCGACCTTTGCGGCAATCATCATCGCGTAGTTGCGCACGCGCAGGGCGTGCGCAGAGGCGTCCTTGTCCCTGGTTTTCGACATCTCGGTTAAGGCGCTCACGATGCCCAGCTTTATCTCTTCCAGTCTCCGGAGCAGCCGTTGGTTGGCATCGGCGAGCGAGTGACGTTTCTTATTCTGTTCATAGTGCTCGCAAGCGCGGCTAACCCTAAGTTTCAGATCGTCGTTCTTCCAGGGCTTGGTGATGTACATATAAACCAACCCAGAATTAATAGCTTCGACGAGCGCTTCCACTTCGGTGTAACCGGTAAGCAGAATACGCACCATGTGTGGCCGTAGACGCGCAGTTTTCTTTAGGAGCTCAATGCCGGTCATTTCTGGCATGCGCTGATCTGTAATCAGAATGGCGACGTCGTGTTGCTCGAGAAGCCGTATTGCCTCCCGCCCGGAGGGCGCCGTGAGACACTGGAAGTCTTTGGAAAACAGCCGCTCGAGCAGCCGCAAATTTGCAACCTCATCATCAACAATCAGTAGTTTATGAGTCATAAGTTAAGCTCCGGGACAACTTTCACGTTGTCTCCAACTTCCAGTCAGGTTCAGTGGCACGAACAGGAATCCTGACCTTGAAGGTTGTGCCCGCGCCAAGCTCGCTCGCGACGGCGATTGTTCCTCCGTGCCGCTCGACAATGCCGTAAGAGATCGACAGCCCAAGGCCCGTGCCTTCACCGACAGGTTTCGTCGTAAAGAAGGGATCGAAAATTCTGGACAGCTCGTCTGCAGGCATGCCAGTGCCTGTATCGCTAATCGCGACGACTACGGAATTGCCGTCCAGTCTGGTTGCGATGGTTACCTCGCCTCGATCGCGAACAGCCTGTGCGGCATTGACGAGCAAGTTCATCCAGACCTGATTAAGTTGGCTGGCGTAACAGTTTACTGGCGGTAAATCCGTGTAATCCCGGCGCAGTACGATGTGACCTTTGCTGTAATAAGAAGACAGCAGACGAATCGTTGAATCGATGCCTTCATGAATATTGATTCTTTTGAGGTCTGCTTCGTCGAGGCGAGAGAAGAGCCGCAAGTTTTTGACCACGTCGCAAATTCGCTGGGCGCCTTCACGACAGTCTGAAATAATTGAGTTGAGATCGCCCATTAGTCTTTCGTAACTAATCTGAGTTTTCACGGAGCTGACGAGCAACGCAGCATCCTCGGGCAGGACCACTTTGTCGTAAGCGTCGAAGAGCTTCGACAGTTCCGAGATGTAGTCTTGCAGGAGATCCATGTTGCCGTAAACGAAACCAGCGGGATTGTTAAGTTCATGGGCAATGCCGGCTGAGAGCTGGCCGAGGCTGGCCATCTTTTCGGTGTGCACGAGTTGGGCCTGGAGCCGTTCCAACTCTCTCTTGCGATTGGCAAGTTCAACATTCTGACTCTCAAGATGGTCTTTGTAGATTCTCGCAGTGCGCTGCAAAGAGCGGCGCTCGAGCGCGCGTTCGACTGAAAGAGTAAGGGTAGTCAACTCGCATGGTTTAATCAGGTAGTCGAATGCTCCAACACGCAGCGCATCCCGAACCCGCTGTGGCCGATCTACTCCTGAAACCATGATCACCGCCGTCTCCGCATAGCGTGATGATATTTCGCGCAAGAGCTCAATTCCGTTTCGTCCGGGCATCATCATGTCGGAGATCACCAGGGCATAACGCCGGGCCGCCAGTTCAACCAACGCTTCTTCTGCGGAAGCAGCCGTCTTACACTCAAAACTTTCACGTAAATGTTCGGCAAACATATCCCGTACACCAGCTTCATCATCGACGATCAAAATACGACGATCCCCGGTCCGGTCTTCGGTTTCGCCGCAGGCGGACGGATCAGACTGGCCGATCCCCTGATGAAAGTTCGACGACCGAAACGTCGATTGTGCCTGTGCTTCAGTCATGTAAGTAAGTTTTTAGAGATGTGAACATGGTGGAAAAATTTGCGCGAAGAGACAGATAGTCAATATTTGGCGGGACACACTCAAACTCAGTGGCCTGCGGAACGAGTCAATAAAGAACACAAAGGGTGGATTCGCCGCAGTGTTACGCCACAGACAAGCTCTTTTTAAGCTTTAAGTTAGCCCCGCCGGTCAGAGTGCACAGACCGTGCCAATGGCACTACCGACATAGCGATCCAGCACCGGAGCTGCAGTTCGCTCGTCTTACTGATGCCCCGCTCGCTGCGAGGTATAGGCGGTCCCGGGCCCACTTATGTGAGATACCTCCACAAGTAACGCTTTGCTTGGAAAGCATATTCTGTTTTAGATTGTTGCTGGACAGGCAATCTTGCCTTCTGAGAAGTCTATGTACAGGGAGTTTTATTCTAAGTAGCGTACTAACAAATGAACAAACAGCGAGTGCTAATCCTATGTACCGGGAATTCCGCGCGCAGCCAGATGGCGGAAGGTTTGCTGCGTCATGATGCCGGCGATCGCTTCGAGGCGTTTAGCGCGGGAGTTGAGCCAAGCCACGTGCGGCCACTTGCGATCGAAGCAATGCGTGAGCTGGGAATCGATATCTCCGGCCAGCGTTCCAAGTCAGTCGATGAGTTCTCAGACGAAGAGTTTGATTACGTCATCACCGTCTGCGACAACGCAAACGAGCTCTGCCCCGTCTTTCCCGGAAAGACAAAGCGAATCCACTGGAGCTTTGCAGACCCTGCTGCGGCCACCGGCGACCAAGCGGCACAGTTTGCTGTCTTCCGGCGCGTGCGCGACCAAATCAGACTGCGGCTGCGGCAGTGGATTTCAGAACTTAAGAAAGCTGAGATCAAATGAGGGAGGTGGGCCCTGGCCCAACCAGCGGGGCTGCCGGCATGCCTTGCCTTGCCCCGGCCGGTCGACACCATTCAACCTCTGCTATGACTTCCGCAGCGTGGCTAGTGCTGCCAACACTTCTTCGCTGTGGCTCGCCGGATTCACCTTGACGAACACCTTCGCAATTTTTCCCTGCGGATTGATAATGAAGGTGTTGCGCGCCGAAAGCTTTGCGCCGTTGTACTCCATCACCGAGCCGTATTGCTCGGAGACTTTCGCGTCCGTGTCCGAGAGAAGTTTGAAGTTGAGACCTTCCTTGGCGCAGAAGCTCTTGTGCGATTCGGCCGTGTCGACACTCACTCCGAGAACTACCGCATGCAATTTCTTATACTTGGCCAGGTCGCGTTGGAAGTTGTGGGCTTCCAGCGTGCAACCCCCGGTGAAGTCTTTCGGGTAGAAATAGAGCACTACCCACTTGCCCTTAAAATCCGACAGGCTTGCTTCTTTACCTTCGTTGGTAACCAATTTGAAAGTAGGAGCGGCGGTGCCGGCGGCCGGAACTTCGCCCGGCGAAATAAAAGGCCTCGCCGCGATCGAAGTAACCGCTATCGAAGTAACCACCAGCAATGCGAAAAGAAAAACATACTTGCTCATAACTTGATAACTCCTTCCAATCAGAACAGACATTCTTGTCTGTCTCCTGGCGAATGAAAAGACAGGCCTGAATGCCTGTCCCACAGTTAGACCTCGGCGCTAATTGCTGTTGTTTTGCTGGCATCCGCAGCCAGCGTTGCCTGCGCCGCGGCGAGGCGCGCCACCGGAACCCGGAATGGCGAGCAGCTCACATAGTTAAGACCAATCTCGTTGCAGAAAGCGATCGAACTCGGATCGCCACCATGCTCGCCGCAGATCCCCACCTTAAGATCCGCCTTCACGCTGCGCCCACGCTCGGTTCCAAGTCGTACCAGTTGGCCCACACCTTCGCGATCCAGCACCTGAAAAGGATCATCGGGCATAATTTTGCGCTCCACGTAATTGGGCAAGAAGCGGCTCGAATCATCGCGGCTCAGACCAAAGGTGGTCTGCGTCAGATCGTTTGTGCCAAACGAAAAGAAGTCGGCGTGGGCCGCGATGTCATGGGCCATTAATGCCGCTCGTGGTAGTTCGATCATGGTTCCCACGCGATAGTCGATCGTCATGCCCTGTTCGCCCATCACCTGTCGGGCAACCTCATCAATTACCTGGCGCTGTTGCCGAAGCTCTTCGCTTAGAGAGACCAAAGGCACCATAATCTCCAACTCAGGTTTTTTCTTTTCGCCCTGCACCAGACAGGCTGCCTCGAAAATCGCCCGACACTGCATGCGGGTCACCTCGGGAAACACCAGGCCCAAACGACAGCCGCGAAATCCGAGCATCGGGTTAGCTTCTCGAATGCGGTTGACCTGTTTGAGCAGCCGGCGTTTCTCGTCAATCTCGTCAAGCAATTTATCCATGTCGCCCAGAGTAGTTGCTAGCCGGACGGTCATCTTCAATTCGCTGAGCTCGCTAAGCAGTTCCTCGGCATTAGGAAGAAACTCATGCAATGGCGGGTCGAGCAGGCGAATCGTTACCGGCAGACCAACCATTTCACGAAAGATGCCGACAAAATCGCCACGCTGCAGCGGCAACAATTTGTCGAGCGCCTTCTCACGCGCGCCGACGCCGTCTGCCAGTATCATCTCGCGCATTGCCGCCAGTCTTTGATCACCGAAGAACATGTGCTCGGTGCGACATAATCCGATGCCTTCGGCGCCAAACTGGCGCGCGACCTTCGCATCGCGTGGCGTATCGGCGTTGGCGCGCACTCGCAGCCGGCGAAACTTATCGGCCCAACCCATTAACTCGTGAAACTCCGGACCAAGCGTTGGCTGAACGGTCGGAATCTGGCCCAGAAACACGCGGCCGGTCGAGCCGTCGACGGTAATCCACTCGCCTTTGGTGACCACGGTGCCGTCAACAGTGAACTGTTGTTGGCCGTAGTCAATATCGAGGGAATTCGCGCCGCTGACGCATGGCTTACCCATCCCGCGCGCCACCACGGCCGCGTGGCTGGTCATGCCGCCGCGTGCGGTCACGATCGCTTGTGCGGCAACCATGCCGTGAAAATCGTCAGGGCTCGTTTCCTGTCTTACTAAGATTACTTTGGCGTTTTCGCGGGCCAACTCCTCAGCCTCGTCAGGACTGAAAACAACCTGACCCTGCGCCGCGCCCGGACTCGCAGGCAGTCCGCTAGCCAACACAGTGGCTCTGGTTTTTGGATCGACGGTGGGATGCAAAAGCTGATCGAGCTGTTCGGGCGTGACACGCTGGACGGCGGTCGCCCGGTCAATCAACCTCTCGCCGACCATCTCCACGGCCACGCGCACTGCCGCGGCGCCGCTGCGTTTGCCCGTGCGCGTTTGCAGCATCCAAAGTTTGCCGCGCTCAATAGTAAACTCACAGTCCTGCATGTCGTGGTAGTGCTGCTCCAGCAGACCGGTGATCGAAGCAAATTCTTCGTAAACCTGCGGCAGCTCTTTTTTTAGTTGACTGATTGGGTTTGGGGTGCGAATGCCGGCGACTACGTCCTCGCCCTGGGCGTTGAGCAAATACTCGCCGTAAAGTTCCTTCTTGCCCGTCGAAGGGTTGCGTGTGAACGCCACGCCGGTGCCGCTACTTTCGCCCATGTTGCCAAAGACCATAGCTTGAACATTCACGGCCGTGCCGAGTGAATCGGCGATACGATTGACGCGGCGATAGTCGATGGCGCGACGGCCCATCCAGGAATTAAAAACAGCGGCAATGGCAACGCGCAATTGTTCGTAAGGATCCTCGGGAATTGCATGTTGCTCGGCGAGAATGATTTGTTTCTCGGCGGCAATGATATCGCGCAGGTGCTTGGGTTTAAGATCCGTATCGCGCCCGCCGGACGTCTGCGCTTTATAGCGATCCATGACGCGCTCAAACTTTTCATGGGCCACGCCCATGACTATCTCGCCAAACAACGAGGCAAAGCGTCGATAAGCGTCGAGCGCAAAACGCAGATCACCCGTCTGCGCCGCCAGTCCTTGCACCGTCTCTTCGTTAAGACCGAGATTGAGCACGGTGTCCATCATTCCCGGCATCGAAAAGGCGGCGCCGGAACGGACCGAAACCAGCAATGGGTTCTGCGGGTCCCCGAATTTTTTGCCGACTTTCTCTTCGATCTTCTGCAAACCCTCTTTGACCTGCTCCCACATTCCTGCGGGAAAACTCTTGTCGTTCTCGAAGAAGGCGTTGCAGGCTTCAGTGGTGACAACGAGTCCCGGCGGCACGGGCAAGCCAGCGCGCGTCATCTCGCAAAGCCCGGCGCCTTTGCCGCCGAGCAGCGACTTGTCGTCGCCGCTCCCTTCTTCGAAAAGGTAGACCCATTTGCTGGTAGTTTGTTCAAGGACTTCCTGGGTTTCTTCAATCGCTGTACTCATAAATTGGGGACTCTTTTCGCGAAAGTTTTCCGGATAATAAGTCAGGACTAGAAAATCTCGAACGCCGATGATGGCGAGTATTCAAGAGCAACGGTCGGGCGCCCCGAATTATCGCACTTTTGTTGCTTCAGTAAAACTTTGGAGAAGGAGCCAACGGTTTGCATTAATTTGTTTAGAGCAGCTTTGCCTCAAAAGGTCTGGGCCATATCAGGTTCGGCTTTGCCGTCGGATGTGAGGCGGTGGCTATGCCCCGCCGACAGCGGCCAGATTATTTCCGGGCTATGCCCTGGTCCGGGCTTAGCCCTTCGGATTTATTGGGCCAAAGGCCGCACCAAGGGCATAGCCCAAAAATGTAAAAGGCACCTCTACGGCGGGGCATAGCCACCGCCTCACATCTGACGGCAAAGCCGAAGCGCACCAACAGGGGACTTTTAGGGCAAAGCTCTTCGAGCTTCCTAAACTTTATCGGACACTTTCTCCGACAGGCGCCAGTGAACTTTACCCTCTTTGTTGACCCTGCCGATCATCGTGCACGTTCGCTCGGGAACGGCGCGCGGGTGCTTTCCTTTCACTAACTGCTCGAAAAGAATTATGGGATCGTAACGAAACCTGACAATCTCCCGTTTCGGAACTTCTGGCTCTATCCGCGCTCGCCGCAAATTCAGATTCGCTCGTTCATAAGTAACGATCTCCTCCAGGTGCTTTATCCGTAGTCCCGAGCGGAGTCGTTTCCTTAGAAAATCGCAGAAGGCTATCGACTCGTCCACAAAATAATGACTATCGGAAGGGGTTGCTTCCCAGAAAGAACCAATCTCTTTTGCGAGCCGATTAGGGCGCAGTAATTGTCGCGTCAGCGGCAGCGTTGAATAAAGTTTGGTTAGACGAAAACTTTTGTGTAGTGTGCGAGTAGCATCGAGTCCCTTCTCGTCAACTATCGACATTACACGCTGCTGTTCAATACTTGTTAACTCCCCGTCGAGAGCGGCAGCACCTATCGCCCGCACGCGGTCGCGGAAAGCCGGATCGACTACCAGACGCGCAACTGCGGCTTGAAAAGCACGTTGTGTCATAACCGCGATCCCTGCTGCGACGCTGGTTGATAGCGCAGCCACATATCCTTCATTCGCGAAAGCTGAGCGATCAGGCGATCTTCGCCAACGTCAACGTACCAGGAGCCTAATAACTCAAAAACTACGCCGCCAAGATTGGGACACCGAGGGAGGACCCATTCAAGAAGCTCCCAGACTCCATCGGGACTAATGCCGGAATGAGCGTCCTGATAAAAGCCGTCGTGCTGCATGCCGCCGGCGATGTGTATCTCTACAACATTGGCGAGATTCAATTCGTCCAGGAATGCGTAAGAATCGGCAGCGTGATTCCGGCTATTGGTGTAGAGATTATGCAGGTCGAGAAGGAGATAACACCCGCTTCTTTCGCATAGCTGATTCAGAAAAGTTGCTTCAGTTAATTCCTGGTCCGGATACTTGAAGAAATAGACATTGTTCTCCAGCAGGAAAGGGCGGGGAATTCGCGAGCCAATCTCGGATGCACGTGGTACCAGCAGGTCAAGAGATTCCTCATCGTAGGGCAAGGGCAGTGTGACACCAACATTGACTTCGCCGGCGCCGTGTGCGGCCACAATGAAGGCCAGGTGGTCACTGTGCCAGGGAAACTTCATTCGTTCGTACCAGCGCGCGATTTGTGAAACATGCTCGCGGTCGAATCGATGAGCACTGCCTATTGAAAGCCCTATGCTGTGCAGGACAATGGGAACGTCTGCTTGCAATTGACGCAGAATTTCCATTGCTTGCCGATTCTCGATGTAGCGTGGGCTCTGGTCGGGACCTAGATCCGTCCAAAAGAGATCGGGAATTACTTCGAGAAAATCGAAGCTGGATTTCTGGCACTCGATGAAAGGGCGCAGTTCCTCTTGATATAACAAACCGACGCCTAACCTGGGCGCGAAGAGCGGTTGATTACCCTCAATGACAACTTGAGCAGACAATACTTCCTCTAAATGCTTGCGAATTTATTTCCCGAGGAGCGAGCAGACTAGACCCAGCTCGCCCCCCTGGGAAAATCAGGAACACCAGCAAAACAGCACCGAATGGGATCCGGGTAGCGGATGCCTGGTACTTAGAGCATGCCTCAAACTACTTGATCGCATTAATCACCGGGTCGGCGATGATAATCTTGTCTATGCCCGAGCGGCAGCCACGACATCCTACCCTGCCGAGAGCGACTTCGATATCCCTAATGATGGTGGGTAGCTTTGCGGTGGGACGAGAATAAACCGTCAAGGTTTTCGGCAGCCGGATCACGGCAGCTTTCTTAGTGCTCTTTGCAGCTTTCTTAGTTGTCGGCATGGAATGATTCTCCTTTAGATGAGGCAGGGAGCCAGTTGCAGAGGTCGCAAGGCGGTCTGACCAGCTTCTCGCCCAGAGGTTGTGAAGTAACGGGCGTACTGACGATGTAAGTCGTGTGTTAGAAAGTCCGCCCGCACGAGTTAACGCAGTCGCTGACTTTATGTTTGCCTCGTCTCGGCTGTCAAGAAGATTCTCACTGCTGGAACTCAAGTCGTGATGAAAAATTGATGGCCCAGAAGTTTGGGAAATGCGATGAACCGAGGTGAGTCTAATTCACGGTCCCCATTAACTTCTTAATCTTCGGAGTCAGGAGCGCCAGCAAACCGGCTGAGACCAGCAGGCCAATCGCGATGCCGCCGTAGAGTTTGACCAGCGTGCCCGCCTGAGGGACATAAAAACCCGATAGATAACCGGCGAGTTTATTGCCGAACGAGGCCGCCAGAAACCACACGCCCATCATAATTCCGACCAGCTTCACCGGAGCGAGCTTGGTAACCGCGCTCAGCCCCACCGGACTCAAACACATCTCGCCGACCACCTCGAGGAAGTAAAGTCCGACAAGCCAGAGCGGACTTATGCGGCCGTAAGCTGTCATCCAGGCGGCGGGAACAAGCAGGCAATATGCGAGGCCAATGAACAACAGGCCCAGGGTGAACTTGACCGGACTCGAAGGTTGCCGCTTACCGAGACGCAACCAAAGCATCGAAAATAGCGGGGCGAGTATGATCACGAAGAGCGGGGTGCACGACTGTAACCAACTGGAAGGAAACCTCATTCCAAAAACTTCCGTGCGCACTAAGTCTTTCGCAAAAAGGTTCAGGCTCGCGCCCTTCTGCTCATAGGCGGCCCAAAAAAGTATGGTGAACAAGAAGAAGACGAAGATTGCGCCAACACGTTTCCACTCCCCGGGAGTTAACTGTGTACCGCCTTGGGATCGGCGTGCAGCGGATACAGCGGAAGCGATAACAATGCCAATTATCACGATCCCCAATATGGTTCCACCGCCCGCGAAGTACCAAAGCCACGCCAGCACAAACGCGAAAAGCCACGAGAGGCCGGCGCCCATTTGTCCCTTGTACATATGGCCCAGGCCGGGAACAATAAGACTTAGCAGCACTGCAACCACTGGATTCCGCCGCCTTTGCGCGGGAACTGTTGAAGCGCCAGTGTCAGTTGCTGAGGTCCCAGCGTTGTCCGGTTCCCCCGTCTCCGCGTTGTCTATGACGCTCCGGTCCAGCTGGGGAAGCCGTTTGCGATTCAGCACATAGATGATCAACCCCAGGCACATCCCGACCCCTGCGGCGCCGAATCCCCAGTGCCAGCTTGTGGAAACGTCGAACCCCATTCGGGCGACGAAGCCTTTGAAACTTTCGCCCTGCGCTAGATAGCCACAAACAAGAGGTGCGAGCACAGCCCCGATATTTATTCCCATGTAAAAGATCGAAAAGCCACTGTCGCGCCGCGGGTCATCTTTGCTATAGAGACTTCCGACCATAGCGCTGATATTTGGTTTGAGTAACCCAGTGCCGATGGCAATCAAGACCATACCAAGGTAGAAGAAAGTTATGGAATGGAAGACCATCGAAAAATGTCCACAGGCGATCACGATGCCGCCAAGCAGGACGGCGAGTCTCGCGCCCAGCAGTCGATCGGCGAGCATTCCACCGGGAAGCGCCGTGAGATAAACCGACATGGTGTAGGTTCCGTAAATTGAGGCCGCGTGCTTTGTGTCGAAGCCCAAGCCGCCCTGTGCCACCGGCGCAACCATGTAGAGCACGAGAATGGCCCGCATTCCGTAGTAACTAAAACGCTCCCAGAGTTCGGTAAAGAACAGGGTCACCAATCCAAGCGGGTGGCCGCCGAAAAAAGGAGTCCGGGGTGGGGCCGTGATTTCTAATCCGCGTTCTATTGTTGCCATACGTTATTTGAGGTCTATTTCAGATCTCAGATGATCTCAAATCTCAAATTTGAGATCTGAGATCTTGTTGAGAATCACGATATTGCACTGGCTATCATGAAGGCGGCGCCAGCTGCGGCGCTGCCGATCAGCGCAGTCTGCAAAGCGCTGCGCATCGGCCTGGTGCCTGTGTAACGGCCTTTAATGAACCCAAAAACGAACAACGCCGCGAGCGTCACCGCGATCGAAACAAACAGTGCGGTTTGGGGATGGCGGGTAAACATGTAAGGAGCGAGCGGAACGAATCCGCCTGCGGCGTAGGCGCCGCCGATGGTGACAGCACTGGTCAGGGCGCGCTTTGGGTCGGGCTTTTCCAGTCCGAGCTCGAAACGCATCATGAAATCGATCCACTTCTTCGGTTGCCGGCGCAGCGCCTCGACAATGGGCCAGGTTTCTTCCAGAGTCAGGCCATATTTCTGAAACACTTCAGCCACCTCTCTCATCTCTTCATGAGGTATCTCTGCCACTTCCCGCTTCTCGCGTTCGCGCTCTTTGGCGTAGTGTTCGGCATCGCTTTTGGCGGCAAGATAACCACCAAGGCCCATTGCAATTGAACCTGCCGCAATCTCGGCCAGGCCCGCTGTAACGATGATGCCGGTGGGATTCGAGGTGCCGGTCAGTCCGCCCGTGAGTCCCGCGGCGAGTGCAAAGGGGACAGTCAACCCGTCAGACATTCCAATAACGATGTCACGCACGACGTCGCTGGCAGTGAAGTGGCGTTCGGTGTGTGGAGTTTGCGGCATGGACCTTCTCCGAAGCTAAACTTTGTAGAGCAAAATCGGATGTAAACGTAGGGTTGATAATAGTACTGGATTCAGGACAGTCGCCCAACATCGAGTTTATAGCTCCGCGGGCGGTGTCCCTCAGAACTTCCCGGCGAGGATTAATATTCCAATAACTATGAATGCGACGGCGGCAACCCGCTTGATCCAGAGTAGGGGAAGGTAAGTGCCAAGCACGCCTCCCGCCAGCACTCCAATCGCTGACACGGCTGTAAGGGCCAGTGCGGCGGCGATGAATACGGCCCACGGTTTTTTCGATTGTGCCGCCATGGTCATTGCGGCAAGTTGGGTCTTGTCGCCCATCTCCGCCAGGAAGATTACGCCAAACGTTGTTAGAAAGACGCGCCAGTCCATTTAAGTCTCCTTTAAATTGTCCTCACGAATATCCAGGCTTTCGGCAACTTTCTGGCTCAGATTGATCTATACTAGCTTACATTCTCGCATCGGTTCTCTTAGTTTCGCTCAACTTTCATGGGTCAACACTCTAACGAATTTGCCGGCACGGAACGTTTCCGCATTCGCCGCCGGCTTGGCTCAGGCGGAATGGGCGTCGTCTACGAAGCACACGACCGGGAGACTGACAAGGTAGTAGCTCTGAAGACGCTCACCCGAGCCGAAGCCTCACATATCTCGCGGTTCAAGAATGAATTCCGCTCACTCGCGGATGTATCTCATCCGAATCTAGTGGCGCTTTATGAGTTCATGTCTGACGGCCAGTTTTGGTTCTTCACGATGGAACTGGTGCAGGGAATAAACTTTCTTGAATACGTTCGTCCGGGGTATCACGCCAGACAGGTCCAATCTTCCAGAACGCCGACGCTCCGCAAGGCTGTCCTAGACCCCGGCGACGACTTGTTGGCAGATTATGAAGCAGAGACGCGGCAGTTGGAGTCCGATAGAAGCACCCACCCGGTGTCGGATTCGGTCGAAACCCCTGAGGAGTCTTCTCTCTCGACATCGCAGTTGGATCTTAATCGTCTGAGTCTTGCCTTAAGGCAACTAGCTGAAGGCTTACACGGCTTGCATGAAACGGGAAAGCTTCATCGCGACATCAAACCCTCGAACGTGCTGGTTACGAAGGAAGGTCGTGTAGTGATTCTGGATTTCGGCCTGGTTGCCGAAGTTGAAGGCAAAGAACTTCACGATAGCGTCACGCTGGCCGGCACGCCTGATTACATGTCTCCGGAGCAGGGAGCCCAACTTCCTATTTCCCGCGCCAGCGATTGGTACAGCGTCGGTGTCATGCTTTATCAGGCGCTCGCTGCCCGGCTTCCATTTGACGGCAAGTTTTTCGAAGTGATGATGAACAAGCAAAGCTTTGATCCGCCGGCGCCGGGCGATCTGGTAAGCAACATTCCCCTAGACCTAAATGACCTCTGCGTACGTTTGCTCCGACGAAAGCCGGAAGAGCGGCCGTCAGGCCGGGAAATTCTGCGGATACTTGGACACGGCAAAACTGGTCCATTACAGCGCCCGATCTCCTCGACCGCCTCGTCTTCAGTGCAAACGTCATCTTTCGTTGGCCGCGAACGGCAGTTGCGCGAATTGGAGGATGCTTTTGCCGTTACCAGAAGCGGGCAAACGGTGACGGTCTACCTGCACGGAGGCTCGGGAATGGGAAAGAGCGCGCTAGCCGAGCATTTTCTGAATCAGCTGCGCCACAAGCATCCGGAGGTCCTCATCCTCGAAGGGCGGTGCTACGAACGCGAGTCGGTTCCCTACAAAGCTCTGGATGGCGTAGTAGACAGCCTGACGAAGTATTTGCTCTCCATTCCCGAAGCTAAAGCCGAGGCACTGATGCCGCGCGAAGTTCTGGCCCTCGCTCGTCTATTTCCAGTGATGCTTCAGGTCGACTCGGTCTTCAATGCCCCACAGCGGGAACAGGAGATTCCAGATCCCTTCACATTACGACGCAAAGCGTTTGCGGCCTTACGCGAACTGCTGGGGCGCATATCCGACAGACAGCCGTTGGTACTTTACATCGACGATCTTCAGTGGTCTGACGCCGACAGCACCACACTGCTTGAAGATTTACTGCGGCCGCCCGATGCGCCGCCACTGCTCCTGCTATCCAGCTTTCGTAGCGAAGATATCCAGACGAAACCGTTCCTGAAGTGGTTGCTTGAAAAGACTGGGAGGGAGAGCTGTCGTGAAGTGCTTGTCGGCGCTCTTTCAAAAACGGAATCCTATGCGATGCTGCATGATTTGCTGGGCTCGAGCGCTTCGGGGCTTGAGCCCTTCTCCGATGCGATTCTCAACGAAGCGCGCGGAAATCCCTTTCTGCTGGAACAGCTCGCTCGCTACGCTGCTACCAGCGACCAAGCCGCGACCACCGGGATCACGCTGGCGATCATGCTCGATGCCCGATTGCGCCATCTGCCAAAAGGCGCGCGCCAGTTTATTGATGCTCTGGCTGTTGCCGGACGCCCAATCAATCCGGAAGTGGTCTATCAGGCGGCAGAACTCAGAGGCGATGAACTTCCGCTCGTCAGTTCGTTACGGGCTGCGCAGTTTTTACGAACCGGCGGATCCGGGCACACGCTCGAGCTTTATCACGATCGGATTCGCGAAACCATCGCCACACAACTAGCTCCGAAAAAGGTAACCCAGATCCACCGCCGGCTGGCCCAGGCACTCGAAGCCCGCGGCATCGACGATCCGGAAGCGCTCTTTGAACACTATCTCGGCGCCGGCGAAAGAGCGCGTGCCGCAACGCACGCCGCTGTGGCTGCCAGAAAAGCGGCGAGTGCGCTCGCTTTTGATCGAGCAGCCGGCTTTTATCGCCGCGCGCTGGAGCTGGCGCCAGCTCGGGGCGCTGAGCTGGTTGATCTCAAGCGCGGACTTGGCGACGCCCTGGTCAATGCAGGACGCCTGGCTGAAGCGGCGCAAGCATATCTTGAGGTCGCCCAGGTGACCTCGGCGCGGCACAGCCTCGATTTCAAACGACGCGCGGCCCAGCAGTTACTGATGGGGGGTCACATCAATGAAGGTCTGGACTTGATTCGCTCCGTGCTCGCGGCTGTAGGTTTGACCTATCCCGCAGGTCCAAAGCGCGCCCTGCTTTCACTGCTGCTGAAGCGTCTGCAAATTCGTTTGCGTGGTTTGAAGTTCACAGAGCGTGATGCGAGCCAGATTCCCGAATTCGATCTCGTGCGCGTGGATACCTGTTTCGCCGTTGCTGCCGGCCTGGGTTGGGTTGATCTTATTCGTGGCGCCGACTTCCAAAGCCGGCATCTGTTGCTGGCGCTGCGCGCCGGGGAGCCCTATCGCGTGGCGCGCGCCATGGCTTTCGAGTCAGCTCACATTGCTTCACGCGGCGGCGCTGCAAGCGAGCGCGCCGCGCAGATTGCGCGTCGGGCAGAAGAGCTATCGCAGAAGGTTGGACACCCACACGCGATCGGACTCTCCATTTGGGCCCGGGGGGTTGGCACCTATCTTGTCGGCCACTGGAAGGAAGCTGCGGATCTCTGTGAACGAGCGGCGGAGGTTTTGCGAGATCAATGCACTGGTGTGACTTGGGAACTAACAATCGCGAATCGGTTTATGCTGAGTGCACTGTTGTATCGCGGAGAAATCGCCGAAGTTTCCCGGCGCGTTCCGGTTCTTCTCGCGGCCGCACTCGAACAGGGAAACCTCTTCGCGGCAACCGACCTGCGCACACGTCTAAACCTTGTCTGGCTGGCTGCCGATGATCCCACGCGCGCCCGCACGGAAGTAATAGACGCATTGAAGTCGTGGCCGCATGAGGGTTTCCATCTTCAACACTACACTTCGATGCAGGCGCTTGGCCAGATCGAAATGTACACGGGAGACTCCGAGGTTGCTTACAGGCACATTCAGGGACAGTGGAAAGCCCTGGAACAGTCGATGCTGTTTCGCATCCAGATTCTGAAAATCGACGCTCTGCATCTCCAGGCTCGTGCCGCTCTCGCCAGCGCCGCCGGCAGTAAGGAGAGAGCGCAGCGGCTGCGAATTGCGGAGCGACGAGCGCAACAAATTGCCAAGGAGCGTATCGCGTGGTCATTACCCTTTGTTACTGTCATCCGCGCCGCCATAGCATGGCAACGTGGTGAACTTTCAAACGCTGCCGAGTTGCTCACCGAGGCAGTGAAAGGGTTCGATTTGGCGGACCTCGGTCTTTACGCAGCGTCAACCAGGCGCCGGTTGGGCGAAACGGTTGGTGGCGATCGCGGTCGCGAGCTAATTGCCGAAGCCGACGCCTGGATGCTCAAGCAAAACCTTCAGAATCCCGTGGCCATGACGCGCACGATGACGCCGGGCTTTGATGCAACTTAGTTAATGCCCCTTAGTTGAGGCGGATACTCGCAAACCGCTTAAGCAACATCGACCGCTTCGCGCCGTGGTCGTATTCCAAACCAGTCGCGCGTCCCTCTCGTCATCGCAATAGCCGCCCGAATAAAGAGTCTGGAAAAAAAGCCTAGCCTGGTTTTGCGGACATTGTCGGCGGCGATGCCATCGGGATAAAACGAAACGAACGCCAAACATGCCACCGCATAAGCCACCTTGCCCGCCAGGGGCATTGTGCCTATGGCCCCATTGCGCGTGCGTTTGATGATAGCTTTCAAGTGATAAAAGCTGCGCCAACTTTCATGCACTTCCTTCTCCAGGTCGGCAATCGCGATCGTAGGATGTTTGATGGCGATATCGGTGTGATCATAGTCGAGCCAAAACTTATCGCGAACCATTTGCACCGCATGTTTCGGCACGTAGTCCTCCTGATGGCGGTTTTTCCGATCGTGGATCATCTCGTGGTAATTCTTGGTTCCTGGATATACGCTAAAGATTGGAAATTGGGCGAAGGCTGTGCCCGAAGCCATTGCGAATTCCCGCATGGTACGCAGGGTAGACAGCGTGTCACTCTCGAGTCCGTTAATAATCGAGGCAAGAACCAAAATCCCACGACTCTGGATCTTTTGAATTGCCTCAGCCATCTTTTGTCCCACCGGGTTCCAGGTTTTGTTCACGTTTCTTAAACCTTCTTCGGTGAACGACTCCACCCCGACTAGCGCCGCACGGAGACGCATCTTGCTGTACATCGCGTCCAGGTATTCGTCGTCACTGATACATTCCGCTGTCATTTGAGTAAACGCGTAGAGCGTCTTGGGAACACGCCGATCATACTCTTCAAATAGTTTCAGTCGATCTTCCCGAACGCTTGCGAGCAAGGCTTGAGTTTGCGGATTCTTTTCTCTGGCGATACGCCCCAGAGTAGCAGGCGTGAAGTTGTCGTCAGCGAAAAAGATATAACGAAAGCCCATGGCATGAAGCTCGTTTGCCTCCTCGATAATATGGTCATTCAAGTGCATGCGTGGGGTTCGGCCATCAGTCACCCAAACAGAACAAAAGCTGCAATTCTCAGGGCAGCCCGCTACAGTCTGAATGCAGCCCATCAAGTACTTGCTGGGATCCAGGAGATCCCAACGAGCTTTCGCCATCAGTTCGCCAGGCACTCTTCCCCCGTCATAGACGCGCTGCAGTCTGCCTAACAGAGCGTCCTCTACGATTTTGCTCCAGATGAGATCACCGCCGCCCTTAACAACGGCGTCAGCTCCCATTTCCAACGGCTCTTCCGGGAATATGGTTGGGTGAATACCGCCCACGATAACAGTTGCACCGCGCTTCTTTGCCTCACGAACAATACGGTACCCCGGCCGGCAATTTCCGGTGTGGATTCCCACACCGACGATGTCACCCGGCGCTACGTCTTCGGGATTAAACTGCGTAACCGGTTCATCGATAACAACCGGGTCACCCACCAACTCTGTAGGGGTTGCGCCCGCGATCACATAGAGCCAGCGGGGGGTGATTACGCTATAGCCGATGGTCGCGTTTGCGGGGTTTACTAAGATAACCTTGGTCATAACGCATTCTCCTTTTCACTGATGCGCGTCGATTCCGGTTCCTTCTTTTCGGTTGTTTACATCGCGAGCTTGTCAGGTCCGGATTCTTTGTCGAAGTTCAAAAGCCCCGGCCCCTGGTTTAAGAGAGTGTCAGTTGGAAATGCGGTTATAAAATTGACGTAACGGTGGAACGGATTATCGAAATCCAGGTGGTGGCGCAAAGAACCGCAGAGAACACTTTAGACGACGAAGAACAACTGCCTACCGAAAATAAGTGTCGAGTTCAACGCTCAGGCGGCCATGTCGATCATTTCATCGATCACCTGGTGTTGCGGTTGTGGCCGTATCCCCCAGTCATAGTTCCTTCTTGTCATGCGAATGGCGACGCGGACAGAAAGTCTGGCAAATAACCCCAGCTTGGTTTTGCGCACGTTGTCGGCAGCAATGCCACCCGGATAAAGCGATGCAAATACCAAACACGCCACGGCGTAGACAAGCTTGCTGCCGAGAGACAGCGAGCTCATCGGGCCACTACGAGTGCGGGCGATTATCCCTTTCAAACTGTAAAAGGTGCTCCAACTCTCCTGCGCTTCCCTCATCAGGTCTTCAGTCGGTATCCGGGGATGTTTGACTGCGACGTCGGTGTGATCATAATCGAGCCAAAACTTATCGCGAACAATCTGTACTGCGTGTTTGGGCACATAGTCAGCTTGCTCGCGGTTTTTCCAATCGCGCATCATCTCATGGTAGTCCTTGGTTCCGGGGTAGACGCTATAAAGCGGAAACTGGGCGAAGGCTGTGCCCGAGGCATTTGCGAACTGCCGCATGGTTCGAAGCGTGGCTATCGTATCACTCTCGAGTCCACCAATAATTGAGGCCAGCACCATGATCCCATGACTCTGGATCTTTTGAATTGCTTCAGCCATCTTTTGTCCTACCGGGTTCCAGGTTTTGTTGACGTTTTTTAGTCCTTCTTCGGTGAACGACTCCACTCCGATGAGCGCGCCGCGAAGGCGCATCTTGCTATACATCGCATCCAGGTATTCGTCGTCGCTGATACATTCCGCTGTCATCTGGGTAAAGCCGTGGAGCGCCGGAGGGCCTAACCGATCATACTCATCGAATAGTTTAAGCCGATCTTCACGCACTCGCTCAAGGTTGGCTCGCGTCGCTGCGTTTGTTTCTCTCGCGATACGACCGAGCGTCGCTGGAGTGAAGTTATCATCAGAGAAGAAGACGTAACGGAAACCCATCCCATAGAGCTCATTTGCCTCTTCGATGATCTGATCGTTCTGGTGCAAGCGTGGCGTGCGGCCATCCGTCACCCAAACGGAGCAGAAGCTGCAATTCTCAGGACAGCCCGCTACGGTCTGGATGCACCCCATCAGGTACTTGCTCGGATCCAGGAGATCCCAACGAGCTTTCGCCATCTGTTCGCCCGGCACGCGCCCGCCGTCGTAAATGCGCTCGAGTTTACCCAGGTGAGCATCTTCCAGGACTTTGCTCCAGATGAGATCGGCGTTTCCCTTCACAACCGCGTCCGCACCCATTTCCAAAGGCTCCTCCGGAAATATGGTAGGGTGGATGCCGCCAACGATAACGGTTGCGCCGCGCTTCTTTGCCTCTCGCACGACGCGATAACCCGGCCGGCAATTTCCGGTGTGGATTCCGACGCCGACGATATCGCCTGGACCTACCTGATCAGCATCAAACGCCGTAACTGGCTCATCGATAATGACCGGATCACCTGCAAACTCAACTGGCGTCGCGCCCGCAACGACAAATAGCCACCGAGGAGTGATCACGCTGTAGCCGACGGAAGCGTTTGCCGGGTTTACCAGTATCACCTTGCTCATTGCGCGTTCTCCTTCTCAGTTATGCGCGATCTATCGTCCGTGCCGAACGTGCCAGTATCGGAGCGGTAATGCCAGTGAATAATCCTGATTGGATAAGCGAGGATCAGGATATGCCTCAGAAAACGCGCCCAGCGTAATCTCACCAAGCAGCACTGTCAATGCCGAGGGGCTAACCTTGGGAGGCCAGGTCTTTGAGCGCGCCGGAGAGCCTGGCGCAGATGTTTCCGGAGGCCACCGAATACTGCCGGAAGTCGAAAGTGTTGACGAATGCCACGCCCAGGCTGGCCGAGGTGAGAAAGATTTCATCTGCGTCGGCGAGATCGGCGAGTTCGTAGACACCCTCAATCACGGGAATAAACTGTTTGCCTGCCAATTCAATGACCGCGGCCCGGGTTATGCCGGCAATCGCGCCAGTGCTGAGGGCAGGCGTGTGCAGGGTGCCGTCCTTGACCCATAAAATGTTCGCCATCGTCGCGGAAACGATCTCGCCGCGTTCGTTAAGCATGACTGCTTCGTCAAAATCTCTCCCCAGCGCTTCTTCCCATGAAAGCACTTGCTCCAGATAATTCAAGCTTCGGATTCCAACGAGCGGCGAGAACGTGTTGAAACGATAAGGCGAAACTGCGAGCGACATTCCCGCCGGCGAAACCTTCTGCGCTTCGCTTGTCATGATCAGCAGATCAGTCTTGCGAGCGCCTTCCTTTTTTGGTTTCCAAACGTCACGTCCGCTGCGTGCTAACAGGATGACGCGGGCGCGCCCGTTCCGCACCTGGTTGACGGCGACGAGTTTTCTAAGAGCCTCACCAACACTACTTTCACCCGTTCCAGAGCAATCGACCTTCAGTCGTTCGGCATGAGCCTTGAGGCGTCGCCAATGTTCCGGCCACAAGAACGGCTTGCTGTTGTAGATTGCAACTGTCGTAAACACTCCGCGGCCATACAACATAGCCGACGACACGGGTGCCACTCGAGCCTTTGTCGCTTCGAGCATTACCTTGTTGAGATAAATTACGGGGTGCATGGCATTAGCCGCGGATTTGCGCGGATTACACGAATCTGACAAAGACTTTCCAACCGAACTGCCAGTTGTTTGATTTGATCCGCGTTCATCCGCGTGAATCCGCGGCCAATTAACTTCTCATTCTCTACCCGCGGCCATCACCTCAGTCTCGAGTTTTTTAGAAAGAGAACTGCGCCAAACATTCTCCATCGCGCTAACTTCAGCCGAGATGGTTTCTTCTTCACCCAGTTTTACTCGCAGGCTGTTACCGCCGACATGACCTATTACCGTGAACGGACATTTCTCGCGCTCGGCAATAATCTCCAGGGCCGCGCGCTTAGACGCCGGGAAGCTAACGATAATTCGCGATGGTGATTCGCTGAAAAGCATGCTCGCCGCCGGCAGCGAGCCAGATAGGGAGCCCGGCAATGTAATTTCGGCACCGATAGCCGCGCGATTCAGCGAAGAAAAAGAACACTCGGCCAGCGCAACGGCAAGCCCTCCATCGGAGCAGTCGTGAGCGGATGCGAGCAGCCCCGCCTCTGCCGCTTCAAGACAGACATTCTGCACCGCGCGCTCGGCTTGAAGATCGATTTTGGGAACGACGCCATTGGCGGTCAGTTCTTCAGTCGACAAACCGTCGACAACTGCGGCATATTCACTAAGCGAAAGATCATCCGCCGTTGTCCCAAGCAGCGCAATCACGTCTCCTGCTTGTTTGAATCCGGGTTGCACTACCCGGTGTACGTCCTCCACCAGGCCGATCATTCCAATCACCGGCGTCGGAAGAATACCGCGCCCTTCAGTTTCGTTGTAGAACGAGACGTTGCCCGAAACTACCGGCGTATTGAATACGCGGCAGGCTTCAGCCATACCGTCGATAACTTCGGAAAACGACCACATCACTTCCGGCCGTTCCGGCGATGCGAAGTTAAGGCAGTTTGTGATCGCCAGCGGGCGCGCGCCGACGCACACTACGTTGCGAGCTGCTTCAGCGACAATCAGCTTTGCGCCTTCGCGAGGGTTAGCTGCACAGTAGCGCCCGTTACCATCAAGCGTCATGGCCAACGCGCGGCGGGTTTCTTTGATTCGCACGACAGCGGCGTCTGCCCCAGGCAAGACAGCCGTGTTGGTCCTGACCATGTGGTCGTATTGCCGGTAGACGAATTGTTTGGAAGCGAGATTTGGCGAAGTCAATAGTTTGAGAAGCGCGTCGTTGTGGTTTTGATCTTTGATCTTTGTACTTTGGACTTCCGACGGTGGACCGTCCACTGTGGACTGTGGCCTCGCCAGCGGCCGCTCGTACAACGGTGCTTCGTCTGTGAGTGCGGAGACTGGAATGTCGGCAACGGTCTCCCTTTCGTGAATCACGCGCATGTTGTGACCTTCACGCACGCGACCAATAACTACTGCGTCGAGATCCCACTTGCGAAAGATGTCAATCACTTCCCGTTCACGTCCGGAATGGGCCACAATGAGCATTCGCTCCTGCGACTCGGAAAGTAACATCTCGTAGGCTGTCATCCCTTGTTCGCGTTGCGGCACCAAAGACAGGTCGATTTCCACGCCGGTGCCGGCGCGCGCGGCCATCTCACATGAAGACGACGTCAGGCCGGCAGCGCCCATATCCTGGATTCCCGCCACTGCGCCGCTTCGCATTGCTTCAAGACAAGCTTCGAGCAACAGCTTCTCGAGAAACGGATCACCAACTTGTACAGTTGGGCGTTTTGCCAGCGCCTCGTCGTCAAACTCCGCCGACGCCATGGTCGCGCCGTGAATGCCATCGCGTCCCGTCTTGGCGCCAACATAAAGGATGGGATTGCCAACTCCCGTCGCCTTACCGAAGAAGATTTGGTCCCGGCGCACCAGTCCGAGCGCAAATGCATTAACAAGCGGGTTGAGGGAGTAAGCATCGTCGAAAGCGACCTCGCCGCCCACGGTGGCAACGCCGAAAGCATTGCCATAATGCGCAATTCCGCTTACTACACCAGCCAGAAGCGAGCGATTGCGGCGTCCATATTTAGGGTGACTCAGCGAGCCGAAACGCAGGCTGTTCATTGAGGCGATCGGTCGCGCTCCCATTGTAAAAACGTCGCGCAGGATTCCACCGACACCAGTCGCTGCTCCCTGAAATGGCTCGATGAATGAAGGGTGATTATGCGATTCGATCTTGAAGGCGGCACACCAGCCGTCACCCACGTCGACGATGCCGGCATTCTCGCCCGGCGGCACGATGATCCGCTCGCCGGTGGTGGGAAGACGGCGCAAATGGATGCGCGAAGATTTGTAAGAACAATGCTCAGACCACATCACTGAGAAGATGCCCAGTTCAGCGAACGAAGGTTCGCGGCCCATCAGCGACTTGATACGTTCAAACTCTTCCGGCGTGAGATTGTGAGCGGAAATTACTTCGGGAGTGATCGGTTCCATAAGAAAGTGATGAGTAATGAGTAATGAGTGATGAGTGAAAAGCAGACGGGTAGTTGTTTTCTACTCATCGCTCATCACTCATTACTCACCACTTTTTCAATCGCGGCGCGCAATTCTTCCGCCTTGATGCGGCCAAAATGTTTGTAAACCACCTCGCCTTTGTTGTTGTAAAGAAACGTAGCCGGCAAGGCGCCGCCCCACCCGCGATCCACTGAGTTGATGGCCGGCTCCGGGTCGGCTACGTTCAAAAGGTAAACAGGCATTCTTGCTTTCATCTCGCGAAGAAACTTCGGAACTGCGGTATTAATGTCCGCCAGGTCATCGAGCGTAATCGCGATGAAGTCCAGCCCCTTCGCTCGATACTGTTTGTCGATTTTCACCAGATCGGGAAACTCGTCGCGACAGGGATCGCACCAGGTGGCCCAATAGTTGACCAGCAGCGGGTGGCTGCCGTCTCGTTTCAGCAAGTCCTGCATTTCCGCAGCATTAATCGCGCGCGCTCGCGGGCTGCGCTTCACGGCGGGGGCAACGTGAGCCTTGCGTCTCATCTGCGCCGTTCGAGCAGTGGGCGATTGCGCCGCTGCGGAGACAGTCAGAAGCAAACTGGTTATGCACGCCATAAGGCCAACAAGAATAAACGGGAAGAGTCTGGCTCTTGTAGTGATCAAAAGCGACATTTATTAAGCCCGCTTGATGGAACAGCCAAACGCGTTCGCGGTAGTTTTCGCAACCGGTTTTCCGGCAAGCGTTGCGTCAAGCGCGTCGCGCAATTCGCTGGCGTTGACCTGGGATACGTCGCGGTTGTTGTCTATGCGGCCGTGATAGACGAGCTTGTTGTTGGCGTCGAGGAAATACGCTTCCGGCGTCCTGGTGGCGCCCAGCGAGTCGGCAATTTTGTTGCCATTGTCCTTGAGAATCGGAAAGGTCAATTTGTTTTCACCGGCGTGCTTTTTAACATCGGCAGCAGGCTCCGTGGAGTTGGCGTTGATGCCAACGAGGTTGATGCCGCGCTCTTTGTAATCCTGTGCGAGTTTCTCCATCCGCTCGTTGTAGGCATTGGAAACCGGGCACTGGACCGCGATGAAGATCAGGACTGTGCCGTTCTTGCCCTTGAGCGAACTAAGGGAATGATCTTTACCGTCGGCGTCAGGCAAAGTGAAATCTATAATCGTGGCGCCAATCGCAGGCGGCGCCGGAACATCGAGACCAGTAGTTCGTGCATTTCCAGCAATCGCGATGGCCATCACGGCAATCATCAATGAGATAACAGGTAGCTTTTTCATGAGCAGCGACTCCTTCCGAAGCGCGATAGAGATTGAAACAAAGCAATGGGGAGCTGGAGCGGAAAGATTATCAGTCTGGGATGAACCGTGGCAAGCGAGCGAAGTGGGAATTAAATTGGCCGCGGGTTAACGCGGATGCACGCAGATAAGAATGACCAAATGAGTTCGCGTTGAGAGGCGAGGATCCCGTCTATCCTTGTCTGATTGCCCACCCTACTGGCTGGGTGTCTACACCGCTAAGGCTGAATGCTTCTGTCACAGAGTTTTTTCATATCCGCTTCCATCCACGTAAACCGGCGGCTAATTTCCGGCTTTCGCCCGGCGTGCGGCGACGACGAGAACCATCAAAGTGGTGGTGACTAGAGCCGATAGCAGACAGAACTGGCAGAAGTGACGGATGACGAATGCTTGCAGATAAAGCAGCCAGAGCGTGGTCAGAAACATTGCGCCGACGATAAAAGTGAGAAACTTTCCCGCTCCTCGGTAACCAAAAGCGGCGAGTGTGGCCAGGCTGAAGACGGTGAAGTAAGCGAGGGCTCCGATTGCCGCCAGCGGAATACCGCGTACCGTCGCGTAGGGGCTGGAAAGGACCTCCGAACAACCTGAGACTATGGTGCAACGAACACTACGTCCGGAAAGGTGCTCCACCGTTAGATAGATCGAGTCGGCAAGTCCGACGAGTGAAATGAAGGCCGCGACGCTGTAAACCACTGGCGCTTGGCGAGCGGAGTTTGCGTGGTTAGTTTCGATGGTTTCGTTTGGGCTGGTCACGGTGATGGGGAAGGGATGCCCGCCCCCCCGGGATTATCACGGATGGGCCGCGAGTTCGCTGTTAATGAGTGCCTTCAGTTTGTCGGGAGAGAGGGACTCAAAGGGCACTTCACCGCCATTCAGAAAGACAGTGGGTGTGCCTTTCACTCCCAGTGAATGGGCGCGCTTGCCGTCCAGAAAGATGCGCCGCTCAACTGTTTCATTGGTGCTGTTTCGCCTGAACTGCTCCAGATCCAGGCCGATCTTCGTTGCATACCCCTCAAAGATCGGGCGCACATCAAAAGCCTCGTGCCAGGTTTTTTGGTTCTCATAAATCATGTCATGCATTTCCCAAAACTTGCCCTGCAGTCCGGCAGCCTCGGCAGCACGCGCGGCAGCAAGCGCGTGCGCATGTGTTGGCACAAGCGGAAACTCGCGAAAGATTAGTCGCAGCTTCGCCGGGCCAAACTCAGCTTCCAGACTCTTCATAATTGGATGAAGCATGCCACAAGGCGGACACTCGAAATCGCCAAACTCTTCAAGCTTGACCGGCGCGTTTGGACTTCCCAGCGCATGCGGAGGTTCGGCGCCGGGTTCGGCCTGATTCGACGTGCTTGCTGCGGCCGGGGAAGGCGATGCGGCCGAAACCAGCGCTGCAGACGGAGTTTCGGCGGTTGAGCGCTGGAAATACAGGAACATTAATAAGCCCGCTCCCAGCGCCAGGGCAATGATGACAAACGGAAGAAAGCGTTTCATTTTTTAGTCAAGACTTAATCAGGATCGGTAGAGCACGTAGGCACGCGTCTTACTTGACGCTAAAGAAAGCTGTCTTGTCGAGGTCGCCATTAACGTAAACCTCAACTTTGTATTTCCCTGTTGGCCAATCTTGCGGCAAGGTCAAATGCGCATGAATGACATTCTCAAGCGCTCTCGTCTTGTAATCGATTTCCTTTATCTTCTGGTCCTGACTGCCATCGGCATCCACTACCCACCAGGCAAACTTCATCTGCGTTCCCGACTTTGCCTCTTTCAAGGTGGCGACGCAATGGATTGTTCGGTCACCGGGATCAAATGAATTTGTTTCGTCACCGGGAGCGCCATTATCATCCTTGGCCATATGAATTTCCTTGATGGCGGCTCGGGATCCGTCAGCTTCGGCGCCGGCATTGGAGTTGGAGTTGGAATTTAGATTTGAATTGCTCGCAGTCTTCTTGCCCAGGTTGCATGCGAGGACGACGAAAACCAGAAGGCCGGCGGCGAGCCAGGCGGGATGTTGTTTCATTTCTAGCTTCTCCGTGTGCTTGTAACTAAAAAGATAGAGCAATCCGGGTCACCAGCCGGGCAATCCACTTGGGGTGGTAGTCACGCCACGGCGGCCAGCGTGGCGGCAAGCGAACGAAAGATGTCCCGCCCATCACTCGACCCCAGCAGATCTTCGCACGCCCGTTCGGGATGCGGCATCAGTCCCAGCACGTTGCGCGAGCGATTACAGATGCCGGCAATGTTATCGCGCGCGCCGTTTGGGTTTGCCGCATCGGTGGCATTTCCGCCCTGGTCGCAATAACGAAAGACAATCCTATCTTCCTGCCGCAGCTCTGCCAACGTCGTATCGTCGCAGACGTAATTTCCCTCAGCATGGGCGATCGGAATTCGTAGCACCGCGCCTGATGTCATTTCATTTGTATAGGGTGTGTCTGAAGTCTCGACCCGCACGAAGACGTGTTCACAAATAAAGTGTAAATCGCGATTCCGGATCAAGGCGCCCGGCAAGAGTCCAGCTTCGCAAAGAATCTGAAACCCATTGCAAATCCCCAGGACGAAACGGCCACTCGCAGCAAATTTCTTCACCGATTCCATCACCGGGGAAAACCGCGCCAACGCGCCGGCGCGCAGGTAGTCGCCATACGAAAAGCCCCCGGGAATAATCAAGGCGTCATAAGAGTTTAGATCTGTATCCCGATGCCAGATGAAATCCACCGGTTGGCCAACCTGTTTTGAAATCACGTGATAAGCATCGTGATCGCAGTTTGAACCCGGAAAAACTATGATTCCAAACTTCACCCTTCAATCTCCACGCGGTAGTCTTCGATGATCGGATTGGAAAGAACTTCGCGCGCCATGCGAGCCACGGATTCGCGGGCTTGCTCCTGATTGGCTGAATCCTCGAGAGCAATCTCGAAGTATTTACCCTGGCGAACGTCCGCGATTCCGGTAAAGCCAAGCAGCTCGACGGAGTGCTGTATGGCCTTGCCCTGCGGATCAAGAACGCCCGGTTTGAGGCTAACGAAGACTTTCGCTTTCATATTGTTTGGCGCCGCTCCCAATTTTGCTCTTCATACTAAAACATAACATTGCTTCATGTGTAGCTAATAGCATACTATCTCGGCCCGCGACTTTGTATTCGGCATTTAACTTCAGACAAATTAAGAATCAGGAGAACTCAACTATGCAGAATCCGCCCCCCGGCCTAACCGGCAAATCGAGCACAGGTCTTGACGAGAACATCGCTGCTTTACTCGCCTACATCTTTGGCTGGGTCTCCGGCCTGATCTTTTTCCTGATTGAAAAAGACAGCAAGCTGGTCCGCTTTCACGCGATGCAGTCGATACTGTTCAATGTTGCTGTTGGTGTACTGTGCTTCGCATTGTGGATTGTTAGCTTTGTGCTCGTCTTAATCGCGGCACAGTTGGCAGACATTATGGGAACATTGGTTGGTCTTCTAGCCTTTCTCATCTGGTTGATCGTCTTAGGCGGTGCGCTAATCGCATTGATTCTGTGTTTGGTACGAGCTTATCAGGGGAAGTTTTTCAAGTTGCCGTTTATCGGTGACCTGGCAGAAAAGATCGTCAACAAATGAGCCTGGTCGGTAGTGTTCTGATTTCGGTTTCCTCTGTGCACCCTCCGTGTTCTCGGTGTCTCGGTGGTCAACAAATGGCAATCAAGCTTCACCACAGAGACACAGAGAACTCAGAGGGTGCCCAGAGACTAATTCAAACACACAGAAGACTACCACTGATCGCAGGTGGTACTGATTACTTCTCCCCCAAAGACCCTGTCAAAGATCCTGTCAACATTTCGTAGATAGGTGTCGAGCTTGAACACGTCATCGATCTCCAGGGCAGATAGATGTGAATTGATATCCGCATCTTGCTTCAGGAGCTCCTCAAAGTTTTCCTCTGTCT
>DASXQM010000068.1:0-15607 GCA_036507195.1 Pyrinomonadaceae bacterium | reverse complement strand
TCAAAACTCAGAAATCCCACCCACGGAAGTGGGTGGATGGTTCAAGTCCGGGCTACAAACAGCGGTGACCGAGTTTTTGAATCCCACCCACGGCAGTGGGTGGATTGTTCAGATCCCGCCTGTGGTGATCGGAAGTTAGCGCGGAGAGGCTGGACTTGAACTATCCACCCACTGCCGTGGGTGGGATTCCCAAAGAATCCGCGCTGCCTCTGGTAGGTCGGATCTGAAAAATCCACCCACTTCCGTGGGTGGGATTTCTGAGTTTTGACACAGCCTCGGTAGCGGGTGGGTCCTGGAAGCGAATTACTTCAGCACACTTG
Source organism: Pyrinomonadaceae bacterium (assembly GCA_036507195.1). GTDB lineage: Bacteria > Acidobacteriota > Blastocatellia > Pyrinomonadales > Pyrinomonadaceae > PSRF01. The sequence goes on along the minus strand of DASXQM010000068.1, from coordinate 15,287 downwards.
GTTGAGGTCTACTTGGGCAAAACGCGTTTCTTCCGAAAAAAAAGAAGACATGAGAGCTCTTAACGATCTAAATAAGACCATCGAAAATTAACGGCGGGATTATGCCAATCCGATACCTGTTAGTGGTGCTAGTCATAGGGCTCTCGATTCTTCTTTCGTTATCGATTAGTTCCGCGCAGCGGCCGGCACTCCAATTAAACGATCGAGAATATTTCGAAATGCCGGGGCTCAACGTGATGGCCTTTCAGGACATCTACCCGGAAGGGCATCAGAGCGGTGTAGTCATAATCCAGAATGGAGTGCGCGTCTCGACTAATGGTGATTTGCGTCTGGATCCCACCCCAGGTCAATGGCAGCCCATGCCAAAGCAGGACAAACGAGTCGTCAACAAACAAGGCAACGAAATCACTACCTGGCTCTCGTATCCGGACCCCGGTCGCAATCGCAAGGGATTCAATCCGATCGACTATCCCGATTTGAACCTGTCGTACCAGGTTCGTGTGCGCGGAGAAGGCCAGGGCGTGCGGATCATTGTGGACCTGGACCGTCCTTTGCCCGCTGCATTCGTCGGCAAGGTTGGGTTTAACTTCGAACTGTATCCGGCAGCGCTCTTTGGCAAGAGTTGGTACCTGGGCACGCACTCAGGCATCTTTCCGCGCCAGCCGAATGGGCCTGACCTGCGGGATAACTCTGGCGAGGTCCAGCCTGTTCCGTTGGCCACTGGCCGGCGTCTTTCCGTCGCACCTGAAGCAGAGGCACAGCAACTGATAATCGAGAGCCGCACCGGTGATCTGCAATTACTTGATGGTCGGAACAAACACAACAACGGTTGGTTCGTCGTTCGTTCATTGGTACGGGCAGGCGCCGACAAGTCGGCGATTGAATGGGTCGTCACGCCGCATGGTATTCCTGATTGGAAGTATCAACCAGTGGTCCACGTTTCTCAGGTAGGCTATCACCCGCAACAGCAAAAGATTGCCGTCGTTGAACTGGATAACTCCGATGAAGCGCAGGATGTTATTCACGTGAAGCGCATATCGGAAGCTGGCGGCTTTGAAGAGGCGCTTTCCGGCAAGCCGGCTGAATGGGGAAAGTTTCTCCGTTATAAATATCTGCAGTTCGATTTCAGCAAGGTAGCGAAGCCGGGAATGTATGTTGCGGAGTATCGCAACTTTCGCACTCAACCCTTTCAAATCTCGCCGGACGTTTACAAACGAGGCATCTGGCAGCCGGTGATTGAATACTTTCTGCCAGTACAGATGTGCCACATGCGAGTCGAGGAGCAATACCGCGTCTGGCATGGCGCCTGTCATCTGGACGATGCGCGGATGGCTCCGATCAACTACAACCATTTCGATGGTTACCTTCAAGGCGCTTCCACGCTTAACCAATGGAAGTCTGGTGAGACTGTGCCGGGGCTGAATGTCGGTGGCTGGCACGATGCCGGCGACGACGATCTGCGTCTTGAATCGCAGGCGGATGAAGTCTCGATTCTGGCAAACGCCTACGAGGCTTTCGGCGTGAACTATGACGACACAACCATCGACCAGGAAAAACGGCTGGTCAAGATCCATCAGCCCGATGGCAAACCTGATGTGTTGCAACAGATCGAGCACGGAGTGCTGAGCATTCTCGGAAGTTACCGCGGGATGGGGCGACTATACCGTGGGATCATCGTGCCCACTCTTCAGCAGTACGTACTGCTTGGCGAAGAAACCAACTCCACCGACAATCTTTTTCATGACTCATCTCTTAAAGCAGACGAGCGATCTGCCACGCACTCCGGGAAAACTGATGACCGCCTGGTATTTACCGAGCAAAATCCGGCACACGAGTACAAAGGAATTGCGGCACTGGCGATGGCCGGTCGAGTGCTCAAGAAATTGAACTCCGGTTTAGCTAAAGAGAGTGTCGCTGCCGCTGAAGCGCTCTGGAAACAGGATCGTGATCCAAAGAGCGCCTTCAACGAGAAGATGGTTGCCGCGGTGGAACTGTGGCTGACGACGAAGAAACCTGAGTATGGACGGGTCTTGCTCGACAACCGCAAACAAATCGCCCAACACATCGATTCAGTGGGGTGGTCTATCGGCAAAGTCCTGAGCCTAATAAAGGATCGGGCTTTTGTGGAGGAGATTCGCGGCGCCGTGTCGCAAAGCTCCACGAAGATTGTGGAGAGACAGAAAGCAACTCCCTTTGGTGTGCCATATCGTCCTCTTATCTGGGGCGCTGGTTGGGACATTCAGCGCTTTGGCGTGGAACAGTATTTTCTGCATCGCGCTTTCGCGGATATTGTCAGCCCCGAGTACATGCTCAACGCTCTAAATTTTGTGCTGGGAGTTCACCCAGGTGAAAACACGGCGTCATTTGCTTCCGGTGTAGGATCGCGTTCCCTGACGATTGCCTATGGAATCAATCGGGCCGACTGGTCCTATATACCCGGCGGAGTCGCTTCCGGCACGGCGCTAATCCGACCTGATTTTCCGGAGCTCAAAGACTTTCCTTACCTCTGGCAGCAGGGTGAGTATGTGCTGGGCGGCGGCTCGTCCAATTATATGTTCCTCGTGCTGGCGGCCGACCAAGTGCTCAATGGTAAGTAGCGGTGGGTTTGGCTGCGCAGTTGCTCGTGCCACGGTCTTAGTTGCGCAGCAAGACCCACCCGCTACCGCGAGGTGATACTGACCTCATGGGACCGCGGCAAGTCTCTAGGGCCGCGGTGTGAATGAGAGGCCCAAAACCAAACTGCGCCACAACCGGACTCCCCATGCAAGACAAGAGATGGTTACATGCACGGACTATCCTGGTGCCGATACTACTGGTGTCGATACTGGTATGCACTTCCTGGCTGCGGTGCGCAGCGCAGGAGATGGCGACCAGTCCCACCAACAAACCCCGTCCAATCACTTACCTTGCGCCGACCAAAGACAACTATTTAAAGCTCGCCGGCGAGATGGAAACGACGCTGCGGCGAGATGTTCTCGCTGTGTGGTTTCCACGGACCGTCGACAACGAGAACGGTGGCTTCTATTCCAACTTCTCGCGCGAGTGGCAGCGCACCGCGAGTGAAGGGAAGTTCTCAGTCTTCCAGGGACGCATGACATGGATGGCGGCCCAGATCGTCATGAAGCGCCCGGACTTGAAAAATCAATTTCTACCGGTCATTTCACACGGCATGGATTATCTCCGGAACGTCATGTGGGACAAGCAGTACGGCGGATTCTTTTGGGGCCTGGATGACAAGGGACAGATCACAGACCGCTACACTGATGGCAAGCATCTTTATGGCAACAGCTTCGGCCTTTACGGGGCTGCAGCCGCATATCAGGCGACTCACGATCCAAGAGCACTCGAATTGGCGAAGGCCTGCTTTCGCTGGATGGATGAACATGCCCACGACGCGAAGAACGGCGGATATTTCGAATGGCTGACGCGCGATGGCAAGGTGGTCCAGGCCAAAACCGGCACTGGCCGAGTTGAGACGATTCCGCTGGCCGGTTTTCCGCTCGGCTACAAATCGATGAACACGCACATTCATCTGTTGGAATCATTCGCGCAGCTCTATGAAGTGTGGCCAGACGAAATGCTGCGCCGCCGGTTGGCAGAGTTGCTCGCGATCGTGCGCGACAAGATTTGTGTCGAGCCCGGTGCGATGAACCTTTATTTCACCCTCGACTGGCGGGCATTTCCCGATCATGATTCGTACGGCCACGACGTTGAGACTGCTTATCTTCTGCTTGAAGCAGAGGAGGTATTGGGCCCTGTACGCGATCCGAAGACCGAACGGATGGCGAAGCTGCTCGTGGACCATGCACTGGCATACGGCTGGGACGAAAACTATGGTGGCTTTTATCGTGATGGCACGACCATGGGCCGGCCTGAAGATCTGCGCAAAGAGTGGTGGGTGCAGATGGAGGGCCTCAACGCATTGCTGTTGATGCATGAAAAGTATGGAAGCGCCACCGACTTGTACTTTAAAGCGTTCCAACAACAGTGGCAGTTCATCAAAGACCGCCAGGTCGATCACGAATTCGGTGGGATTTATGACACTGTCGAACGCGATGGCACGCCGACCGACCACCTCAAGGCACGCATTTGGAAAGAGGCCTATCACGACGGCCGGGCGCTACTGAATGTGACTGCGCGGTTACAGAAGCTGGCGAAGGCTGTGAAGTGACCAACTGGTTCAATGCGTCAAACACTTAGGAATCCGGGTGCCGGGTTCAACATTACAGAACCGAGCGCGGTAGCGCCGGATGCTAGAGTCAACGTCAGTACTAAACACATTGCGGCACAGCGCGCAGCAGCAAGAATAGAGCGAGCTGGATAGACTTCTGTTGCCTTCTGGCAAAGTATCAAGTCTACGTGAATGCTCGTTTGGCGGCCATTAAAGAAGATGTTGACGCTGGGATCCGGCGCTACCGCGCTCAGTTCTGTAATGTTGCAGCTTAAGAGCCCCAGTCCGCTGCGCGGACTGGTCGAACTATTTTGTGCAAAGCCGCGTCCGCCTATGCCAAAAGCGGCACAACGTTGCGGGTGAAAACCCCGCGAGTGAGAAGTGCCGGGCTTCATCCATTGTAGTGACTACGGTTATTGCCGTATCAGCCAAACTAGGTTGATTTTTGGTACACACGCACGTAGTCAACCAGCATCGTTTGCGGGAACACTGTGGTTGCATCGGGGCTGCCGGGCCAATCTCCGCCGACCGCGAGATTCATCAAGATGAAAAACGGATGGTTGTAGACCCACGTCTTTCCGGCGGGAAGATCAGCGGGTGTCCTGGTTTTGTAGAGAATTCCGTCGCAGTAAAAGCGCACGACGTTAGGCTCCCATTCGATAGCGAAAGTGTGGAAGGAGTCCGCAAAGCGCTGGTTATTCGGCAGTGAGTAAGACGAGCCGAAGCCGCCTCCGCCAGAGTATCCCGGGCCATGAATCGTGCCGTGTATGATCGAAGGCTCTCTGCCGATGTTTTCCATGATGTCGATCTCGCCGCACCGAGGCCAACCTACGTTATCAATGTCGGTACCCAGCATCCAGAAAGCGGGCCAGATACCCTGGCCGTAGGGAATCTTAATACGCGCTTCAAAGCTGCCATACTGCTGCGAGAATTTGTTCTTCGTGATCAATCGCGCTGACGTGTATTCGCGCATAACGTTGTCCGACCCGGTGAAATGCTCCTTGAGGGCCTTGATGACCAGCGAACCACCTGACTGATAAGCGTTTTCCGGACGAGCAGTGTAGTACTCGAGCTCATTGTTTCCCCAGCCCCCGCCACCGACTGCCGGCGTCCATTTGGTTGAGTCGACCGCGGCACCGGTTGGTCCATTAAACTCATCGCTCCAGACCAAACTCCAAACGGCAGGAGGTGTGGCTTTAACTGCAATTGAGGGCGACAACTCGCCGCTGAAAGAGAGCGCGACACAGATCACCGGAAACACGCCGAGAATGAATCGCAACCAGCGCTGTTTGTTGAGGGAGCAGGGAACTGGAAAACTCATGATGCACCTCGCAGCCAAACTATATCCCTTGCCTGTCGCTGTTGTCATCGCGGAAGATCGGAGTCATGTCCGATAAACTTTTAGTTTGTCGCCGATTTGGAGTGCGCCGACCTGTCAGCGCTTTGGCCGGTTGCGACCTGTCGCGGCCACGGTGGGATTGACTCTGTCCAGGCACCGGCGTCAAGACGCCTCAGACCAAAGCGGCGACAGGTCGCCGCACTCCAAAGAGTCAGCCCTATGAAGTCAGTACCACCCACTTCCGTGGGTGGGATTTCGCTGAGGGAGGCAGCTGCGCAATCAGCGGGCTCTGGTTGAGTGATTGATTTCGACATCTGTTTGGTTTTCTATTCCTGAGTGTGCGATTCTGGCCAACCTTTAGAAATGAACGGCCAGGTCAGATGATTTCTGCGCAGCCCGTGCAGAAGAGCCCGGTCGAGTCTTTAACGAAAAAGGAGACGGCTTGGATATGACACCAGTGACGCGACGGCGCGCACTCACCTTCCTCGGTGTAACAGGTCTTTTGATCGTGCTCCTGATCCAGTTGGCACTGTCAGTGCGGCAGGAGTCTCAAACCTGGGATGAGGGCAATCACATCTTCGCGGGGTACCGGTCATGGACCAACGCAGACTTTGGTCTGAACCCGGAACATCCGCCGCTGGTCAAACTGCTTGCTACAGCACCCCTACTCCGCTTGCCGTTGCAAACTCCGAAATTGCAGGACCGCAACTTCAAGGTGGAAGCCTTTATGGACGGCAAGGAATTCCTTTATCAAAACGACGCGGACATGATCCTGTTTCGCACGCGGATGGCGGCGGCGATTCTGACGTTGCTATTGGCCCTGCTTGTGTTCCTGGCGACTAAAGAAATGTTTGGCACGGGCGCGGCTTTCATTGCCCTGACGTTGCTCGTTTTTGAGCCGAACCTGCTGGCTCATGGCGCCCTGGTCACCACCGATGCGGGCCTGTCGTGTTTCATGTTCGCGACGGTGTATGCGTTCTATCGCTATGTGAAGGCCCCGTCAGTAGCTCGGCTGCTGATAGTGGGCGTGGCGGCAGGCCTGGCGCTCGCTGCCAAGCATACCGGTCTGCTCGTGTTCCCAATACTGACACTGCTGGCACTCTGTGAAGTGGTGCGCCACCGCGGCAAAGTTCGGGCCGCCGATCACCGCGGCGATCGTGGCGCCGAGCAAAGCGATGGCGCAGTTGCGAAAACCGCCAACCCCGTTGTCAGGCTAGCCGTGGCGCTAGTCGTCACCGGCGTAATCGCGGTCGGTGTGTTGTGGGCTTTCTATGGATTCCGCTATGACGCGCGGCCCGCCGAATTGAAATTGAATCCATCTTTAGCTGTGTACGTTGAAAACCTGAAACCGCGCGAAGCTAAGGCGATCTTAACGGTGGCGCATTGGCGCTTGCTACCCGAATCATATTTGTACGGTTTAGCCGACGTGCGCCAGGTCGCGGACTTCATGCAGACCTTCATCCTCGGCAAAGTCTATCCCCATGGTGTTTGGTTCTACTTTCCCGTCGCGTTTGCGGTCAAGTCTACGCTTGGGTTTCTCATTCTGCTGCTGCTGGCCGTGGGCGCCGTCGCCACTCGCAAGCTGAATTGCTGGCGAGAAATTTTGTTCCTCACCGTGCCTCCGGTTTTTCACTTAGCCGTGGCGATGAGTTCGGGCTTGAATATCGGAGTCCGCCATATCCTGCCGCTATATGTATTTCTCAGTGTGCTCATCGGAGGTGCGTCCTGGACGCTTATTCGAAGCAATAGACGTTGGGCGTTTGTGATCGCGGTGCTGCTCTTGTTTCACGCGATCTCTTCGCTGCGAGTTTTTCCGACTTATATCCCCTACGCCAACGAGTTGTGGGGAGGGCCGGCGAACACTCACAAGTATCTATCTGACTCGAATGCGGATTGGGCCCAGCAACTCAAAGCGACTAAGCAGTACCTGGACAACCGCGGGGTGAAGAACTGCTGGATTGCTTACTTCGCCCAGGGTTTGGTTGATCCCGCTTACTATGGAATTCCCTGCAAGCTTCTGCCTACCATTGTGACGCCGTGGTTCCAGACGCCCGTTGAAGCTCCAGCTTCAATCGATGGACCGGTCTTGATTAGCGCCGGCACGCTCTCAGGATTTGAATACGGACCCGACCTGCTGAACCCTTACGATCAGTTTCAGAAGCTGCAACCCACTGCGGTAATCCAACACGGCATCCTGGTGTTCGACGGACACTTTGATATTCCGCTGGCCTCGGCATTAGCCCACGAGCAACATGCGAGAGAGTTATTCGAGGCAAATCAAGTAGAGCGGGCAAGGGAAGAGGCGCAAGCGGCGATCGCAGTCTACCCCGATTGTGTGCAGTCACAGGTTCTGCTCGGCGACATGATGATGGAGTTGAAACGACCCGTTGAAGCGCGCGTGGCATACGAGAAAGCTCTATCGCTGGCGCAGACTGTGGAACCGGAATTCCAGCGTCACTGGCTTCCCGGACTCAAGCAAAAGCTCGAAGAGATCGCAAATGCGCCGGCACAGTGATGGCAATTCTGCATGGTTCGCCTATTGAATGTGACTGGCAGATAACAATCTTCTGCGACCTTCGCAGTTAGAGAGCTGTCAGCCTCAGTGATTCACTTGCTGGCTGTTCCGATTGCCTTTGTCAGCGTGAGCTTGCCACGCAATTCAATCTGCTCGGATGAGCGACCAACGAGCACAGCGAAATCGCCGGCTTCGGCGCGCCACTGTTTGGCATTGACGTCGTAGTAAGACAGCGCACGCTTGTCGAGTATGACCGATACCTGCTTTGTCTCCCCCGGGCGCAGGCTTACTTTCACAAAGCCTTTTAGCTCCTTCGCCGGGCGCGGGACTTTCGCTTGCGTCTCGCCCACGTATACTTGCGCCACATCAGCGCCCTGGCGTGTCCCGGTGTTCTTTACCTCGAACGAGACTTCATAGCGTGGTCCGGGAGAGTCACCATTCGATGTAGCGCCCGCAAAGGGCTTAATGGACAAGTTGCTGTACTGGAAGGTTGTGTAGGAAAGTCCCGAGCCGAATGGAAAGAGAGGCTTCGTGCCATTGTGCTCATAGCCGCGATACCCGACGAATATTCCTTCTTTATAGACTACGCGGTTCGTGCCTGCTTCAGGATGGTAGCTGCCGTGCACCGGGTTATCTTCCCAGCGACGCTCGAAGGTAACCGGCATGCGGCCTGAAGGATTTACCTCTCCGAAAAGAACTTCGGCCAGCGCGGTTCCGCCCTCCTGTCCCGGATACCACGCTTCAAGCAGCGCCGGCACTCGATCGACCCATGAGTTCATGTCAACGCCGCCGCCAGAGGTCATGACGACAATCGTATTCTTGTTGGCTGCAGCCATCTCCCGAATCAACTCGTCTTGTCCGGGTGGCAGAGCAAAGGTTCTGTCCGCGCCTTCGCTCTCCGTCTCCGGATCGAAACCCGCGGCGACAACCACCACATCGGCTTTCGCGGCAAGTTGCTTAGCTTCCGCGTCAACATATTGCCCGGTCCGCACAATTCCGAGTCTTAGTCGCCCACCGAGCCACTGCGATCGCCCTCGTTGTTCCAACACAACCTTATGCGGCGCGGCTCCGAGCGAAAGACTGACATAGCTAACGAGAGCCTTGTTTGCGGTCCAATTGTCCAGGAGAAGTTTGTCATCTATATAGAGGCGATAGGCGCCGCCATCCTCCCCTGTCGATTGCACGAAGACGTCGTATGACCCTGAATCTTTTGGGACGTAATAGCCGGTCCACCGTGACGAAACGGTCTGCTCTGGTAAGCGCGCACCGGTGCCATAGGCGATCAGTCGTTCGATGCGGGTCACCGTCGGAGTTCCTTGCAACTCCATGTTGTTGAAGTATTCGGCGTTGAGACCGGGTTGCCCGTTGCTCGAGGACGTGGTGAAGCTTGTCGCCTCAGCCATCTCTCCCAGGGAAGGAACCCCGCGGGTGTAATGCACCTGGACGGGCGTGCCGAGATAATTGCTCAGGCCCTGCAGGTAGCTAACAGCCGCAAAAGGCTCCACGCGAGCGCTGCCACCACCGACAGGCACGGCCGGATAAGCGTCGGGGCCAACGACCAGGATGGATCTGATCTTCTCCTTGCTGAGTGGCAATAGGCCGCGTTCGTTCTTCAGCAGCACGATACCTTCGCGCGCGGCATCGAGTGCTACCTGACGACCCAGCTGGTTGTAGCGGGGAATAGACCAGTCTGTCTGATCACGGTCGAGCCAGCCAAAGCGCACGGCTGTGCTCAGAATGCGGCGCACTTTGTCGTCAATCGTGGCCACGGAAACCTTGCCCTGCTCAATCGCCGGCTTGAGGATCTGCTGATTCATATGCGCGCCTGAAGGCATTTCCACGTCCTGACCCCCGTTCGCTGCCTCTACCCCGTCATAAGTCGCAAACCAGTCGGACATCATCACGCCGTCAAAGCCCCATTCCTTCTTCGCTACTTCGTTGAGCAGGTACTTGTTTTGCGACATGTGCTGGCCGTTGGTCAGATTGTATGAATCCATGATGGCCCCGACATGCGCCTCTTTAACGGCGGCCTCGAAGACCGGCAGGTAAATCTCTCGCATCGTTCGCTCGTCAATGATTGAGTCCGTATTGTGGCGATCGAACTCAGAGTTGTTTCCAATGAAGTGTTTGACAGTGGCGCTGACGCCCTGACTCTGTACACCTCTGATGTAACCGACCGCAATGCGCGAGGCCAGGAAAGGGTCCTCGCCGAAGTATTCAAAGTTTCTTCCGTTCATCGGTGCGCGGTAGATGTTTACACCTGGTCCCAACAGAAAGTGCACGCCTTTGGCGCGTGCGTCGCGTCCGATCTCCGTGCCTACGCGTTCGGCCAGCGCCGGATTCCATGTAGCCGTCAGCGCAATGCCTCCGGCCATGGCTGTGGCTGGCCCAAAATTGCGGACGCCGATCGGGCCGTCGGCCATCTTCAGTCGCGGCAAGTTAAGACGCGGAACGTCGCGAATGAAAAAACCATCGACTCCGCCCAGCAGGTCGATCTTTTCCTCCAGCGTCATCTGGCTAAGAATAGAGTCGACACGGCGGTCGACCTCGGCCGGGGACCTGAGCGAATGCACCGCAGGCGACTGGCTTAACGCACCCGCGACATTGGCATTAAGAATGGAAAGAACAATCATCGACCAAAGTTTTCGCATTGGATTTACCTTTTCCTTCCGACGGTCATCAGACTGGAAATGAGTTGCCTGCGCATGGTATGCGCCTCGAAAGCTAAGAGCAAGATGAGACGGGCGAAGATTCATGATAAGATGCCCGCTCGCAGACTGATGACTTTTTGTGTGGCGGCTCTGGGAAGCACACCACCTGAAAGCCTAAGACGATCCACCAAAACACACTAAGGTGAAAACCAAATGAGAGCTGGAACCTACGGCTTGATCATGGCCTTGACGTTTGCGGGGTGTCTAATCCTGGCAACGAGGTCATCTCATTCTCAGCAACCAGCCCTTGGGATCTTTGAAAGTCAGGCAGACGTTGGCCCGGTGCAGAATCCCGGCTCGGTGACTTATGATCCCGGCAAGCAGGAATACACCCTCACCGGCTCGGGCACGAACATGTGGCTCGGCTCGGATGAGTTCCATTTGGTATGGAAGCGCATGAAAGGAGATTTTATCCTTAGTGCGCGAGCGCAGTTTATCGGCAAGGGTGTCGAGGCGCATCGAAAGATTGGCTGGATCGTGCGCTCGAGCCTTGAATCAAGTTCGCCTCACGTCACTGCCGTGGTCCATGGCGATGGCCTAACCTCTCTGCAGTTCCGGCGCACGAACGGCGCTACTACCGAGGAAAAGATTTCAGCCGTAAAAACCGCGGACGTGCTGCAACTGGAAAGAAAAGGCAACACCTATACGATGGCCGTGGCTCGCTTTGGCAATCCGTTGGCAACGGAACAAGTCTCGGATCTGGCGCTGGGCGATGAAGTCTATGTGGGCCTTTTCGTCTGTTCACATAACAAGGATGTGATCGAGGAGGCAGTGTTTAGCAACGTGGCAATCATCGTGCCGGCTCCGGACAACTTCGTTCCGTACCGAGATTACATCGGCAGTGATTTGGAAATCCTTGACGTCGAAAACGGAAGCCGGCGGACGATCTACCATGTGGCCGATTCCCTGCAAGCACCGAACTGGACCAAGGACGGTAAGGCCCTGATCTATAACCGCAACGGCCGGCTTTATCGCTTCGACCTCACCAGTGGAACGCCGACGGAAATCAACACCGCCTTTGCCACCAGTAACAACAACGATCACGTGCTGTCGTTCAACGGCAAGCTGCTCGCCATCAGCAATCACATCAAGGAAGAGGAGAATCAATCGAATGTGTTCACCATGCCGGTGCAAGGTGGAACGCCGAAAAGAATCACGACACACGGGCCTTCTTACTTGCACGGCTGGTCCCCCGATGGCAAGTTTCTGATCTACACGGGGCAACGAAACGGCGAGTTCGACATCTACCAAATCCCCTCCACCGGAGGAACGGAGACGAAGCTAACCAGCACGCCGGGACTGGATGATGGACCTGAATACACGCCCGACGGAAAATACATTTACTTCAACTCGACACGCACCGGCTTGATGCAGATCTGGCGCATGAAACCGGATGGAACCAGTCAGGAGCGGGTGACTAATGACGAATACAACGACTGGTTCCCGCACGTCTCTCCCGATGGAAAGTGGATCGTCTTCCTGGCTTTTCCCAGGGAAGTTAAACCCGAGGATCATCCTTTTTACAAACCCGTTTACCTCATGCTGATGCCCGCTGCGGGGGGCCCGCCCAGGGTCATCGCTTACGTGTACGGCGGGCAGGGTACAATCAATGTTCCTTCGTGGTCTCCAGATAGTAAACGCGTGGCGTTTGTCAGCAACTCGGATAGGAAATGATGAGGTGCTAGTCTCGGCGGACGAGCCAGAATCGTCAGCGGCTGTGCCGCCGCACAGTGCGGTAAGGCTCCGCCTTACCGTCTCAGCTCTTTAATAAGGGAGGCTGCGCCTCCCCGGCTGAGGCGTAGCCTCGGGAATAAATAGTTGCCTACGGAAAGGCGAAGCCTTTCCGCACGGTGCTGCGGCAGAGCCGCTCAGTTTAAAGGGGCTCACGCACATAAGCTCAAACCCAAGAGGTAATCATGAAAATCAAACGAATTCTTAGCGGCTGCTCCCTGATACTTCTTTTCGCTGCGGCATCCCTCATCGCGCACGCCCAGGCGCAAAAGACCGACATACCCACAAAGCCGACGATCGTCATCGTTCATGGCGCCTGGGGTGGCAGTTGGGCTTTTCGCAAGGTCGAGGCACTGCTCCGGGAAAAAGGCTTCAACGTTTATCGACCGCAGTTGACCGGTCTGGGAGAGCGCGTTCATCTGGCCAGACCCGACATCGGCTTGAGCACGCACATCGACGATGTGGTTAACACGATATTGTTCGAAGATCTTCATGACATCATCCTGATAGGCCATAGTTACGGTGGCATGGTCATCACCGGCGTGGCGGATCGCGTCCCGGATCGGATACGCAGGCTGGTCTATGTGGATGCCTTCGTGCCCAATGATGGCGAGAGCGTGATGGGTTTCACGGGCACGCGAGGGGATTGGCTCAAACCGATGATCAAAGGCGATTACATTGTGCCTCCCTGGGTCAAGCCCAATCAGCCGCCACCGAAAGATGTGCCACAGCCTTTGAAAACATTTACTGAATCAATTGTCTTGAAGAATAAGGCCGGTCTGAAAGTTCCCGCTACTTACATCCTCACAGTGGACGCGGGTAAGGAAGCCAAAGATGACGACTTCTGGCCTCAGGCACAACGCGCCAGGGAACGCGGTTGGCCCGTGGAACAGTTGACTGCGGATCACAACGCGCAGTGGTCCGCGCCCGAGGCGTTGGTCGAGATGCTGGCTCGCATTCATTGAGCTTTCCCGTTTACCAGCTACACCTAAGCACCATATGGCTGTGGCTTTGACGCCTCGCGCGAAAAGACGCCCTGGCTCGAAGAGCGCGAAGAAGAGGACCAGTGAGCACTATCCCTTTACCTAAAAACGATTCCCAGGGTTTTTCCCGGTTCGGTAATGGCTTCGAGTTGTTTTTAATAAGCCTCGTAATTTTGTTCCTGGAACTGGCCGGAATTCGCTGGTTCCCGGCCCATGTTCTTTACCTGACGTTTTTTACCAACGTCGTGCTGCTGGCCTGCTTTTTGGGAATGTCCGTTGGTTGTTTGGCTGCCAGTCACGCCCGCAACTACCTGACGTGGACACCGCTCTTGCTCGTCGTCGCCCTGGCGGCCGCGCATGCAGTCGAGATTAGTAGCGGCTCATTCGTAAAGTTCGTGGATGTCGGCAATCAAGCCTCGCCGCAGCAGATCTTCTTTGGCACTGAGTATCACAGCGGTGACCTTTCCAGCTATGCAATCCCTGTCGAAGTTCTGTGCGGCTTCTTTTTTACTGTGATCGCGTTGGCATTCATTGGCCCTGGTCAGGAGCTGGGTCGAGCCCTGAAACGTTGGCCTAATCGCGTGCAGGCTTACACCTTGAACATCATCGGCAGCATCGCCGGCATTTTGTTGTTTGCCTCTTCCTCATGGTTGGAGCTGTCGCCGTTCTGGTGGTTCTTGCTGGTCGCCCTGGGGCTGAGCTATTTCTATTTCATCTCACCTCGCCATCGTCTTCCCAGACGGCTCATCGGATTGGCTCCATTGATCGCTTTGCTGTTGGTTATCGTGGTCTGGTTGGCTGTTTTAGTGCCTGTACATGACGACTATCAGGGCCAGCGCGACGCGCAGCAATTATGGTCCCCTTACTACCGAATTGATTTCAAGAAAGCTGATCTTTCTCTTTCTGTAAACCTGATTTATCACCAACAAATGGTGTCGCGAAACGAGAACTTCCCGGCCTATGCCTTACCCCACTTGCTGAATCGAGACGCGGGCAGACCGGCGTTTGGTGATGTCCTGATCATCGGAGCCGGGTCGGGTAATGATGTCAGCCGGGCCTTGCAGTGGGGGGCCAGGCACGTTGACGCCGTGGAGATCGACCCGGCCATTAATCGGCTGGGGCGACAGTATCATCCCGATCAGCCTTACCAGGATCCGCGGGTTGAGATTCATCTGGATGACGGCCGCAACTTTCTCCGCTCAACGAACCGCAAGTACGATCTGATCGTCTACGCCCTGGTGGACTCGCTGGTTTTACACAGCGGCTATAGCAATATTCGCCTTGAGAGTTTTCTATTCACGCGCCAAACCTACGAAGACGTGCGCCGTCACCTCAAACCCGAGGGCAATTTCGTTATCTACAACTATTTTCGTCAAGGCTGGCTGGCTGCGCGTTTGCAGAAGGGTCTGGAGGAAGTGTTTGGCGCCGGCAATCCATTAGTCCTAACGCTGCCTTACCGAAAAGAGATTGATCCCGAAAGAGCCACGTTCGGAGACTTCACAGTTTTCTTTGCCGGGGCTACCGATGATTTGCGGAACGCGTTTACCCGGCAGCCTGATTACTTTCTGCGCGACGATCAGCCGCCTGGGCCAGCCTCGCCAAACGGCTTCCTACAGTCTGTCCCGCCAACTCCGGCCGAACAACAGACTCCTGACGATGTAGTTAATAATGCGGTTAACGGGGTACCGGGTCAGTCTCACTGGCAACATTTTGGGTTGGCCACCGTGTTGCCACCCGAAGGTGGCTTGCGCAGTGCGACCGACGACTGGCCGTTTCTGTATCTGCGAAAGCCGATGATACCCACACTGAGCCTTCGCGGGATGCTAATCATGGGCGG